>CAXQNK010000042.1:0-112767 GCA_964225175.1 Candidatus Nitrosopumilus sp. | reverse complement strand
GTTCAGACGTGTGCTCGTCCGATCTCCCGTTCAGTAACGACCTGATCCAGCCTGTCCAGGAGTCTCAGTCCCGAGCCGTCCGTCATGGTGCTGCCCAGGCCGATTTGGGGCAGTGCCTGGCCGGTCAGATTGAGTGCTATGAAGACCGCCGGGACGGTATAGGCGAATATGAGGACGCAATATTGGGCGATTTGCGTGTAGGTAATTCCTTTCATGCCACCCAGCACAGCATAGGCGAAAACGATCGCCATGCCGATCAGGACGCCGACCTCGAAAGGCACCTCCAGAAAACGACCGAACGCAACTCCCACACCTTTCATCTGTCCGATCACGTAAGTGATGGAGGTTACGATCAGGCAAAACACGGCCACTGCCCGAGCCGTCTTTGAGTAATACCGCTCGCCTATGAATTCCGGGACAGTGAATTTGCCGAATTTGCGCAGGTAGGGCGCAAGCAGCAGGGCGAGCAAAACATAGCCACCGGTCCAGCCCATGAGGTAAACGGAACCATCGTAGCCCAGGAAAGCGATCAATCCGGCCATGGAGATGAACGAGGCGGCGGACATCCAGTCGGCCGCCGTGGCCATGCCGTTTGCAACCGGATGCACATGTCCACCCGCGACATAAAATTCGTGGGTGCTCGAAGCTTTCGACCAGACGGCGATGCCAACGTAGAGAGCGAAGCTGGCGCCGACGATGAGATATGTGGTGAGTTGTAGGTCCATGGTGCTCGGCTAGTCCTCCTGAACACCGTACTTACGATCGAGCTTGTTCATGCGCCTTGCATAGAAAAAAATGATGAGGACGAATGCAAAAATCGAACCTTGCTGGGCGAACCAGAAACCCAGCGGGTAACCCCCCAGATGGAAGGCGTTGAGCGGCTCGAGCAGGATGATTCCAAACAAATAGGAAAACAAGAACCAGGCGCCAAGGCAGGCGCCCACCAATTTCATGTTTGCGCGCCAGTAGGCCTTGCGACTGTCAGTGGTTTGCATCGTGGTGTTCCCTTGTTTTCGCGTCCCGGTCTGGGCCTAAGGTGTTTTGCGGTGCAGACGATCAGCGATCAGGTGGGACACAACTTCCGGATCTGCAAGCGTTGAGGTGTCTCCCAGTTCAGTGCAGTCGTCAGCCGCAATTTTACGCAGAATTCTGCGCATGATTTTCCCGGATCGCGTTTTTGGTAAACCCGGAGCCCACTGGATGAGATCCGGGGAGGCGATCGGCCCGATCTCCTTCCTGACCCAGGCGCGAAGTTCCTGGCGCAATTCATCCGTCGGCTCAATGTCAGCATTGGTTGTTACGAAAACGTAGATGCCCTGGCCCTTGATTTCATGGGGGTAACCCACCACGGCAGATTCGGCAACAGCCGGGTGTGCGACCAGCGCACTTTCGACCTCGGCGGTTCCCATTCGATGACCCGATACGTTCAGAACGTCATCAACTCGCCCGGTGATCCAGTAATAACCGTCGGCATCGCGTTTGCAGCCGTCGCCACTGAAATAATACCCGGGGTAGCTTGAAAAATAGGTCTCCACGAACCTTTGGTGATCGCCGTACACGGTCCTCATCTGACCCGGCCAGCTATCGGTGATGACGAGATTGCCTTCCGTCTCGCCCTCCAGCAACCTGCCATCTTCATCCACCAGGGCCGGTTGGATACCAAAGAACGGGCGTGTCGCGGAACCCGGTTTGAGCGCCGTTGCGCCGGGCAGCGGCGTGATCATGATTCCGCCGGTCTCGGTCTGCCACCACGTATCCACAATCGGGCATCGCTCGTCACCGACGACGTGGTAGTACCATTCCCACGCCTCGGGATTGATCGGCTCACCCACCGAACCCAGCAGTCGGAGTGACCTGCGTGAAGTCCGCAGAACCGGACCGTCGCCTTCCCGCATCAGGGCGCGGATGGCGGTTGGCGCGGTATAGCAGATGTTGACTCCATGCTTGTCGCATATCTGCCAGAATCGGCTGCTGTCTGGATAATTGGGCACGCCCTCGAACATCAGCGTTGTCGCGCCATTGGCAAGTGGTCCGTAAATGATGTAGCTGTGGCCGGTCACCCAACCCACATCCGCCGTGCACCAGTAAATGTCACCGGGATGATAGTCAAAAACGTATTGATGGGTGAGAGCGGCGTAGACAAGGTAGCCTCCCGATGTGTGCAGCACGCCCTTGGGTTTGCCCGTGGAGCCGGAGGTATACAGTATGAACAGGGGGTCTTCCGCCCCCATTTCCACCGGGGGGCAGTTCGCTTCGACGGTGGTCAGGTGATCGTGCAACCACTCATCCCGCTGTGGCTGCCAGTCAATGTCATCCCCCGTGTTTTTGACCACGAGTACGGTTTTTAACAGTTCCGGAACTTGCCCAATGCTCGCAGCCTGGTCGACATTGCGTTTCAGGGAGACAGATCGGCCACCCCGGACTCCAGCATCTGCCGTGATCACGAATTCTGATGCACAATCCATGATGCGCCCAGCCAGCGCTTCGGGTGAAAAGCCGCCAAAAACCACCGAGTGAACCGCGCCGATCCGCGCACAGGCCAGCATGGCGAACGCGGCCTCTGGAATCATCGGCAGGTAAATCGTGACCCGGTCGCCCTTTTTGACCCCGAGTTTCAGCAGCACATTGGCGAAGCGGCATACCGATTCATACAGCTCGGCATAGCTTATTCTGCGATCCACACCAGGATCGTCACCTTCCCAGATAATGGCGATATCATCGGCTCTCTCGGGCAGGTGCCGGTCAATACAATTCGCACTGACATTGAGCGTGCCGTCGGCGTACCAGCGGATATGCAGATCTTCCGATTCGAACGAAACATCCTTGACCTCGCTGAAGGGTTTGATCCAGTCGACCCGACCGGCCTGCTCCGCCCAGAAAGTCTCGTTGTCGTCGATGGAGGCCTGATACATTTGCCGATATTGCTCGGCATCAATCCAGGCCCGCTCGGCAATATCCTGGAGCACGGGGTAGGTTCTATCCATGCGTGCCGGTGCTCCCTGGGCCCCGTTTCGGAGAAAGCTTTATGTACATGGGTCTCCGGCGGCCGCCCCGTGTCGGCATGGCTCGAGAATGGATCAATCTGTAATCATTGGCCGCCTGAATCCGGATTACGCTGTTCGCCCTTGATGAAATCACTTGCCTTGCGTCAAACCACTTGATTTGCAATTCCCAGGGTGTCGATCACTGCAGCGCTTGCTCACAAGCGGAGAGAAATTCTGACCGGGTAAAGGGTTTTTTCAGTATTTGCTCAGCCCCGAATTCGCGGGCGATCTTAAGGTAGTTGTCCCCAGCAAATGCGCCGCTACCTCCGGAAATCGCAAGGACAGGAATTGAATCGAAATCAGACTTGATTGTCAGAATGACTTCGAGACCATCCTGTCTTGGCATGAAAATATCCGTGATAACGAGATCGGGAGCCTGCTCCCGGATCAGGCGCAACGCGTCTATGCCATTGGCGGATTCCATGACCACGTAGCTCGCTTGCTCAAGATAGTCCCGATAGAGCAGGCGACTGGGTTCGTCGTCCTCGATGATAAGAACTCTAGTTGGACCGGTGCCACCATTTGAAATGGGCATTTTTTGTCCTTCAGCCTCTGAGGGGCTATTCAGATATCGCCGCAAATTATGGCACAGCACAAGGACGTAAAACCACTGGTCCGCGTCAATGTGCCCTCCGGGTGGCGATGACAGACGATATTTCCGTTACTTGCCAGAACGGTTTGATTGGCGGTGCTGCGATGTTATCGTAGCCCGGTCAGACAGCGAGTCAGACCGCGGCTTGGGACAGTTTTCGCTTCGTGCGGGTGGGATCCGTGGCTTGTGCGGTGCCTGCCCACGCCGGTGCCTAAGACTTGGGGATCGGTTACCGGAGCATCCGGCTCGGGCTTGATCACGACCGCGGCGCCCTGCGGCCTGTAACGGGGCAGCGCGGTGTCTGTTTACGCGGGGCTCCGGTATCCGGTCAAGGACAGGCGAAGAATCGAAACTGATTGGGAAGAGACTGATGATGAATTCCAAAAGCAGAAACTACCACATCCTCCTGATGTGTCTGTCGAGCATGATTCTGCTGTCCTGCAGCAAGCGTGAGGCTCCAAAATTGCCGCCCATAGGGGTCCAGGTCATGGCCATCGAGCCACGCGATATCCCAATCTACTACGACATGGTCGGGCAAACGCTGGGATCGGTGGATATTCCCATCCGGGCCCGAGTTGATGGGGTCCTGGAGGAAATGCATTTCCTGGAGGGGCGGCCCGTGGGTCAGGGGCAATTGCTTTACGTGATTGACTCGCGTCCTTATACGGCTGAAGTCATCGAGGCTAAAGGCCGGCTTGCCGAGGCGCAAACCCGAATTGCCAAAGCCCAGAGTGATTTGGACCGAATCAAGCCCCTCGCGGCGATGCGAGCGGTCAGCCAACAGGACCTCGATGGCGCGGTTGCCCAGGTCGAGGCGGCTGAGGGGGCCCTGCAGGTGGCAAGTGCCCAGGTTGAGCAGGCGGAAATCAAGTTGGGATATACGCGTCTGCATGCGCCCATCGACGGGCTCATTGGAATCACCCAGGCCAAAGTAGGTGAGTATGTCGGGCGAGATCCCAATCCGGTGGTCCTGAATTTCGTATCTAAAACAGATCCGATCAGGGTTCGTTTTTCTATCAATGAACGCGAGTACCTCCGTTTTCGACGAGATGTCGCGGAGAGAATGAAACAGCTCGACGATCGTCGGGCGAGTGATGCCAATCTGGAGATGATTCTTGCCGACGGCAGCCTGCATGATTACGAGGGCTCCATCGTGAGCTTCAATGCTGCGGTCGATCCGCAAACGGGCACCCTGACGCTCGAGGCGGATTTTCCCAACCCCGAACGCCTCGTTTTGCCGGGGCAGTTTGCGCGCGTTCGTGCCCAGGTCGATGTCAGGGAGGGCGCTATAGCGGTTCCGCAACGTGCGGTCATGGAGCAACAGGGCATCTTCCGCGTGGCACTGGTCGGGCAGGACAATACCGTGGAGATGCGCAAGGTCACCATGGGCCCTCAGATTGATCGCGACTGGATCGTCGAATCCGGTCTTGAGGCGGGAGATCGCGTGGCACTGGATGGGTTGCAGCGACTCAAGTCCGGTATGAAAGTCCGGGTGCGCGGGCCCGCAGCAGATGCCGATGGGGCCTGATTAATGGCTGAATTTTTTGTAAAAAGACCCATCGTGGCCATGGTGATTGCGATCATCACCGTCATGGTGGGCTTCATCTCCATGCGGGGACTGCCCATCTCCCAATATCCCGAAATCACACCGCCCATGGTGTCTGTCAGTGGCGCATACACCGGCGCGAATGCAGTCAATGTTGAACAATCTGTCGCCACGCCGATTGAGCAGAAGGTCAATGGCGTGGAAAACATGATTTACATGAAGTCCACCAACGCCAGTGACGGCACGATGCAACTGCAGGTCTCTTTCGATGTTGGAACAGACATCGACATGGCCAACGTCCTGACACAGAATCGGGTGTCGGAGGCCCAGGCGCTGTTACCCCAGGAAGTGACTCGATTGGGGGTGACAGTGAAAAAGCAATTGTCCTTTCCCCTCATGCTGATTTCGATGATATCGCCGGGGGGCACCTATGACGCCGAATTCCTGACCAACTACAGCACCATCAACGTGCTTGATGAACTGGCGCGTATACAGGGCGTTGGCCAGGCAGACGTGCTGGGTGGGTCGGTGTTCGAATATGCGATGCGGATATGGGTCAAACCCGACCAGCTTGCGAAGTTGGGGCTGACGGTCCCTGACCTGACCCAGGCCCTGCAACAACAGAATGTTCTGATTCCCGCTGGTCAGATCGGTGGTCCGCCTGCGCCAGAAGGCACCGAGTTTACCTACACGGTCCAGACACCGGGCCGACTGATTACGGCAGAGGAGTTCGGCAATATCGTCGTGCGCTCCAACCCCAATGGCTCGCAGGTACTGCTCCGGGATGTCGCACGCATCGAGTTGGGAACCCAGAATTACGTGGTGTCCACGCGCTTAAACCAGGCCGCCAGTGCGGTGCTGGCGATCTATCAGTTACCCGATGCCAATGGCCTGGACGTGGCTGAAAAAGTTCTGGCCGCCATGAATTCACTCGAGACTAGGTTTCCCGAGGATGTTGAGTACGTGGTGTCCCTGGACACGACCAAGCCCATATCGGCGGGCATTCGGGAAATCGTTGTCACCTTGTTCCAGGCCATCGGCCTGGTGATTCTCGTGGTGTTCGTATTTCTGCAGAATGTTCGTTCGACGTTGATTCCAACGCTCGCAGTGCCTGTCTCACTGATTGGCACGTTCGCGGTATTCCCCCTGTTGGGTTTTTCCATCAACACGCTGTCTCTGCTGGGCCTGGTGTTGGCGATCGGAATCGTGGTTGATGACGCCATTGTTGTCGTCGAAGCGGTCGCTCAAAAAATGGAGAAGGGCATGCAGGCCCGTGAGGCGACCATTGCGGCCATGAAAGAGGTTTCGGCGCCGATTGTTGCGACTTCGCTTTCGCTGATCGCGGTGTTCGTGCCCGTGGCAACAATGGGCGGGATCACGGGAAGCCTGTACCAGCAGTTTGCCATCACCATTGCCATCTCCGTCGCCATTTCCTCCATCAACGCGCTGACCCTGAGCCCCGCCCTGTCAGCGCTGCTGCTGCGTCCGCCAGGAGAGAAAAAAGGACTTCTGGATCCCTTTTTCAGTTGGTTCAACCGTAACTTTGACCGCGGCGCAGCGCGGTTCATGGTCTTCACGGATTTCTTCTCACGTCGCCTCCTGCGCGCAGGTGTGCTGCTGGCGGCACTCATTGTCGGCATGGTGTGGCTGTTTCGTGCAGTTCCCGGCGGCTTCGTGCCTGAGGAGGACCAGGGTTACATTCTGGCCGCCTTGCAGTTGCCGGACGCCGCTTCACTGCAGCGTACCGAAGAGGTGATGAGCCAGGTGGAGAAGATCATTGCGGGAATTGATGCCATAGAGAGTTACACGACCGTGGCGGGTTACAGCATGCTGACAGGCACCACGCAGTCCAATGCCGGATTCATTTTCCTGCAACTCAAGGACTGGGATGATCGCCCGGGTATCCGCGATGAGGCCAGAAACATTGTGCGGCGATTGAACTTCCAATTCATGTCGCACGTTACCGAGGGTTTTGCCTTTGCGTTCGGGCCTCCTGCCATTCCCGGCCTGGGCACCGGGTCAGGTTTCAGCATGATGTTGCAAGACATCGGCGGCAATTCGCCGGAATACCTGGCGGAACAGGTGGCTGCCTACACGCAGGCGGCCGCCCAGCGGCCTGAAATTGCCAGCGCCAGTTCCCTTTACCGAGCGGGCGTGCCTCAAATTTACCTGGATATCGATAAGCCCAAGGCCTTGAAGCTTGGGGTGTCACTGAACGACATCAATACTTCAATCGGGGCGTTCCTTGGCGGCGCCTATGTCAACGACTTCAATCGTTTTGGCCGTCTGTACAAGGTTTATGTGCAGGCCGAGCCGGATTATCGGGACAGTGAACAGGACATCAGGATGTTTTATGTTCGCAATCGCGAGGGCAACATGGTGCCGCTGTCCACGCTGGTGACGACGTCCCGAACACAGGGGGCTGAGTTTACCAATCGATTCAATCTCTATCGTTCCGCCCAGGTCACCGGTCAGCCAGCCGCCGGTTACAGTTCCGCACAGGCCATCAACGCCCTTGAGGAGGTTGCCGGTGAGGTGCTTCCGGCAGACATGAGCTATGCGTGGGCGGACATGTCTTACCAGGAAAAAATTGCGCAGGGAACGGGAGGGGTGGTCTTCCTGATGGCCATGGTCTTCGTGTTTTTGATCCTGGCAGCCCAATATGAGAGCTGGTCTTTGCCGGTTTCGGTCATGCTTGGTACACCCATCGCGGTTTTCGGCGCCATCGCGGGATTGTTTCTCGCCCGATTGATCAGCGAGAGCTATGTCAACAACGTATTTGCACAAATCGGACTGGTTATGCTGATTGGAATGTCGGCAAAAAATGCCATTCTCATCGTGGAATTTGCGAGTCTTGAATTGCAGAAAGGCAAGGATATTGTTGATGCGGCGATGACCGCGGCACGATCCCGGTTCCGTCCCATTTTAATGACGGCGTTTTCATTCATTCTCGGAGTCGTCCCGTTGCTGATTGCCTCAGGAGCAGGCGCAGAGGCCCGGAAAGTGATGGGAATGACAGTGTTCAGCGGAATGCTGGTAGCCACTGCGGTCGGCGTGCTGGTTGTGCCTGCGATGTTCATATTCGTTGAACGCTACCTCAACCGCCGTTCCTCCAAGGTCGATGTCGCATGAGTGGCTTTCGCCCGCTGGTTTTTCTTTTGGGCCTCCTGCTCGGAGGTTGCATGCTGGGCCCGGATTACCAGCGCCCCGAGCTTGAGGTCCCAGAGACCTATCGCCAGGCGATCGATGAAGGCGAGAGTCTGGCCAACCTGCCCTGGTGGACCCTGTTCAGAGATCCCAAACTGGTTGAATTGGTTCAGGTCGCGCTCGAAAACAACCGGGATTTGTTGATCGCTGCGGCTCGGGTGGAGGAATATCGGGCCCTGCTCGGGGTCTCGGAGTCAAGGCTCTGGCCCGAGGTGAACGCTGCGGCGAGCGCTGGACGGGCAAGAAACAGCCGGAATTCGCTGCCGGGCGGACTATTGGGTGACCCGGTTGACCAATACCGAGTGGGCGCGGAGGTTTTTTTCGAAGTCGACCTGTTCGGTCGACTTCGTCGGTCCAACGAGGCCGCCAGGGCACAGCTGCTCGCCACTGAAGAGGCCCGCGTTGCGCTGACCATCAGCCTGGTGGCATCGGTGGCCGAAGCCTACATGCGCCTGAGGGATCTGGATCAGCGCTTCGAAATCTCCGGGCGGACCCGTAATGCGCGAGCAGAAAGCCTGGAGATCATCAGCGCCCGTTACGACAAGGGCACGGTTCCGTTGCTGGATGTCAACCAGGCGGAAATCGAGCTGGCGGTGGCTGAGGGTTCCGTCTCCGCAGCCGAGCGCGCGATGATCCAGACCGAAAATGCGCTGTCCATACTGTTGGGTCAGAATCCGGGACCCATCGAGCGTGGCGTGGCCTTGAGCGACCAGGTCTTGCCACCCAGCGTACCTGCAGGCCTGCCATCGGAATTGCTGCAGCGCAGGCCAGACGTTCGGGTGGCCGAGGCAGAACTTGCGGCCCAGACTGCGAGAATTGGCGTGGCCGAGGCGGCGCGGTGGCCCTCCTTGTCGCTGACAGGTGCACTGGGCCTGGAGAGCTCAGAATTGTCCGATTTATCGAACAGTGGCTCGGAATACTGGAGTGTTGGTGCTGGCCTGTTTGCGCCGTTGTTCAATGCGGGACGAAATGCTCGCCAGGTAGAAGCGGAAGAAGCGAGAACGGAGCAATTAATGCAGGCTTATCTGCAGACAGTTCAGAGCGCTTTCAAAGAAGTCGAGGACAGCCTGGTTGCTGTTCGCACTTACCGCACGGAATATGATGCGCGGGAGCGCCAGGTCACTGCGGCGCGCAGCGCTGCGATGCTGTCGAGGGCCCGCTACGATGGCGGAGTAACCAGCTACCTGGAAGTGCTCGACACGGAGCGCTCGTTGTTTGGCTCCGAGTTGGCACAATCCGAGGCCTTGGCCTCTTACACGATTGCCATCATCCGGCTCTACAAGGCCCTTGGAGGTGGTTGGTCACCCGTTGACGGGGATTGAGGCCCGGGCTCGTGTTAGGTATATTCTGCGGAGCCGTGGTTCGCGGACTTACACTGTTGAGGATTTCATGACCCGATCAGGGTCTGGGACGTTGTGTTGAATTGGGGAATGAGATGATCACATTGGTAAGATTTATGGTTCGAAAATCTGTTGTGCTGTCCATGGTGTTGTTGTCAGGTGTCGTGAATGGAGCCGAGCCCGATGCAGGTGCCGACACTTGGTCCAATCAATTGATAATTTACTTGCTCGGGCCGACCCTGGATGGCCAGGTTGGTCTCGGGCCACTGGAAGCTGAAGTCGACATGGGCACCAGCGATATTTTCGACGCTCTGGATGGCGCATTCCTTGGAATGTATCGCGGGGAGGGGGAACGCTGGGGCGTCCTGCTCGATGTCGTTTACATGAACCTCAAGGCGGACGCGCAGGGCCCCCTGGGGGCGCTGTCGGGCACAGTGAGCAACAAGCAGACCACCGTGCTTGCTTCTGCAAGTTACCGGGTCTCAGAGAACACGCGATTGTTGGCGGGTGTGCTGTACGCCGACATCACAGCCAAGGCAAGGCTCGACGGCCCTTTGGAATCCCGGCAGGGTAAAGCCGGTGAGAGTTGGGTAGATCCTGTCGTCGGAGTGCTCTACAACCGCGCGTTGGGCTCCCGATGGGACCTGACGGGCCTTGCCCAGGTGGGCGGTTTTGGTGTGGGTTCGGACCTGACCTATGTCCTGACGGGCAGCGTCGCCTATCAGATAAGTGCCAGGACCAGCATCAGCCTGGGTTATCGATACCTTGACTTTGATTACGAGGACGGCACGGGTGCAGATCGTTTCTTGTTTGACATGAAACAACATGGGCCTGCTGTGGGCTTCCGATTCAGTTTCTGAGTTTCACCAGGCTGCTGTGCCGGTTTTTCGTCGCTGAACTCCAGGTTTCTCGCCATTTAGCGAACCGCGAATGCGGGTCGCTTCAGCCGCTGAGTGCCCAGATACCCGACCGCGAGCGGATCGTGAACGGGACGTCCCGGCGCGGAGCTTGACCCTAGCTTGATGATGCTCAGAGACATGGTTGGCCCGGCGTGGGCGCTGTTCCGCGGAAGCTGGCGCGTACTGCTGAATATTCATCTCGTTTCCAATGCACTGACCTTGCTGGTCCTGACACCGCTTTATTCAGGTCTGCTTGGTCTGCTGATTCTGCTTTCCGGCGATGCAGCCTTGACCGATGAGGACATTCTTCGCTTTATTCTTTCGCCTCGTGGCTGGTTTGTTTTCACGTTTGCCGCTGCGATTTGGGTGACGCTCCTGCTCCTCGAACTGTCGCTGATGTTGCTGGCTTTGCTGCGAACCAGCCGGGATGTCCCATTGACCTGGCGGAACATGCTTGGCAATTGGCTCGGCATGATGGGTCGGCTGTTTGACCTGGCCTGCCGAATGGTACTCATGTCGAGTGCTCTGGCCGCCCCGTTTCTGCTACTGGCTAGCGGGATGCTGATGTATTTCCTGTGGGATTACGATCTCAATTACTACCTGGCTGCGCGACCGCCCCAATTCTGGAAAGCCAGTGCCGCCTTGGTCTTGACACTGTTGCCCATGATCGTTGTGCTCTCCCGCTTCGTGATGGTTTACCTGGTGGCGCTGCCGATGGTTCTCCTGGAAAGCTTGACGGTGCGAGAAGCGCTGCTTGCATCGAAATCCCGTATGTCCCACCTGAGGCGTCCGATCCGGAGATTTTTTCTTCTTTGGGCGGTATTCAGCCTGCTCCTCCTCGCCCTGGCCGGGGTCGTATTCGATCTGGGCTCTGGTGTTGCTATCCAATCCTCCGGGGGCTCTTTGCAGGTCCTTGCTTTCCAATTGGGTGTGGTCCTCATGCTCTGGGCGCTTGCTCATTTCACCGCGACGTTTCTCAGCGCCAGCGTGTTGTCCACGGGCCTGTTCCAGTTTGCCGGCCTCTACGATAGGGAGCGAACGATGCCGCTTTCAGGGCGCGCAGCCGGGTATTTAGGGCGACCAGGTTTCAGAAAACCCATCATCGCGATGGTTGGTTTTATATCGATCGGTTCAGTCATCGCAGCAATGCTTCTGCTTGCAGTCGCGGAGCGAAGAGATGACCGGTCTGTCACAGAAATCATCGCCCACCGCGGTGCCTCAATGGCAGCGCCCGAGAATACCTTGGCCGCTGTTTCTGCAGCGATTGAACAGGGCGCGGAGTGGGTTGAGATTGATGTCCAGGAGACCTCGGACGGTCACCTGGCAGTGATTCACGACCGGGACTTGATGAAGATTGCCGGCAACGGAATGCAGGTCGGCCAATCAGAGCTCGCAAGCCTGCAGAAAATTGATATCGGCAGCCGCTTCGGACCGGATTTCGCTACCCAACGCATCCCTGAGCTTGAGCAGGTGCTGGCGATTGCGAAAGGAAATATAGGCGTTGTTATCGAGCTCAAGTATTACGGCCATGAGCGAGCCCTGGAACAACGGGTTGTCGACGCCGTGCTGGCGGCGGGTATGGAGCAGGATGTCCTGTTGATGTCATTGAATCTTCGGGGAGTCCGGGCGCTCAAGCGATTGCAGCCCGACTGGGATGTTGGCTTGTTGTCCGCGGTCGGAGTGGGAAGGCTGACGAACATCGATGTGGACTTCTACGCGGTAAGTTCTGCGATGGCCCGCCGCGGTTTTGTCCGGCGCGCCCGGCAATCCGGACGCAAGGTCATGGTCTGGACGGTGAATGATCCGGCCCTTGTATCAGTCATGATCAGTCGAAATGTCGATGGCATCATCACCGATGATCCGGCCCAGGCGGTCAGGATTCGGAAAGAACGCGAAGAGCTGAGTTTGCAAGAGCTGATGCTGGTTCAGATCGCGAGCCTCGTGGGGAGTCGCCACGAGTCCACGCAATGACCGGGTCAGGGACCCTCAGGCTGTTTGAAACCGTCACTGGAAGTACAATGCGCCACGTCATAGGTTAAAAATGAAGGTTGCGGCATGCGCATTGATGCTATTTCGATAGGTCATCATCCTCCTGAAGACGTCAACGTGATTATCGAGGTCCCCGTCGGTGGGCACCCAATCAAGTATGAGCTTGACAAGGACGCGGGCACGCTGGTTGTTGATCGGTTTTTGTATACCCCGATGTCTTATCCCGGGAATTATGGGTTTGTCCCGCACACCTTGTCTGATGATGGTGATCCCATCGACGTGCTGGTATGCAACACCCGGGAGCTGGTGCCCGGATGCGTGATCAACGTTCGTCCGATTGGTGTGCTCATCATGGAGGACAACGCCGGCCAGGATGAAAAGATCATCGCGGTTCCCTCATCATCACTCACGCGTCGCTACGACACGGTCATGGAGTTCTCAGATCTGCCCGCGATCACCCTGCAGCAGATCGAGCATTTCTTCGAGCATTACAAAGACCTCGAGCCCGGTAAATGGGTGCGCATTGGTGACTGGCACGGAGCGGATATGGCCAGAGAGTTGATTACCGCCGCGATCAACCGGGCGAGCTGAACAATTGGTGCGCTCGACTTGGCACCAGTAGGGTCGGGACATGAGTAGAACCCCGAACTTCGAACCGGCATTGTTTGCACTGTGCTGGAAAAAGCCGCCCCTTTAGATCACAATGGCCTAAGCCGCTCGACTAGAGCGGCAGAGACGCGCAAAGCCTGCGTGTTTTCCTGACGTCGAGAGAGAGCAGAACATGACACATTTAAAACAATTAATCATCTTAGCCTTGTTGACGGGACTTCTCATAGGTTGTGGAAGCGGCGGAGACGGCGGTAGCCCGGACGCAGCGGAAGCTGCCGGCGAGGCCGCGACTGAGGCCGCAGCCGCATCTGAAGAGATGGCGGGCGAGGCCATGGAGGCGGCTACTGAGGAAGCTATGGATGACGCTAGTGAAGCCGAATCGATGGTTGACGAGATGGCTGATGAGGCCATGGACGCCGCTGCAGCGGCCGAAGAAATGGCTGATGAGGCCATGGACGCCGCCGCTGAGGCCATGGATGATGCTGCGGACGCAGCCTCAGATATGGCAGAAGAAGCAGCAGAGGCTGCAGCAGACGCGGTGGATGACGCCACAGACGGCGGCAGCTGAGTCTTCGCCACAGCGATACCCCAAGGGCCCGGATTCGGGCCCTCTTTTATTGGGAATTTCGGGTGGTGTGTTTCAGGGGTCGAGCAGGTCAGTGATACACCGACTCGAAACGAGCCAGCAGCGTGTTCGCAATAAAAAGTTCCAGTTCTTCACCTGATATCCGGTAACGATCGGCGCTGGACAGGGCCGACAAAAAGGCCTGTTCGGTACTCATGGCACCGGGACACAGCTTGCGGGTCGAGCTGATTTTTTCGAATTGTAAGGATTGGTCCGTGGCCCGGAACGTTCCGGAGAAACCGTTGCAGCTCGCCCTTCCGCGCAGCCGTCCGGATGCGCTGTGCAGGACCATATGTGCTTCCGGCGCACCGGATTCCGCTCGCACAACACCACCTTCGATCCAGGTCAATCGCCACCATGTGCCCCTCAGCTCAGCCGTGGTGCGGGGCACGCAAACCGAATTTTCGAGTGTCTCCTTGGATTCTATAACCAGCTGTACCTCTGTCCGCTCCGCTTTGCGGGTCGGGCGCTCGAGATAGCGTCCTCGGAGGGTGAGCCTGAGTGGATGTCCGGGGCTGGCGGCGATGTCCGAGTAGGCACGCTTAAGCGTTGAGAAACCTTGTTCAGTTGAAACCGGAAATCTTCGGCCATTGATGCAGTCTCTGAATTCAGCGTGCTCGCCCTTGAACGAAACCATGCCCTCAAGCAGGGGCGCGGGGATTGCCATGTCAGTCTCGGTTTGGGCTGATGCTTCGGACGTGCTGGCCTGGCGGTGATCCGGCCTTGAAGGATCCTTGCAGGCCACCAGGAGGATAGAGACGCACAGCCAGGTTCTCAAAGAAGTCGCCATGGATTCCTGCCTGTTGTTGAATTGTATTTTGGGCGATATGCAACATTTGATGGTGCCGCACACGCGTTGGATCGCTATTATAGTCGGCGGCTTTCCCAGAGTATGGAGCGTTGCTTGCGGAAATGTATCGTCGACAGTCTGACGGGCCCGAAGGGGCTTCACGGGCGGTGCCGAGCGCGTGGGTGGTCCATCCTTGCTTCGGGGCTGATCTGCGTCTTCGGGGGAATGGCTTGTGCGGTTCATGCACCAAATGATCATGGTGATTTCGAACACGATTTCATCTCACAAGAGCGGCCCTGGAGCCATGAACGCTTCGATGCTCGGGGTGAGGGTTTCTCTTTCGCTGTATTCTCGGATTTGACAGGTGGTGAGCGTCACGGCGTCTTCGAGGTTGCGATGGCGCAGCTCAATTTGCTCAGACCGGCGTTCATCATCGGCGTGGGTGACTTGATCGAAGGTGAAAGTGATGACCGTCGCGCGATCGATGCGCAGTGGGATGATTTCGACCAGAGGGCAGCCAGCGCCCGGGCTCCTGTCTTCTATGTCGGCGGCAACCACGATCTGTCGGGGGTCGCATTGCAGCGAGCATGGGACGAACGAATGGGGCGCCGCTACTATCACTTCATTTACCGAAACACGCTCTTCATGGTGCTCGATACCGAAGACCATTCAGAGTCTCGTACACGTGAGATCGCAAAGCTCAGGGCCGAGGCGCTCAAGCGCGTGAGCGAGGAAGGCTGGGGTATTTACGCCGAAACGGAATATCACGCGCTACCAGAATACGCGGCCGGCAATGTATCGGTAGAGCAAGCTCGTTATTTCACGGACGTGATTTCCAGGCATCCCGAAGTGCATTGGACTTTTTTGTTTCTGCACAAAGCCGCCTGGCTTCGAGAGGACGACAGCGGATTTGCATTGATTGAGGCCGCCCTTTCGAATCGAAATTACACCGTGTTTCATGGGCATGAGCATGCCTTTCAGTATCGTCAGCGCCATGGTCGTGATTACATTCAGCTGGCCACGACTGGAGGCGTCCAGTTACCTGACAAGGGCCGGTCGATGGATCATGTCATGCTCGTCACGGTAGTTGACGAGGGTGTTGATATCGCCTCTTTGCTGATGGAGGGCATACTGGATCGAACCGGCGAACTGCCCGCGGGTGGGGTCGAGCTGTGCCTTGGAAGTGTGGATTGCAACTAGGAGCGCCAAATGGACATCTCGGACATCATTGATTTCGACCTGGAGGGCATGGACTGCGAGGAATTCAAGACGCCAGAGGAAAAATGTCTGTCCGGTCAGCCGCTGCAGCGGACCTGGAACCTCTACAGTGCGCCCGATGAACGATTCTTCTCCGGCATCTGGGAAGCAGAGCCTGGGCGCTGGCGCGTGAACTACACGGAATTCGAGTATTTTCGTATCCTGTCCGGTCGTTCGATACTGCGCGATAACCAGGGCGGGCAACGGGAATTGGGGCCGGGCACGGAAGTGGTTTTGCCCGCTGGGTTTGAAGGTGACTGGGAGGTTTTGGAAAAGACGCGAAAGGTCTACGTCATCTACGAACCCTGAGCTTTGCCCTGCCGGAGCAGCAGTGGCTCAATCCCGCAAGCGAATTTCGTAACTTGTGCTGATTGTCGCCAGCGCGCCCAGCTGGGCGGAAGCCGAGCAGTACTTTTCCATCGCCAGATCAATCGCACGTTTCACGTGAGTCTCGCGAATGTCGGTCCCTTCCACGACAAAGTGCATCTGGGCGGAAGTAAAATAGCGTGGAAGTTCGTCCCGTCTTTTGCCTCCTACTTCAACCCGCACATCAGAAAGCCTCTGGCGCGCTTTCTCGAGAATCATAACGACGTCGATACAGGCACAGCTGCCGGCCGCGAGCAGTAGCAGTTCCATGGGTGAAAGCCCCAGTCGCTTGTCGCCGTCCAGGATGATGCTGTGACCGCTTCCTCCCGTGCCGATGAAGGTAGCATCGCCGGTCCAGCGGACCTGGTGATCCCTCGCCAGGGACGACTCATCCGCGGGAGGTGTCACAGTGTGCTGCGAATCCGTGGGGTGCGTCATGATCGTTTCCTGCCCCGCTCAGAATTTGATGCTGAGTGTCACGCCGGCGACCAGGGCCGGGTCGTATTCCGTGGATCGGATGGTTGTCCGATCCTTGTCACGCAAAGTCAGCTCGCCACCGAATTCGGCCCCAAGGAATATTGACACGCTGCCGTGGTCGCCTGGAATGAGCTCGGCGGTAAGCACGATCGGCAGGGACTGTTGTCGGCCAACTCCGCCGGGTGCCGGCCCCTCCGGCCCCAGCCTGAATTCGAAATCCTCGTAACGCCCCAGCAGTCCAAATCGCCAATAGTCCGAGACGCTGTAACTCAAAAGCAGGCCGGGTCCGCGCGAGGCAGCCAGGCCGCCGCCGGTGCTCAGGTTCCAACGTTCCGTGATGTCCCAGTCAATCAACAACACAGGAAAAGCCTGGGTGCTTCGATCGAGGCGCGAAAATACGCCGAATCCGGGTCCGATGGTTAAACCGTCATTGATGTACCAGGCCGCAGCGCCATACAGGCCCCAGGTCTGGCTGTCAGACGAGCGGGCACCACGTTCCCCGGTCTTGCGAATGGAGGGAATCATGAACCCGGAGACCCTCTGGGATATCTTGAAGCGCCCCGTCATGGATACACGCATCTCCTCGATATCGCGCCAGGCCCAGGCAGGAGCCGATCCCGGGTCGGATGCAAACTCAAAGCTTGAGCTGCCCGTGCCCACGGTCAGGCCCAGTGAATGGCGTCTGTCCCAGGCATAAGTGATGCCGGCATTAGCGAACCAGCGATCCATCTGGAATCTGGCGCCATCCTCGAGATCGACTTCTGACTGGTGGCCAGCGGCCAGGTTAAAGTCAAACCGTAGCGGGCCGTCGTTGCCTGATTGGGCCAGGCCCGAACCTGCAAGAACCAGGCCGGTGAGCAGCGTCGCTATGCGAATGAATGGACGGGGTGTATTCATGAAAGGTTTCAATTCGAAGTGTAGGCAGGAGCGTTATTGTAGTGGAGTGGGGCCTCGCCGGCATCCCGTGCAATGATTACAGCGCATGATCGACTTCGATTCAGGAATAGAGCCTGCGCAAGCCCTCGGAGCACGAGGTCAGGCAGCACCTTGGTGAACAGCGCTCCGTGTGCGAGCAAGGTGGGGAATCCGCCCGTTGCCACAACCGGCGGCAAGGGCCCTTTGAATACGTCTGGCGAGAGTTGTGCACGGATTCCCCGCAGCGCGCCCAGGTGGCCGTGACACAGACCCGACTGGATACTGGCGGATGTGGATTGACCGAGACATCGCTCTGGCTGAGCCTGCCGGCGCGTTAGGCTTCTCCGGGACTCCACGGTTGCAATGTCGCCCTGGCACTGCACTTGTGCTTGATGCTCGCTTGAGCTCGTGCCAAGCTGTCAGCCGGCTGGAATGACCCGTATCCACTTTTAATTTGGAGAACCTCATGAGCGAATCCACTGTGTCAGGAAGTTGCCTGTGCGGAAGCGTGACCTATACCGCCACGGGAGAGCAAAAGCGGTTTTATCATTGTCACTGCCAGAGGTGCCGAAAGGCGAGTGGCACCGGTCATGCATCCAATCTTTTTATTGACGGCGAGTTGATCTTCAACAGCGGTGCCAGTCGGGTTAAAACTTTCAAGCTGCCCGATGCAACCCGATTTGCGAATACATTTTGCACCGAGTGCGGTAGTCGGGTCCCGGTATTCATTGCGGACATGCAGGTGGTGTTCATACCCGCCGGCTCATTGGATGACGAACCCACCCTGCAGCCCCAGGCGCGAATATTTTCCAGCTCGAAGGCCAAGTGGTCCTGCGCTTCCGGAGGCCTGCCCGAATTTGCCGAATATCCCGAGTGAGCCCGGGCCCCGAGAGCTTCAGTTGGGTCCTGGCGTGCGCCTTGAGCGTTGGTCTGGCCTGGTCCTGGCAAACCGACCTTGCAGCCGCGGCCGGAGATGAGGCGGGACGCTTATTTGACCCTGCCTCAGATGAGCTTGGGCTGGTCGAAAGTGCGCGCTCGCGTGCCGAAGAATCCGGGCGGCGTCTTTTGCTGGTAGCGGGTGCCAACTGGTGTCATGACAGCAGGGCCCTTGCAGTGCGGTTGACCACGCCGCCGCTCGATGGATTCATCGCCAAACATTATGAAGTTCTGTTCCTCGATGTCGGTTACCTCGACCATGGCATGCTGGCTCTGCGGCGATTTGGCACGCCCATCTACTACGCCACGCCGACCGTTCTGGTGATCGAGCCTTCCAGCGGCGTTGTAATCAACGAGGGCAACCGCCATCAGTGGCGCAATGCGAGTCTCATTGGCCTCGCCGAGGCAAGCGAGTATTTTGAGGAGATGGCAGTGCTTGAGCACCGGCGAGATGAATCTTCGCTGTCTGCGCAGGCGCTTCAGCGGCTCGCGGAAATTGATGCCTGGGAACTTGAAATGGTTGCACGGCTGGAACTGGCCTACTTGCGCCTGGGTCCCATGTTGAGGACGCTTGATGAAGCAGGCCTCAGACCCTCATCTTTTGACGCTCAGTGGGAGGAGGTTGCCTTGTTCAGAACCCTGGTGTCGCTGAAGCTTGATGCTTTGCGCACACAGGTATGGGAAGCGGACGAGGCGGCAATGTGGAATACGGACGCAAAGTTTCCCGTATACGCTGATTTTTCATGGGAGTCCGGGGGAAATTGAGTTTGCAGATCCTATGGCGCCACCCGGGTTGATGCAACGTTTTTTGGCTGATCAACACAGGATTTGAGGAATGGAAATGCATTGTTTCGGGCAGCGACTGATCAACCAGGCTTTTTTTTACTGCCGGCAGTGCCTCGCCGGTGCTCTGGGGCTGTGCCTGTGGGTAAGCGCAGGTGCTGATGAATTTCAGCCGGTTTATGAAATTTCCATTGCAGGTCCCATGATTACGCTTCAGGAGCAATGCGCCGACCCTTGCGAGATTCTGAGGGTCGAGGACGTTGGGGAAGTCAAAACCAAAACATCACAAATTGAAACGGAAAGCAGCGATTCGGAGGCGAATTTCTCGGGCGATTGTTACGGGGAGTGCAAACAGAAAAAATCAGAATTCAAGGTCCAGATTGCCCGCAGTCTGAAAGAGGGGATGGAGTTGACCATTGAAGACCGCTGGGCACATTTCATTTTTTATTCCGTAGTCGATACTGAGCAAGGCCCGAAGACGCGTCGCAGACACCACGAATTCAGGGTCGACCGCCCAATGATTGCTGTCACGCTGGATGAGCACGACGTGCAGATTGATTCGAACGTGCCGACTGATGAGGGTGTGATCAGAAAACGAACCATCACCCGATAGCCCGTGACGCCCGCATCCTGGGCGGTCTCGCTTCAGCTGTCTGCAGCCTGCCTGAGCATTTCCTGGGCCTTGTTCTGCGACTTGCCCAAAGAGTTGGCAAGTTCCTCGACCAGTAATTCCTCGGTATGTTTGAAGTTGGACCGGTCACCAGAGCGCAACGTCTCTTCCATGCCGAGCTGGTGGAGCTCTTTGAATACCTTGGCGTATTCAAACGGGTTGCCTGACTCAATGGCGGCCTGATGCGCATTTGCCCGTGCTTTCCATTGCTTGCTTGGAGTGCCGCTCCATTGACGGATTTCCTTCAGCAGCTGCCGCGCCTTGTTTGCGCTGATGACCAGCCTGACCGCGTCGGGCAGGTCATCCCTGAGTAAAGTTAAGGTGAGATTTTCGCGTTCGAAATACAGTTCCGCGTACGTCGCTGCCTCAGCCCCGTAGAAACTGCGTTTTTCGATCGATTGTATCTTGCCTACTCCGTGTTGCGGGTGGTGCACCCGCTCTCCTCTGCGAATATTAATGAGCTAATCCTTGATGCTTGAGCGGCCCGATTTTGCCTTGACGGTTACCGGGGCATTTAAAAGAGAGGAAAAATCAACATTTTACAGGATTTTAGGAGAAATGGCAATGTTTCAGCACGGTTAGGTAGTCATCAGCACCCTGTGATGGGCGTTTTTGTGGATGTCAGCGCACACCGCGCAATCAGGGGGTCGCGTGTAATTTAATGTGCGCGCGGGCATCCAGTAAGGTCTTCAATGCAATGACTCCGACAAGCACCGGAGCGCTGGCACCGATGACCAGGGTGATTCCACCTCCAAAAATTAAAACAAGGTGCATGAAAATAACCCGGGAATAGGGCTCGCTCATGAGTTGTTTCACGTCACGCGTTTGATATTCCCCGGCGCGCACAAAGTTCTGCAGGAATGACACTCCATGACTTATAAGCAGTGCCACCAGCGCCGGCCACAGAGCCAGGAACAGCTGGGCCACTGCGTTAAGATCACCACCCCGCAGCTCTCCCGGACCTTCAATGAACAGACCATAGAGAAACAGAAAGTGAATCACCATGAAGCCCCCGAAGTGTCCAATGAAAAAGGGAACTGCCAATATCGAGAACCATCGGCTGACCATGATGACCTTGAGGATATTGAAACCACCGATGATGGCGCTCTCGGCCCAGTACAGCACCATGACATCACTGAGTCTCCAATCCATCAGCAGTGCCCCCATCACCGGGACCAGGTTGGCCACAAGTAAGGCCGCCAATGATGTGCTCACAATGGGTTTGGGTTTGGAAATGACGGGGTCATGGTCGCCTTTTCCAGTTGTTTTCGATGCAGTTGCGGCTTGCGGGGGCCATGGTTCCTGAAGTTCTTCATCCGTGGCCTCACGATCACTTATGGCCTGGCCGCCGATTGACGAAAATTTCTGACGTATGTTTTCAAGATCCGCCGCTGTCATGGCGGAGCCAAGCGCAAATTCATTGGCGCCATAGTCAAAGATGAGGTGGCTGCCCCGCCATGAATGCCCCGATTTTTTGAGGGGTTTCGACAGGCGTAGATTTCGCATCTTGCTGATATCAAACCCCATTTGCAGACCGATGCCGGGAATACCGAGACTGAGTCGACATCGTCCGGGCTCGATGAGCAATATCTCCCTGCCGGCAGATACCATAACAAAGGTGAGGCCGAGCATGATCGGACCCATCATCCAGCCCATGATCCAGGCACTGATGAACAAGACTCCCACGAGGTCGAAAAGGCTGTTGATCTGGTGCCATTCAGATTGCGCCTGCTGGAGCGCGGGAACCAGGGGCATTAAAAAGATACCGGTGGCGATGGCCGCGGCAGCAATCACTGCCCATGAGCGCCGAAAAGGCATCAATCGACGGTACGTGCCTTCAGCAGGAGGGCGGTCAATCACCAGGCGCCTGGTGGGTTTGATGCCTTTGCGAACCTTCGACATGAATTCCTCCCCTCGGGGTGAGACCAGTGTAACCCAAGCACGTCACTCTGCTGGATTCGAGCCTCCGCCGTGCCCGGCCGGGCTGCCAGGCGCTGACGCAGGCAAGCATGTTCCCGCCGCGGTGCCTTTGTTACACTTCAGGCCTAGGCGGCCACTGCTTGGGGCCTACACCCACAGCGAAGTCGGAATGACAGGGTTCATTCGGGGCTGCAGCGACCGCCGATGAATCCGTTGGTTTTGCTTGCAGGGCAGGCCGTGCCGGCCGCGCTGCCCGGAAACGGTGAGATCTGGAGAGTGAATTGATGAAAAAATGCAAATGGGCCAACAGTTTGCCCCTGGCATTCGCGCTGGTGGCGCTCTCGTTCCATGTCGATGCGGACAAGGCCGTTACCTTGGGTAACGACCCCTGGCCACCGTTCATTATCCCCGGCGATCCCACCGGAACTGCCGAGGCAATCGTCTGTGGCGCCCTGACCCGTTCCGGTAGGCGCTGTGAAGTGAAGACCATGGAATGGATGAGCGTACTGGAAGCGGCCGAGGCAGGCAGGCTTGATGGAATCGCGGCGGCATGGAAGTCGCCTGAGCGCATGTCGGCATTCTGGTTTTCCGAACCCTACCTGACCAATCGGATCGTTCCCGTGATTCGCGCCGAGGAAAAAACACGGATTGCATCGCTGGAGAATCTTGCAGGCCTGACGGTGGCCCTGGTTGATGGCTTTGCGTACGGCGACAGTTTGACCGACACGGAAGTTCAGTTTGATGCCTTGACAATGACAAGCCCGGAAGCGGCCATGCAGGCCGTCAGCGACGGTCGCGCGCAAGTGGCCCTGGTTGATGAGTTGATCATGCGGTCGTACGTGGAATCCCATCCGGTGTCAGGAGTGCTTGCCGGGGGTCCCAGCCTGTTCTTTCGCGAGCTTCATCTGGCAGTTTCGCGACAGCATCCTGAGGGCGAACAAATCGTGGAGGATTTCAATTCGAGTTTTCACGCCATGCTCGAAGACGGCACCATCAATGAAATCCTCCAGTTGGACTGGTTGGTCACCGATCTGGGTCGAGACGGCGATCTCGATCTTGTTTTAAGACACTCGGTATCGCCTGGAGACCTGGATGTTCTGTCCCAGGGCTCTGCGCCCTATGCACATCTGCAATCACACTCGCTGGAAATCGCCCATCCCGAGTGGCAGCAGTCGGGCGTGGACTACCACGCCAATGGTGTGGAACATGATTCGCTCTCATCGGCGCTGGATTCAGCCTTTGGCAAGCGCCGTGTGTGCGATTACGAGCAATGGACTTCACACGTGGTTTGTGTTGAGACCCGATCCCGCTAATGGAGGATGATCATGCGTAAAAACCTGTCGAATTTTGGATTCATTCTGCTGCTTGTTCTGCCTCTCGCGGCGGCCAGTGACCCGATCGAGGAACGGGATGAATTGATGGAAGAGACTCGAGATGCCATCAAGCCCATGGGCCAGATGGCGAAGGGTGAGCGCGATTTCGATGCCGACGTGGTCGCTGCGGGACTGGAAACCATGCAGCGCGTTGCCAGCGAGTTTGGCGACCTGTTCCCAGCGGGCACCGAAACCGGTGGCGGTACCGAGGCCAAGTCCACCATCTGGACGGACCGGGAGGGATTTAACGAGGCGCTGGATGATTTTGCCTCGGCCGTTGAGGCCGGAATGCTCGCCAATCCGCAGAACGTAGAGGAACTCCGGCCGGTTCTGGGTGCCATCGGTAAATCGTGTAAATCCTGTCATGACGTATACCGGGTGAAGGACGATTGAGCGCCGGACACGGACTTGAGAAACTCGAAAGGCCTGCGCGCCCTGCTTGGAATTGCGATTGTCCTGGGAATAGCCGGATGGCTGATGACCTGGCCATCCGGAGCACCCAAACTCGGCCCACCTGACCATACGCCAGACCCTGAAAACGGGGCACGCGTATTTTCTGTGGCCGGTTGCGCATCCTGCCACGCAACGCCCGGCGCAGGAGAATCCGGCCGCCTCATGCTCGGGGGCGGTCTTGAACTCCCATCGCCATTCGGCCTGTTTCGCGTGCCCAACATTTCTTCGCACGCCGAAGACGGCATAGGCAGCTGGACGGAGCTTGAATTCCTTAATGCAATGCAGCGGGGTGTATCGCCCGAAGGCCAACATTATTACCCCTCTTTTCCTTATTCTTCCTATGCTCGGATGAGTCTTTCGGACATTCGGGACCTGTGGGCTTTCCTGACGACGCTGCCCCCGGTCGAAGGGGTCTCGCTGCCGCATGAGCTTGAATTCCCTTTTTCAGTGCGCCGGGGCGTGGGCTTGTGGAAAAGGCTGTACCTGAGACCCGACTGGGTGCGCGACATCGCAGCCACGCAGGCGCAAGAGCTGCGCGGCCGGTACCTCGTCGAAGGCCCGGGTCACTGTGGCGAATGCCACACGCCCCGTGACTCGCTTGGCGGGCTTGAGTTCGAAGCCTGGTTGTCTGGGGCGCCGAGCATGGATGGTGAAGGCAGGGTGCCGGCAATTTCGCAGAGTGCGCTCGCCGACTGGCCTGTGAGTGATCTGGTGTACTACTTCGAGAGTGGAATGGATCCTGAATTCGACATGGTCGGCGGCAGCATGGTTGAGGTTCAGGAAAACCTCGCCCGGTTACCCAGGGAGGACCTCGAAGCCATCGCGGCTTATCTCAAAGCACCAGTGGTCAGTAGCGCGGCGCATTGAAACGTTGACGCCGAGCTTCCCCTCACTTGAGGCATGGCGCGGGCGGGGCCTGCGCTTTTTGCGCAGCGGGTCCCATGCCCTGCATTTCCAGGGTGCAAAGCAGGGCGCGAGTGAATGCGGACCGATCGCGGAAGTCCAGGTGGGAACCGTCCGGCAGGGCAAACTGTTCTATCGCGGGCACATCCTCAAAGTGCAGGGTATCGAGCCCCGGAGAACGCGCAAGGGCATCCCAGTAGCTTGCCCTTGGCAGGAACTGTTGATCAAGGTCCCAGTAACCCCCTCGGGTCGGCATGCGCAGCAAGATCACTTTTCCGCCGCGTTCCTGGATAGTTTTGATGTCATCGAGCATGGGTGCGGTGTCAGCCAGCCAGAGCTCGGGGCTCGGCAGGCTGAATTTTTCATAGAATTGTCGCAGGCCGGCGACACGGTGCTCCAGGTGATATGCGGCATCGACCTGCCGGTAATCGGCCTTGCCAAATCGGCTGCGGTCAAAAGTGACGTAAGTCACGTGGGGTGGCGCACCATCATCAAGCCAGGAAACCACTCGCCTGACCAATGAAAATTCCGGGTTGGCGGTCACCCGCGCAAGTTGGAATCGACTCGCCAATTGCGCCTGAAGCCAGAGCCCGGGCCCAAAGTCCCGGCGATAGTAGTCGACCCAGGCTTGTTGCATGGGTCGAAATTCACGCAGCAGTGAGCGAGCGTCTATGGAGATCAGGAGCGTGCCGCGAAAATCCGTGTTGGTGGCAATATCCGAGAGGGTTGCCAGTGGATAGTGGCCATTGACCGTGAGGTTGACCAGGTGCCATTGCGGGTAAAGCTTCCGGAAGCTGTCAGGGTCAAAGCCCAGCTGCATTCTCGAAGCGCCCAGGATCGCCAGTGTGTCCCGACGGTCATCGAGACGGTAGCGTTCAACCGACCAGAGCGCCTTGTCATCGATCACGGTCGGATGGTATCCCAGCATTCGCCAGTGGCGTTCGGCAATGACCGCGACTCCGATGGCGGTCGCCAGGCCGAGCGCATAAATTTTGATCCATCGAATATGCATGGTCACTCAGAACTGAAAGTAGATGAAGGCCCTGCTGGGCGACGGCGAAAGCCACAGCATCGCGAGCATCAGGCCGAGTCCCATTCCGGTCAGCCACCAGGGCAGGCGCAAGAGCCAGGCCTCCTGGCGATGGCGTCTGAACAGCCATTGAGACAGCACAAGCATCACAAAGCTGCCCCAGGCGAGCATATCTGCGCCCGACTCCAGGGCTCCGATGTCTTCCCATGGATTGAGCATGACGGCATACATGTTGAATGCGCTGGTGAGCGATTCTGATCGGAAAAGCACCCAGCCAAGGACGACGGCGACAAGTGTCAACACGCTATAGGCGGGTCGAAAAACGGGCAATGCCAGGGGGCTGGAGCCAAACCGTTGTTTCAGTAATCGCTCTAGGACCAGAAGCCCACCGTGAAAAGCGCCCCAGGCGATAAAGGTCCAGGCCGCCCCATGCCACAGCCCGCCCAGCAGCATAGTGATCATGAGATTGCGAATCGTCAGCCACTGCCCCTGGCGGTTGCCACCCAGCGATATGTAGAGATAATCACGAAGCCAACGCGACAGGCTGATGTGCCAGCGACGCCAGAAGTCGGAGAACCCGACCGCGATATAGGGCGCATTGAAATTCATTCCAATACGAAATCCAAGGCTGCGCGCGACTCCGATCGCGATTGTCGAGTAGCCCGCAAAGTCGCAAAAGATCTGGCCGGCGAAGGCGATGCCCGCAGTCCATGCTTGTGCCGCGTTGATCCCTTCCATCGCGAAATATTGGTCCGCGACTGGAGCGAAGATGCCGTCGGCGAGTACGTTTTTTTGGAACAGGCCAAGGATAATCATTCCCGTGCCCAGCGCGATGGCATTCCAGCCGCCGCTTGGCGGGCGGACAAACTGGGGCAAAAGGCTGCGGGCCCTGACAATAGGCCCTGCCACCAATTGTGGAAAGAAACTCACAAACAGCGCGAAATCCCGCAGGTTGTGCCAGGGTTTCATTCGACCGCGATACACATCAATCGTATAGGACAGGGTTTGAAACGTGTAGAAGGATATGCCTATGGGCAGGATCAGGTTGTGCTCGGGAAATTGATGTTCAATGCCGGCCCAGGCCAGCGCAATTTCCAGGTTTCGCAGGGCAAAGTCACTGTACTTGAAATAGGCCAGCATCCCCAGGTTGGTGACCAGCGAGAGCATCAGCCAGCGTTTTTTTTGGGGGCCCGAGACTGAGGTGGCCAATCGCTTCGCGGCATGCCAGTCGACGAACGTGGAAATCCACAGCAACAGTACGAAGGGCGGGTTCCAGGCGGCGTAAAAAATATAGCTCGAGGCCAGCAACAGGTTTTTTCTGCCTGGCCAGTTCTGCACTGAGTGATATGCGCCCAGCACCACGAGCCAGAAGACCAGGAAGGTGTAGGAGTCGAAATTCATGCAGCGGGGCTGCTCTCGTGGATGGCAGTGCTGAGTTCCTGTCCGATGTCCAGTATCGCGGTAATGAGGGCGTCAAAGTCCGAGTCCCGGCTCCGGTGGTTTGCGATGGCCACGCGCAGGCAATATTCACCGTTCAGGGTCGTATAGGAAGGTGCAGCAATACCGCGCTCGTGCAGTTCAGAAAGAATATTCCTGTTCAGCCGTTCCAGCTTGCCCGGTGCCGAGGGGTCAGGATTGAATCGAAAACACACGATATCCAGGCCGATGGGCGCCATCAGCTGCAATGAGGGTTCTTGATCGATGAGCTTGCCCAGGTAATGGGCTTGTTTCACATTGCGAGCGATCATTCGGCCGAAACGATCAAGACCATGTTCCTTCACCGACATCCAGATTTTCAGTGCCCGGAACTGACGTGTGAGTTGCAGTCCGAAGTCACTGAACCATAATTCCCCCGCAGCCAGGCCCCTGGCTTTATGTTCCCTGGCAAGGTATTCGGGCGTCAGGCTGAATGCGGCGTGGTGGGCATCAGCATCGCGAACCAGCGCACAACCCGCTTCGAATGGAATATGCATCCATTTGTGAAGATCCAGGGCGATTGAGTCGGCGCGTTCCATACCGCTCAGCTGCGCGCGAATGTCGTCAGCCAACACCGCCACTGCGCCAATGGCGCCATCGACGTGAAACCACAGGTTTTCCCCGGCACACAGGTCCGCGAGCGCTTCCATGTCATCTACCGCGCCGGTGTTGATGGTCCCTGCATTGGCAATGACGCAGAAAGGGATTCTGCCGGCCTCGCGGTCCAGTGCCAGTTGCTCACGTAACGCGTCGATGTCCATCGTGTAATCGTCGAGTACCGGGATTTTCTGCAGACCCTCGGAACCGAGCCCCAGTGTCTCAACAGCTTTCTGATGACAGCTGTGTACTTCCGTCGAGGCGTAACACCGCAAATCTCCGGGCGCGGCTCTGACACCCGCGTGCCGAATGTTGAGACCCTCACAGGCATTGCGTGCAACGGTTAATCCGATCAGGTTGGCCGCCGAGCCGCCACTGGTCAGCAGGCCGCTGGTGTCCTCCGGCATGGCCAGCATGTCCCTGAGCCACTGCACGACTTGTCGTTCGACCAGTGGGGCTACATGGTTGGCCCCGCCAAGATTCGGGTTCATGACGGCGGCAAGAAAATCACCCAAGGCCCCCATGACGGTGCCGTTGCCCATGTACCAGGCCCAGAATCGAGGATGCTGGTTTCCCATGGGGTAGGGCATGATGTCGCGCCTGAACTCCTCGTAGACCTCGTCGGGCTGCGAGGGGTGACGGGGCGCCGCGCTCCGCAGTCGTTCACGAACCTCCTCAGGGACATCCTGCCAGACGGGTCCGTCACCGACGGTGCTGAGATAGTTCACGGCATCATCCACGGCGCGATGCAGAAGTTCTCGCGTTTCTTCCCAGTCCTCGGGATCAAGAGTTTCGAAGCTTGGATTTTTCATGCCGGTTTTCGTGCTGCACGGACTGCCTATTCAACCACGTTTGAACACTCGGGTCAGTCGTTTGCTTTTCCCCGCTGGCTTGCGTGCGTTGCAGAGGGCGTTCAGTCTCCGAAAACTTGCAGTTCGCTCAGGGCGCTGAAATACGACTTCCCTCCGCCATTCCTTGCATCCTGCTTGATGCCGCCTGCCGCACCAACGATACGAATGGCTCGGCTTTCCACCGGGTTGAAGCGAATAAGGTGGTCGATATAACTGCCTTTGCGCCACTGCGTATTGTCGAAATTCATTTCCGGCTCAATATGCGTGCCCGTCACGCTCTGCCAGCGTTCTTCCTCGTCCAGGTATTGAACATCCAGCGAAGTGAACCACCCGCCCCATTCTTCCGGTAAGCCCGTGTTCAGCCACAGCGTATCGATGCGTTGCGGCTGCGACCATCGAAACCCGTACACGTCCCGTTGCGGCCCGTCAGTAATTTTTCTCGAGTAAAACGTCTCGCCCCTGAGTTTTCCGTCCCTGATCAGTGCAAGCTCTTGAGCGCTCACTGCCTCGTCATGCAGCACGTGGCTGGCCGAGCGCGCCAGGTTGTCTCCGAAAACGCTCATGGTGAAGTCTCTTGAAACCCGTTCTTCGCCTCGCGAAGCCTCTATGGTGAAGTGGTACTCCCCCGTTTGTGTCGCCTTGCCCCGCAAACTTCCGTTGACCAGCTCAATGCCTGGCGGTTGCGTTCCGGCTGCCAGGCGCAAAGTAATGCCATCTCGATCCGGCTCAGATGCCAACCGCAGCTCGAAGGGAACCTCGATGCGGGCCAGCAGTCGCGGTGTGCCAGGCAATTCAAGAGGCGGTGTGAAGCCGGCCTGGATATTTATTTCCAGGTATATGTCTTCACCGAGTTGGGTTCGTCGGCCCCCGTTCGCAAGAATCACCTGCTCGCCCTGCCGCGCGAGGCGACTGGCGATGTCGCTGATTCGAGCATCGGGCAAATCATGCCGGGATACATTAACGTACCGGTCATTGAACGGTTCCCTCCAGCCAGCATTGAGGATGGGAAACAGCAGATGTTCCGGGATCACTGACATGCCGTGCATGACCCCCAACAGGCCGCTGACCGTCGCGGCCTGGTTGTCCGCGTCAAACCCGAAACCACTCGCGAGATCAAGCGTGCGCTGAAAATCACCGTTGCCGTAGAGCAGGGCGAGAATGCCGCAGACTCCGTTAAGAACGGCATCGACGGCAGGCCAGGCGTGCTGGTTGTAGGCCAATGCGCCTCGAGAGAGCTCACCCTCGCGTTGGGCGCCATCGCCGTAGTAAAAGCGACCTGCCACAGCCTTGCGCGCAGCCTGCCAATCATCGGGGTAGCGTTGATGCAACTGCTTCGCGAATTCGACAGCCTGTGCGTAGCGACTGCCGTCCGGCAATTCGGCGATGCCCCTGTCGATCAGCTTGCGAATGTCTTTCTCAAAAAATGCCGCTGCATACATGGCGGCGTAGTGCATGGTGGGTTCGATTCCAAAGTCATCGTTGGTGATTCTTGCCGCCCACGCGGATTTCTCTACGGCATATCGAACCATGCCGGGCGCGGTCATGGCCCAGATTTCGTTTACGAGTTGCGGATCGATCTGAAACCATTGGGGGTTCAGGCTTCGCCACCCGGTCAGGGGAGGCTCCCAGCCGGCATGCATGAGATTTAATGCTTGGCGATTGGCCACCCAAACCTTGTCCCGAACGTGGTGTGTCCACGCCTCAGCCAGCTGCTTATAGCTTGGTTCCGGACCGTGGCGCTCCATCTGCAGCAGGTACATGTACTCAATATCGGTGTCATCGTCGGAGAATGCGCCGTTCACTTCCCGAACGCGCTCGAGGCTGCTGCCAAAACCATAGGGGAAATCATCGGGACCCGGCTCCGCAATGAATTGGAATTCATAGCTCAAACCATAGATATTGCCGACGAGTTGACCCAACCAGGCGGCGCGAACGCGCTCGGCAAAATCAGGGACAGACAAACGAATCAAGGCCGCTGTCTCGCTGTGCTCTGCGAACACGGGTTGGTTCCACTGCAGCATCGCGATAACACATGCGCAGCATTTGATGATCGGGGGGTATTTCATGGCTCGTTATTGTAAGCGCTTCCAGTTTCTCGGGAAAGGAGACTCTGCTGTACAGTAAAAAATGAGTTGACGGATTGATTGGAATTGGAGTAATTTAGAAGAAAGCGCTTACACTGTGAGGCTACAAAATGAAATGTAAGCGCTTTCAAAAATCTTTACATCTCAAGCCAGTTGCACAACCGGGGAGCTAAAAAGAACGTGAAAAGATACAGATTGAGCAAGACACCGATATCAGCGGGTGTTGCTGTGGCGCTGGGCGCCATGGCAAGTTGGCCCGTTCTAGCGCAGGACACGGCGGCCGACGCGGTAGAAGACGAAGCATCCATGGAGGAGGTAGTAGTTACCAGCATTCGTAAGAGCCTGATGGCCTCGATGGACATCAAGAGGGATTCCGACGGGGTTGTGGAAGCCATTACTGCAGAGGATATTGGTAAGTTCCCCGATCAGAATCTCGCGGAAGCGCTCCAACGCATCACGGGGGTGTCCATCGACCGGGTGAATAACGAGGGATCCCGAATTACCGTCCGCGGCATGGGGCCGGAGTTCAACCTGGTGACTCTGAATGGCCGTTCGATGCCGACTGCCGGAGGCCGCTCCTTTGATTTCGCTGACATCGCTACCGAGGGCATCAGCTCCGTAGAGGTCTACAAGACGGCCAGGGCCGGCCTACCCACGGGCGGCATCGGAGCGACAGTGAACGTGATGACCCCCCGACCGCTGGATAATCCCGGCATGACCGCGGTGCTCTCAGCGAAGGCGGTTTTTGAAACCTCTTCCAGGGACGCCAGCCTGGCAGATCTTGATGACGTCACGCCCGAGGTTTCTGGATTATTCAGTACCACTTTCGCCAACGACACCATTGGCATCCTGATCTCGGGCTCATACCAGGAGCGGGACAACCGGGAGGAGTTTGCAGAGGTTGCTGAGTGGAAACCCAACTACGGGCTTGAGGGCGGCACCGTAAACGGCGCACCCCGGGAAAATTTCACCAGCCCGGGCCTCGAGGGTACCTGGTGGCATCCCCAGAACGTTGGGTACGGGTTCAATGATATTTCGCGTGATCGGACCAATGCGCAAGCCGTTCTTCAGTGGGCGCCGACTGACCGCTTCACCGCGACGCTGGACTACACGTATTCCGAGGTTGAGTTCGAGAAAGATGGCAACTCGTTTGGCATCTGGTTTGAATGCCCGAACATCGATGCCACAGTGAATGATCGTGGCTCTGTGGTCGAGGTGTCCCAGTCCTGCGGTGACTACGCAACCAATGTGAACCGCGACCACACGATCAAGGAGAACGAGTCGATCGGTCTGAACCTGGAGTGGCAGGCGACGGATCATCTTCTCCTCGCGCTCGATGCGCACAGCTCTTCGTCTGAATACTACGGCGCGGGCATTGGCGATGAGCCGATGAGTTCTGCCAATGTGATCATTGGTAACACCAACTGCCCGTGGTGCGTATTCAATGGCCCAGGGTGGGGGCCAGCCACAGCAGGCATCGGAACACAGACTGCGTTTTACCCGTCATCCGGGATTCCGACCTGGGATTTGAACTTTACCCGCGATTTCGGGGCGACTTTCTTCGACGTTTTGGAGCCCTCTGATATCGGCTCGTTGTTTGGCCAGGCCTTCAATACTGACGTGATGAACGAGATCGACCAGATCCAGTTCAGCGGTGTGTGGGAAAACGACAGCGATTCTGGCCTCACCAGTATCGATTTCGGATACACCTACACGGATCAAAGTTGGGATCAGCGCAACGCCTACTCCGGATTGTTGCCCGCGGGTTTCTGGCTCACCTCCGCGCAGTACTGGCCGGATGAAGTGTGGGAGTTTGTAAACTTTGACGGATTGCTGGACGGTTTCAGCAATGGCGGCGCATTCCCGGTGGACTGGTACTACACCGCTCCGTTTGACTACCTGATCGACCAATGGGAGGTCGTAGGAACGGGTGATCCACTCGGGTGCTGCTATTGGTTTGACCAGGGTTTCTGGTCATCGCCGAACTTCCAGGATCCCTCGGGGACGCGCGGTCGTTTCTGGTCAGGCCCGCTGGGCAACGCCGGCTTGGCCACCGTGGATGAAGAGATCAACTCGTTCTATACGCAGTTGAATTTCGAGACCGACTTCCATGGCATGCCCTTCCGTGCTGTTGTTGGCGTGCGCTACGAGGACTCCAAGACCACCTCCCGCGGCCAGGAAGTTCCGGCAACGGAGATCGTCTGGGTGGGTGGCAATGAATTCCAGTACCGGTTCGCAGACGAACCTTCGCTTCGTGAGGGTAAAGGCAGCAATGAATACTGGCTGCCGAGTCTCGATATGAGCCTGGAGTTCAGAGAGGGTCTAATTGGACGCATGTCCGTGGGACGATCACTGGCTAGGCCGCCAATTGGAGCGCTGAGCCCCAACCGTAGCTTCATCGGCAACCCCGACAAGGGCAACAAGCCTGTTTCTGCGGGGAACCCTGATTTGCTGCCGTATGTCTCTGACAACTTCGACCTTTCCCTCGAGTGGTACTACGCGGAAGGCAGTTATGCCTCCGTCGGTTATTACCGCAAAAAGGTGGACAATTTCCTGATCACCACAACGGTCGAGGAGACCTACGGGGTTCTTGACCCATACCTGGGCGCTTTGGCTGAGCAGGCTCGCGCCGATCTGGAAGCGCAAGGCATTCAGCCGGACGATCAGCAGGTATTTGCCTACATCAACGAGGTCTTACTGGGGCAGCCCCTGGGCTCCTTCGTCTACGCGCAGCCCGGTGATCCCGAGGCCGTATTCGACGTGACTACCACGACGAACGCGGAGGAAGGGAACCTCAACGGTTGGGAATTGGCCGTGCAGCACATGTTTGGTGACAGTGGGTTTGGCGTGCAGGCGAACGCCACCATAGTGGACGGGGACGTTGACGCTGACCCGAATCTGCTCCGTCAAAACTTTGCCCTGCCCGGGTTGAGCGACTCAGCCAACCTGGCCGTGTTCTTCGAGAACGATTGGTTGTCTGCCCGCGTGGCATACAACTGGCGGGATGAATTCCTCACCGGATTTGACGCCAACGGTGCGCCGGTCTTCATCGAGGAGTATCAGCAGGTCGACCTTAATGTGACGTGGTACGCCACGGAAAACCTGTCCGTGATGTTTGAAGGCATCAACGTGACCGAGGAGACGCAGCGCGTTTACGTTCGGTATTCCGAGCAGTTCCTGCGCGGTAACCAGTACGGAGCGCGGTACAACCTGGGTTTGCGCTATCGCTTCTAACCCATCCCGGTTCCGCTTAAAATTAAGCCGCTGCTATGCAGCGGCTTTTTTTTCCATGAGATATGCCTAAACATCAAGCGATCAGAAAGGTTTTAATCGTAGGAGGCGGGAGCGCGGGCTGGCTCACTGCCGGATTGTTGGCGAGTTCATTTCGGAAGCTTGATGTGCCGATGGAGGTAGCGCTGATCGAGTCCCCTGACGTACAAACCATTGGCGTGGGGGAGGGCACCTGGCCGACTATGAGATCCACCTTGCAGCAGATCGGAATCTCAGAGCGCACGTTCGTCGCCGAGTGTTCAGCTGCCTTCAAGCAGGGCACACGGTTTGATGGATGGCGAGACGGTGGTGAGAATGATCAGTACTACCACCCATTTTCAGCACCAAGGGATTACGGAAAATTCAATTTTGCAGCGCATTACTCCTCGCTCAGGAATGAATCAAGCTTCGTAGATGCTGTCTCAAGCCAGGGACGTATCTGTGATCATAATTTGGCGCCCAAACAAGTGCAGACGCCCGAATTCGCCCACGTTGTGAATTATGGTTATCACCTTGATGCAGGCCTTTTCGCGGAGCTGCTCAAGCGGCATTGCATGAGCCACCTCGGTGTCCGGTATATCTCGGACCATGTGACGGGTGTTTCCGGTAAGCCAGGCGAAGACATCCGGGCGGTTGAAACCCGCTCACAGGGTGAGCTGGCCGCGGATCTGTTCATCGATTGCACCGGTGCTGGCGCTCTATTGCTATCCGGTCACTACGGGGTGGGATTCCGGGACTGCAAGGACATCCTCTTTAATGATCGGGCGCTCGCTGCGCAGGTGCCTTATCCCGACACTCGCCATCCAATCGCTTCGCAAACGATTTCGACGGCACAGACGGCTGGATGGGTGTGGGATATTGGCCTCAGCACCCGCCGTGGTGTCGGCTACACCTATTCCAGCACCCATAGCAGCGATGAGGAGGCCCAAAGCGTTCTGAGAAATTATCTATACCAGACTGGGGCCCCGGCCGGCCCGGATCCAATCTTGCGCAAAATTGCTTTTCGACCGGGCCACCGCGAGATTTTCTGGCACCGTAACTGCCTGGCGATCGGCATGGCCGCTGGTTTTATCGAGCCTCTCGAAGCCAGTGCCCTCGTGCTCATCGAGCTGGGTGCACGGATGTTGGTGGAGCAGTTTCCGAGGGATCGGTCGATCATGGAAATCGTTGCGGGCCGCTACAATTCGACTTTTCTATTGCGATGGGAGCGCATCATCGATTTCCTGAAACTGCATTATGTGCTGAGTGAACGCGACGACAGCGATTACTGGCGGGCGCATAGGGACAACGCTTCGTGGCCTGCCAGTCTGAAAGATGAACTGAACCTGTGGCGGTATCGTGCCCCCTGGCATGCCGATTTCCCATATCGCGACGAGGTGTTTTCCTCTGCCAGCTACCAGTATGTGCTTTATGGCATGGGCTTTGAAACCGAGTCTGAACCCAACCCTGATCAACTCGTGCAGGCGCGGCAGGTAATCGCTGAAAACGCCCGGATGACGCAACAACAACTGTCTGGTTTGCCCAGCCACAGAGGACTGATCGAAGCCTGGTCCGACTCCGGTGCGCCCGGTTCGGGGCGTCAGTCAGAAACAGGCCCTGTCCAAGGCTCGGCCAACAACTGAAGGACACTGAAATATGAGCAATACCGTTATCCTGGACAACGTCACGCATCAGAATCTGCGCGTCCGGCAGGCATATCCGGAGGGTGCTGGCTATGATTTGAACGTCGCCCGGGTGTTCCCCTCGGAGTTGGCCGATCTGCAGCGACAGTATCCGCTGATGCTGCTGAAGAACCAGGAATCAGGGCACTTTGAAACCATCGCCCTGCTCGGGTTCCAGGAGGGCGAGAACCTGTTTCTGGACGCGGATGGCTGGGCATCGGAATGCATTCCCCTGTCCATGCAGCGTCAACCTTTCCTGATTGGGTTCCAGGAACAGGAAATTGATGGCATTCCCGGTCGGGCCCCGGTAGTGTGCATCGACATGGATCACCCGCTCGTCAACGAAGAAGAAGGCGAGCCGGTGTTCCTGCCCGGTGGTGGCGAAAGCCCCTATCTTCAGCGCATGGCCTCGATCCTGAAAGCCATTCATGAGGGCCACGAAGACGGCGAGCGGTTTTCGCAAATCCTGGTCGGGTTGGAATTGGTCGAGCCGGTCGCGGTCGATGTCGAATTCAGGAACGCAGAAACGACCAGCCTGAAAGGCCTGTTCAGGATCAACGAGCAGACTTTCAAGCATTTAAATGCAAACGCGTTGCAGACGCTGCATGAGCAACAGTATCTGCGCTGCATTTTCATGTTGCTGGCCTCGCTTGGCAACATGCCCCGGCTGATTGAACGCAAAAATCGCCAGCTGGAACACTCCGGGGCGGGTGATTGACGATGGCGGGACCCGCTCCCATTCAGGAAATTTCCATTCAGGATTCCGCTGAGCTCTCAAAATGTATTGCGCAGGCCGATCGTCCCCTCGTGTTTCGTGGCCTCGTCTCCGACTGGCCCCTGGTGGTTGCGGCCAAGACATCCATGTCCGCCGCGAGGGATTATCTTCTGGGTTTTTATGACGACGCTCAGGTGACGGCATTTGTCGGCGATAAAGAGGGTGCCGGTCGTATCTTTTATTCACCTGGCCTGGAAGCATTTAATTTCCAGCCCATCAAGACCAGCATGGATTGGGTGTTTGAACGCCTGGCTGCCCTGGAGTGCGAAGCTGAGCCGGAGACCATTTACATGGGGTCCGCCGCAATCGATGCCTGCCTTCCCGGGCTGGGCGAGGAAAACCGGCTACCGGTCATACCGGAATCGGCATCCGTGCGTATTTGGATTGGGAATCAGACAACCGTCGCAGCGCATTACGACGTGACTCAGAACGTTGCTTGCGTATGTGCAGGGCGACGACGCTTTACGCTATTTCCGCCCGAGCAGGTGGAAAACCTTTACGTGGGTCCCCTGGATTTCACGCCCGCCGGACAGTCCGTCAGCCTGGTGGATCTCGAGGCGCCGGACCTGGACTGTTTTCCGCGTTTTGCGCATGCGCTTGAACATGCCCAGTCTGCCGAGTTACTGCCCGGTGACGGGCTGTTTATTCCCAGCATGTGGTGGCACCATGTGCAGGGACTGGAGCGCTTCAACGTTCTGGTCAATCACTGGTGGCGGGATTCCGCAAGCTACATGGGACCGCCCGGTGACGTTTTGCTGCATGCCCTGCTGAATCTGCGCGACCTCCCGGATGCTCAGCGCGCTGCGTGGCGTGCCCATTTTGAATATTACGTGTTTGGTCCTCGCAATCGAGCCATCGAGCATTTACCCCCGGATCGTCGGGGCGCTCTGGGTGATCTTGATGGAGACATGGCGAGGCGATTGCGCGCGTTGTTGAGGAACCATCTGAACCGGTAGAGGGCGGCATGTGCATCCGCGCATTTCGGAAAGAAAACTCATGAAAAACAGGCTTGAAAAGGTAGTCATCGTGGGCGGAGGCACTGCGGGCTGGATGGCCGCGGCCGCCTTGTCCAAATCATTTGGCTCGCGTTTGCAGGTCCAGTTGATCGAGTCCGATGAGATCGGGACCGTGGGTGTGGGCGAGGCCACGATTCCACCGATTAAAAACCTGCATCTGCTGTTTGAGCTTTCCGAGCAGGATTTTCTGAAAGCCGTGAACGGCACCTTCAAATTGGGAATTGAATTCGAAAACTGGGGCCGGTTAGGGGAGCGCTATTTCCATCCCTTCTCAGGCCATGGCATCGACACCTGGGCGGCGCAGTTTCACCACTACTGGCTGAAAGCAAGGCGCCATGGAGAATCTCGTGAGCTGGACGAGTACTGCCTTGAAGCCGGCATGGCCCGGGCCAATCGATTCGGACAGGAAGGCGATCGCAAAGCCGGTTATGCCTACCATTTCGATGCAGGGCGCTATGCCAGAATGTTGCGTGAATTGGGCGAGCAGGAAGGTGTCGTGAGGACGGAAGGTCGGGTCGTTGATGTCACTCAAAATCCTGAATCAGGTGACATCGTCTCGGTCACGCTCGAATCGGGCCTTGAAATCGCAGGCGAGTTGTTTATCGACTGCAGTGGCTTTCGCGGCCTGCTGATCGAGCAGACACTTCAGACGGGCTGGGAAGATTGGGGTCATTGGCTCTTCAATGATCGCGCGCTTGCTGTGCAGACAGAGTCAGTGGCTGCGCCCGCCTCTTTTACCCGGGCGACGGCACGCAGCGCCGGTTGGCAGTGGAAAATCCCATTACAAAATCGGGTGGGTAATGGACTCGTGTACAGTAGTGCGCACCTCGATGATGAAAGGGCGCAACAGTTGTTGCTCGACAACCTGGAAGGGCAGCCGCTGGGCGATCCCAGACCAATCCGGTTCCGAACCGGGCGACGCAAGAAGCAGTGGAACAGGAATTGCGTGGCCATTGGCTTGTCCAGTGGTTTCCTCGAGCCCCTCGAATCTACCAGCATCCACCTGATACAAAACAGCATTATCCGCTTGATCAAATGCTTCCCCCGTCAGGAAATACTGGCCGCGGAGGTCGATCAGTTCAATCGCGAGGTGCAGGCGGAAATGGAGCACATCCGGGATTTCATCGTTGCCCATTACCACGTCACGCAAAGGACCGATTCAGCTTACTGGTCCGATTACAGGGCAATGGAAATCCCGGACAGTTTGGCACATAAATTATCGCTTTTTGAGGGCAGCGGAAAAATTTTCCGTGATGACAATGAGCTGTTTTCCGAGCCCTCATGGACGGCTGTTCTCGTGGGTCAGGGGTTGATTCCCCAGAGTTATCATCCCTTCGTCGACACGATGGATGACGCTGAACTCGAACGCATGATGCGCCGCGTCCACGGTACGATTGGACAGCTCGTCAATCGCCAACCACTGCATCTCGAATATATCCAGGGAGTGCTTCGTGGTTGAAGTGAGCCGACGTGCATGTCGCAGGCACGTCCTTGTCGCTGCTTTTTTGTCGGCCTTCGACTGTGTCGCCGCTACCCTGGATGACCCCGATTGGGCTGTCAACATCGGGGGCGCCGAATACCGCGCCGCTGACGGCAGTCAATTCGCTGCTGATGATTCGATTGCGGAGACCAGCTGGGTGCTTGCCGGGGCACAGGAGCGCCTCGATACGGTGCTCGGGACCCAGAACCCGACGCTCTATCAATCTTACCGTCGCGGTCCGATCGCGATCCGACAGCCGATTGAAAATGGCCGCTATGTCGTCACTTTGCATTTCGCTGAACCCGAAAGCATCGGCGTTGGCGAGCGTGAATTCGATGTCTTTCTTGAAGGTCAGCGGTTCAGCGAACGTCTGGACGTGATGCTCATGCGCGACGGGAAAACGCATTCCGCGCTCACCGTCAGCTTTCCGGGAGTGATGGTGAACGATGGGGCACTGGACCTGGAGCTTCGCGCCGTCGAGTCGGAACCGATCCTCAGTGCCATTGACGTTCGCTCCAGCAAGGCGATGGATCCCCGCTGGAAACTGGTCTGGAGTGACGAATTCGATCTTGAAGGCGCGCCGGATAAGTCCCGGTGGCAGATTGATGAATGGCCGGCGCGTGTGGTCAATGATGAGGATCAGGCCTATACAGCACGGAAACGCAATCTACGGATTGACAACGGGGTTCTGATCATCGAGGCGCATCTGGAAAAATACGGAGATGCCGCCTACACCTCGGGTCGGATGCATACACGTGGTCTCAAGGACATTCTTTACGGCCGGGTAGATGTTCGGGCCAAGGTGCCTGAGGGCAAGGGGACCTGGGCTGCCGCATGGATGCTGCCCAGCGCGCCTTTCCATTACGCGACGACTTGCGAACCGGGCAGCGCCTGGCAGGGCGTTGATGAATGCGACGCCTGGCCCAACTCGGGAGAGATCGACATACTTGAGCACGTGGGGTATCAACCCGGACATATTCATGGCACCGTCCACAACCGGGCTTATTATTGGGCGAATTGGCGGCAGCGAAAGGGCCGGATTATTATCGATGACATTGGCCAGGGATTTCATACCTACAGCGTGGAATGGTTCCCGGAGCGCATTGACCTGTTCGTGGACCAGCAGCATTACTTTAGTTATGTGAATGAAAATGAGGGTTGGCAGGCTTGGCCATACGACCGGGCTTTCCACGTCATACTGAATCTTGCGATCGGTGGAGCATGGGGAAGGGCAGGTGGCGGGATCGATGACAGCTTATTTCCTCATCAACTGCTCGTTGACTATGTTCGCGTGTATGAATTCTCTCGTTAAGCCTGCGCACTGCTTCCCGAGGTAATAAACCTTTGTATTTCTCCACTGACCGGGCTAGAATGTAAACGCTTACATTTTCGTGTCGTACGGCGTTTGGCAGGCAGTTGAATCCGTCGGGCAGGTGTTCTCGAAGCATCACGGGGATTGTAGATACAACCAAAAAGATCAAAACAGGATTTCAGCCCGCTCAAAGGGGTCAAGAGGTCCGAGGGAGACGGTTTACCCATGGCGACCATTTACGAAGTATCCGAGCTGGCTGGCGTCTCCCTTGCGACCGTGTCCCGCGTGATGAATAACAGCGGCCGGGTGAGTGAGAAAACAAGGGAACGTGTTCTCGCTGCCATGGCGGAGCTGGATTACGAGCCCAATCAGATCGCACAATCCCTGGCGTCGAATCGTTCGAACTGCGTCGGCGTGCTCGTTTCCGAGATGAAGGGACCAATTTTCGGTTCCATGCTGGGCGCGATCGAAGATGAGTTGAGGAAAGCAGGCAAGTTCGCGCTTTTTGCCGCGGGACACAGTGACGCTGAGAAGGAAAAAGAGGGCATCCGCCTTCTCGCGAGCCGCAAATGCGATGCATTGATCTTGCACGTTGAAGCGCTGTCCAGCCAGTTTTTCATCGACAAGCGTGACAGCCTGTTGCCATTTGTGCTCATCAACCGTGAGGCTGAGGGCCTTCACGACCGTTGCATCTCGCTGGACAATGAGCAGGGCGGCTACCAGGCGACGCTCCACCTGCTGGAGCTCGGTCACCGAAAAATCGGCTACATTTCCGGCCCCCTGCAATGGGCTGACGCACTGGCCAGGCTGAATGGCCACAAGCGGGCCCTGGCCGAATTCGATGTGCAATGGGACCCGCGTCTGCTCGCTGAGGGCGATTACCTGGAAAGCTCAGGCAGCCAGTGCGCGAGCGACTTGCTGCAAAAAGAACCCGACCTGACCGCCATGGTCTGCGCCAACGATGAAATGGCCGCGGGTGCGATGGAAGCCATTCGTGCGGGCGGTCGCAGCATTCCCGAAGACATTTCTATCGTGGGGTTCGATAACGTGCGTTGGGCGCGTTTTCTTTACCCTAAGCTCACGACGATCAATTATCCCGTGACCGATATGAGCCGGATGGCGGTGCAATGGGTCCTGAAGAATGTTTACGGGGACAAGTCGCTCGAACTGGAAAATGTTTTCCAGCCTGAGCTCGTCAACCGGGCATCATCAATTCAGTGCCCCGGAGCGGAGGGGTAGTCCCTGCTATGCCAGCGGAACAGCCTTGCAGCCCACATGGTTTACGCCGTGTCGCATCACTCGGCTGTCTCCTTGTGAGCGGCCTGTGGATTGCCGCCCCGGGTGAAGCAAGGGATGAGCAGCAAATAGCAAATCGGGTTGAGGGCCTGCTGTCGCAGATGACGCTCTCCGAGAAAATCGGCCAACTGGCTCAACTCAACTCGGACAACGGCCTGAGTCCCGACCTCAGCGAGCGGATCAGGTCAGGCAGGGTCGGCTCGATCCTTAATGAAGTCCGGGTTGATGTGGTCAATGAAATGCAACGGCTTGCTGTTGAGGAGAGCCGATTAGGTATACCCCTGCTGATTGGGCGCGATGTCATCCACGGCTTCAACACGGTACTGCCCATCCCGCTCGGTCTCGCGGCCACCTTCAATCCGGAACTGGTACAGCGGGGTGCTCGCATGGCTGCGACTGAAGCGGCATCCACCGGCGTGAACTGGACATTCGCGCCAATGCTTGACGTGACTCGCGACCCGCGCTGGGGTCGAATTGCCGAGAGCCTGGGTGAGGACACCTACCTGACCTCGCGAATGGCTGCGGCCATGGTCAGGGGTTTCCAGGGAGAGCGCCTCGACGGTTTGGGCAGCATCGCAGCTTGCGCCAAGCATTTTGCGGGTTACGGTGCCAGCGAGGCGGGTCGCGATTACGCGACCACGAATATTCCGGAGAACGAATTGCGCAACGTGTTTCTGCCGCCCTTCGAGGCAGCAGTTGAGGCAGGTGTCGCCACCGTGATGGCCAGCTTCAGCGACCTCAATGGCGTGCCGGCCACGGCCAGTCGCTTTCTGATGACCGATGTGTTGCGCAAGGAATGGGGCTTTGGCGGGTTCGTTGTCAGTGATTGGGCCTCAATCGAACAGCTCAGGATTCACGGATTTACGGCCAACGACCGCGATTCGGCCGCCGCCGCGCTGCATGCCGGGGTCAACATGGAAATGGCCACCTCGGTCTATGCGAACCACCTGGAAAGTTTGCTCGAGGACAACCGCATCAGTATTTCCCAAATTGACCGGATGGTTGCAGACATACTGCGCATCAAATTCCACCTGGGCTTGTTCGAAAACCCCTACACCAACCCCGACGATTTTCCCGCGAGGGGCAACGAGCAGCACCTTGAGGTCGCCCGGCAGGCGGCGCTGGAAAGCCTCGTCCTTTTAAAAAACGAGGGTGTTTTACCCCTTGATGCCGAATCTCTGGACACCTTGGCTTTGATCGGGCCGATGGCGGATGACGGATACGAGCAGATGGGTACCTGGGTGTTTGACGGCCAGGCGGATCTCAGCCAAACGCCGCGTGCGGCACTGGCAGCAACGCTGGGTGCAGACAAGGTCCGCTACGTTCGCGCTTTGCAGCACTCCCGCGATCAATCTCATGCCGGTTTTGACGCCGCACTTGAGGCGGTTGCAGCATCGGACGTGGTCGTGCTGGTTCTTGGCGAGGAGTCGATACTCTCGGGCGAAGCTCATTCGCGCGCCAACATTGATCTGCCGGGTGCCCAGGCGGCATTGGTCCAGGCTCTGAAGAATGCCGGCAAGCCCATTGTGGCGGTCATTATGGCGGGGCGCCCATTGACACTGGGTAACATTCTGGAGGATGTCGATGCGCTCCTGTACGCATGGCACCCCGGAAGTATGGGTGGGCCGGCTATCCGCGACGTGCTGCTGGGAGCGGTCTCGCCGAGTGGCCGTCTGCCCGTGACCTTCCCTCGAATGGTGGGCCAGGTACCGATTTACTACAATCAGAAACACACCGGCAAGCCGGCCACGGCGGAAAGTTTCAGGTACATCGATGACATCCCGGTGCGGATGCCCCAGCACTCATCGGGCTTTGTCTCTTCTCACCTCGATGCAGGATACACGCCCCAGTTTCCGTTTGGATTCGGTATGAGCTACTCCCGCTTTGAATACCGCGACCTGAAGGTCAGCGAGGTCGAGGTGCCTTTGGGTGAGCCCGTTGAGATCACTGCGACCCTGACAAATACGGGAGATGTCGCCGCGAGCGAGGTCGCGCAACTGTATATCCGCGACCTGGTTGGAAATGTCACGCGTCCCGTCCGTGAACTGAAGGACTTCAAGCGGGTTCACCTTGAGCCGGGTGAAACGGCCGAATTGCAGTTCGAGCTTACCCCTGAATCACTCGCGTTTTACGGGCAGAACATGACAAAAATCACCGAGCCGGGACGTTTTCAGGTATGGCTCGGCGGTGATTCGGCGGCACCGCTTCAGTCCGAATTCACGCTGACTCTTCCCAAATCTGAATATTGAGGCATCTATGGAACGGAGTACACGGTATACGGCCAGGGTCGCGCTGACAGTCGCCCTTGGCGGATTTCTCATGGGCTTTGATGCCTCGGTCATTTCAGGTGTTGTCGGGTTTATCGAACCTGAGTTCGGTCTGAGCAAGATCGAGCTGGGATGGGCGGTGGCATCGCTCACCCTGACCGCCACGCTGGCGATGATGTTGTCCGGTCCGTTGAGCGATCGGCTAGGCCGCCGCCCGGTGCTGACACTGGCCGCCGTATTGTTTGCGGTTTCAGCTGTGGCCTCGGCCCTGGCGCCGAATTTTGCCACGCTCGTGATTGCGCGCATGGTGGGGGGATTGGGCGTAGGCGCCGCGCTCATTATCGCGCCCATGTACATAGCAGAAATTGCTCCGGCGGATGTGCGCGGTCGAATGGTTTCTTTTAACCAGCTCAACATCGTCGTGGGCATCTCCGCTGCCTATTTTTGCAATTACCTGATTCTCGGGCTGGCGGACTCGGACCTCGCCTGGGCACAGGCACTCGGGATTGGGGATTGGCAGTGGCGTTGGATGCTCGGGGTCGAGGCCCTGCCGGCGATCTTTTACTTTTTCGCACTTTATGCGGTTCCAGAGAGCCCGCGCTGGCTGGTGATGAAAGGGCGTGACGGCGAGGCGCGAGAGATCCTCAACCGTGTGGCCGATCCGGAGCAGGCCAAATCTGACCTCGATGGGGTACGAGAGTCCATCGCGGCCGATTCGGGCAATGAGCGCATCAGGCTGGGCGAGCTGTTCAGTCCTGCCATGAAGCTGATCATGACCATCGGCATTTCCATAGCCATCCTGCAACAGATTACCGGCATCAATGCGGTTTTCTTCTATGCGCCGATGATTTTCGAGCAATCGGGGATCGGCACCGATGCATCGTTCATGCAGGCGGTGTTGGTGGGTTTGGTCAACCTGGTGTTTACCGTGATCGCCATCCTGACCATTGACAAACTCGGACGCCGCCCGCTGCTGGGTATCGGTTTGACCGTGATAGCTGCCTGCATGCTTGTATTGGCCTGGGGGTTCGGATCAGCAACCTATACCTTGCAGGCCAGTGCGCTGGAGGGCCTTGCCCTACCGGTCGATATGTCAGCCATGCAGCCGCTGCTGGGTATCGCTTTTGACAGTGACGTGGCGTTTCGTGAAGCCATGACCACCGCGCTGGGGAGCGAGGTTTACGCGGCAAACGAGGCGGCTCTCGTGAGCGCCGCCATCGATATGAATCCAACCCTCATTCTGCTTGGCATCCTCGGTTTCGTCGCCGGGTTTGCGATCTCGCTCGGCCCGGTCATGTGGGTCCTGTTTTCCGAGCTCTTCCCCAACCGCATCCGTGGCCTGGCGATTTCCTTCGTGGGTCTGATCAATTCGGGCGTGAGTTTCGGCGTTCAGCTGATTTTTCCCTGGGAACTCGAGAATCTGGGCAACGCCACGACTTTTCTGATCTACGGGGTATTCGCCATTGTGGGTCTCGTGTTCGTGATGCGCCTGTTGCCGGAAACTAAAGGTAAGAGCCTGGAAGAACTCGAATCGGTTCTATTGCGTTGATGAGGGCACAATGGACATTGTGGGCGCGCTGCGGCCTGGCCCTGATTCTTGGCGTTGCAGTGCAAACACTGGCCGCCCAGCCTGAGCCCGTTAAAGGCGGGGCGATCCCGGTCGAGGTGGTTCAGGATGAGAATGGGTTTCACTTGCTGCGCGGGGGCGAACCCTACCAGGTCCGCGGTGCCGGTCTCGAGTTTGGCGACATGGCGGCCCTGGCCGCACACGGGGGCAATTCACTGCGCACCTGGCGCACGGACAACGGTCAGATGACGGGACTGGAAGTTCTCGATCGCGCAGCGGCACATGGTTTGACGGTAATGATGTGTATCGAGATCGGCCGGGAACGGCTCGGGTTTGATTACGATGATGAAGCCGCGGTGGCCGACCAATTGGCAGCGGCTCGCCGGGAAGTAGTCAAATACAAGGATCACCCGGCATTGCTTGCCTGGATGATCGGTAACGAAGTGAACCTGTCCTACTCCAACCCGCGCGTCTTTGATGCGGTCAATGACATTTCCCGAATGATTCACGACGTCGATGGTAAGCACCCGACCACGACGGCGCTGGCCGGTTTTGACGCGCAGGTGGTGAAGGCGGTGACCGCACGGGCGCCCGACCTGGATTTCCTGAGCATCCAGATGTATGGCGATATAGTGAACCTGGAGGAACGAATTCGTGCATCGGGCTACGGGGGGCCGTATTTTGTGACCGAGTGGGGCGCGGTCGGGCACTGGGAAGTTGGGACAACGGCCTGGGGCGCACCCGTAGAGCAAGACAGTTCGCAAAAAGCCGCGAGTTACCAGCGTGCCTGGGATCTCGCAATCACAAGAAATCCGGACCGGATGTTGGGCTCTTACGTGTTCCTCTGGGAGCAAAAACAGGAGCGAACGCCCACTTGGTATGGCATGTTCCTTGAAGATGGGTCTGAAACCGAGGCCATTGATGTCATGCACCGGATCTGGACCGGAATGGCGCCGGAGAATCGGGCGCCGCGCATTGAATCCATGAAGCTCGCTGGAATGACAGCGTTTGAAAATGTCACCCTGGCGCCTGGCAACCTGGCGCAGGCTCGTGTTTTCGTCAGCGATCCGGATGGGGATGCACTGGATTATGAATGGCGAATCATGCGGGAGAGCGAGGCAAAGCAGGAGGGTGGAGACCGGGAGCTTGTGCCTGAAACGCTGGAGGGGCGAGTAATGATAAAGGCGCCCGGGCACGTTGAGATCAATGCTCCCTCAGAGCCGGGTCCGTATCGTCTTTTCGTTTACGCCAGAGATGGTCGCGGCAGTGCCGCACATGCCAACATCCCTTTTCTGGTTCGGTAAGCCAGATGACGGCGCACATCCAACAGGTCTGCGCGGGCAACGCTCCGCTTTTCTTCGCGGAGCAAGGGGGTGATGTTGAGCTCGTCGAGCGTGATGGTCATTCCTATTACCGGATTCGCAACTACCAGACCTTACCGCCATTTTTCATGTCCGTGGTCAGCGGTTTTGACCATTGGCTGTTTGTTTCGAGCACGGGCGGACTCACCTGCGGTCGGCGCAGCCCTGACATGGCCCTGTTTCCGTACACGACGGATGACAAGATTCATGACGCCAGTGAGACCGCGGGGCCGTATTCGTGCGTGCTCGTTGAATCGGACTCCGAAACTTTCGTATGGGAGCCTTTCAGCCGTCGGGCATCGCTCTACCGGGTGGAACGCAACCTGTATAAAAGCGTGGAAGGTGACCGCCTGGTTTTCGAGGAACTGAACGAGGATCTGGGACTCTGCTTTTCTTATGCCTGGGGCACTTCAGAGCGCCTGGGTTTCGTCAGGCGGGTCAATCTGCGTAATGACAGCAACAAGAACCTCAAAATTCGTGTCATCGATGGCCTTCGAAATATTTTGCCCTGGGGCGTAGACCGTCAAATGCAGGCCAACATGAGCACGCTGGTCGATGCCTACAAACAATCCGAGTCTATTCCCGGTGTTTGCGCTGGCGTGTACTCGCTCAGCTCTATTGTCTCCGACCGTGCAGAGCCCAGCGAAGCGCTGTGCGCCAGCGTGGCCTGGAGCATCGGTCTCGAGCAGCCCGGCGTTGTACTCTCGGAGGAACAGTTGACTCACTTCATGGCCGGCCAGGCTCTGGTGCCTGAAGCATTGAAGGTGGGCCAGCGGGGCGCGTTTTTTGTATTCGACCAATTCGAGCTCTCTGATGCTCAGCACCAAGAGTGGTTTGTCGTTGCAGATGTTTCGCAGAGCGCGGCGGCGCTGTCGGGCCTGCTGGGTGAAATCAAGAACGGCATGACGGGTGAGACGATCTCTGCTGAACTGAACGCGGGGACCGAACGCCTGCGGCAACGAGTGGGGGCTGCAGATGGTTTCCAGTGCAGCGCCGATTCAATGCGCACCGGGCGACATTTCTCCAATGTCCTGTTTAATCTAATGCGCGGCGGCACCTTTGATCGGGATTGCCACCTGGTGGTGTCAGATCTATTGCAGTTTGTGGGTGCCTGCAATTCAACCGCGCAGGATCGCCTGGCCTCGGTGCTTGCCAGCGAAACCCACATCAAACTGTCCGATGCAAGGCGGCGGGTGGAAGCGGTCGCGGATGCGGACATTGACCGATTATTACTCGACTATTTGCCGCTTACATTCAGCCGTCGCCATGGCGATCCCAGCCGTCCCTGGAATAATTTTTCCATCGTAGTTCGCAACGAGGATGGGTCCAGTCGACTGGATTATCAGGGCAACTGGCGGGATATATTTCAGAACTGGGAAGCGCTGAGCCTTTCCTACCCGTGCTTTGTGATCGGCATGATCAGCAAATTCGTCAACACCTCGACGGTGGATGGTTACAACCCCTACCGAATTTCACGTCTCGGATTTGATTGGGAGGTCCTTGACCCGGATGACCCGTGGTCGAATATCGGATATTGGGGCGATCACCAACTGACCTACCTCCAGCGTCTGCTGGACCGGTCCCTGGATACCCGCCCGGGTGACCTGATTGACTTGCTGGAGCGGGAAATTTTCGTGTATGCCGATGTGCCCTATCGGCTGAAAAGTTATGCATCGCAACTCGAGGATCCACGCCACACCGTGATGTATGACCATGAGCGAGCGAACCTGATCCACCAGCGGGTACAGGAAGTGGGCCGTGACGGGCAGCTGGTCCATGACAGCGAGGGAGGGCTTGTCCGGGTCAATCTCCTGGAAAAGCTCTTGGTTCCTTTGCTTGCGAAGGTCAGTAACCTGGTCCCCGGCGGGGGAATCTGGATGAGCACGCAGCGTCCGGAGTGGAATGACGCCAACAATGCACTGGTCGGTTTTGGCACGTCCATGGTGACCCTGTACCAGTTGCGCGTCTACATCCAGACCCTGGCGGATATCATCGGAGAGTCAGGCGCCGAGCACTTTGCGGTTGGCGAGCAGACGCGTTGGTTTTTCCAACGGGCGTGCGAAATTTTGCGGGCGCATGATGATCTGCTGGCTGCAGGCGCCGTGCCTGATGCGTCGCGCAAACGCTTCATGGATGAAATGGGTCGGGCAGCGGAAACCTGGCGTGAGGCGTTATATGACCGCTCACAGGACGATCGAGCCCACCTGGACAAGCACGCGCTGATCGATTTCATTCGCAATCTGCGCAAATGGCTGGACCACTCGATCGACCTCGGTCGCCGTGATGACGGCCTTTGCCATGCTTATTATTTACTGTCTTTTGGTGATACCGGCTTCGGCCTGGAGGCACTGGATGTCATGCTGGAGGGTCAGGTGGCCCTGCTGGAGTCGGGTTACCTGTCGCCAAAGGCCAGCCGGGATTTGCTCAGCGCACTGCGCCGCAGCGAGCTGTATTGTGAAAAACATCGCAGCTACCTGCTGTATCCAGACCGGGGCCGTACAGGGTTCCTCTCCCGTAACTGTGTTCCCCGAGCTACCTTGTCGGAGGTTCCGGTCATCGAAGCCGCGGTGCGGGACAATCGCTGCCGATATTTGATCCGGGATTCCGAGTGGCAGGTCCGGTTTGCCGGGTGTTACCGCAATGCTCGTGAATTGGGAGAGGCGCTGGAGGCGGACCGGGCCTCGAAGGAAGAAGCCCAGGCCGTTAAGGCGCTGTATGAGCGCACGTTCCAGCACCAGAAGTTCACTGGCCGTTCAGGCCGGATGTTCAAATACGAGGGGCTTGGCTGTGTTTACTGGCACATGGTTTCTAAACTGGCACTGGCCGCGGCCCGAGTCGCCACCCAGGCACGCTTGCTCGAGTGTGAAGATGACTTGTGTGACGCACTGTACCAGTCATACGTGGAAATCCGGGAAGGCCTTGGGGTGCACAGTTCGGCACGGGAATACGGGGCTTTTCCAACCGATCCTTATTCTCACTCTCCGGGCTTTTCCGGCGTCAAGCAGCCCGGGTTGACCGGGCAGGTCAAGGAAGACGTGCTGTCGCGTTACCTGGAGCTAGGCGTGCACATGGATGCGGGAGCGGTGAGTTTTTTACCGGTTCTATTGTCCCGGGATGAGTTCCTCGTGAAAGCGGAAACCTGGTCTTTCCGGCTGGGTGACGAGACCAGAACGGAAGAACTCCAAGCAGGCACGCTCGCGTTCTGCTTGTGTGGCACGCCGATCATCTACCGAATTGCCGAAGACTCGGGCATCACCGTGTTCGATTCAGCAGGCGGGAAGCACGGACTGACGGGTAATGAGCTCGGTGTGCAATGGAGTTCCGCCCTGTTTGATAGGAATCGGGACATCCAAAAAATCGTGGTGAATGTTCGCCCTGAACAGCTTCGCTAGCGCATAATGCCTCCATGCGCGATGCATGGACACACACAATGGCGGCGTCGGTCGCCCTGCTCACGACGTGCGCCATGGCTTGGGCTCAGAACAGCCTTGAAGTGGTCGACGGACCACTGCGTCGCGATGGGTTTGTCGGTTTTCTGCAGGCCGAGACTGTCGAGGAAAGCCAAATCCCCCCTTGGCCTGGCCTGCGCGGCAAGGTAATTGCAGCAGATCATTCGACCGGTCGGTACGTGCTCATCCTGACGCCAGGCTCCGGGCAGGGTGAAATTGCCTTTCCCAGGGTTTCACAATCTCTTGAAATGCTGGTTTTATCGGGTCGTATGCAGTTCGGTTCACGCCCGATGGAGCGGCTCGATTTCGTGTATGTGCCCCCTGCAACCGATATTCCGAATTTGACAGCTGATGGAGAAGCCAGCCTGCTGGTGTTCATCGATCCGCCATCGTCTGACCCGGAAGTGGTGAGTTTGCAGCAGGCCCGGGGCATCCAGTGGGTGTCGTATGCCGACGATGGATGGGAGCCCGCCCAGGTTGCGCTTTCAGCTGGCGTCACGGCCAAGCTGGAAATATTCCACCTCAAGCGCGATCCGTTCACCACGGCACGAACCTGGCTGGTCAGCTTGTCGGGCTCGATGAAGATTCCCTGGGAAGTGCATTCCATGATCGAAGAGGGTTTTCTCGTTCAGGGACAATATCGGCTCGCTGAATGCCTGCCTTCGGGCACCGTGGTTGGGGAATATCATGAAGGTGGTTATTTCAGGCGCCCTGCGGGTGTGCCACACAGCGGCCCGGAATCCGGGCCTTTGAGTGATGTCATCTGGCTACAGCGCGCGCCGGTGGCTCTCGATGTGACTTTTCATGATGGCTGTGTCGATGGCAGGGCCACATCCGCAGCATCCGTGGACCCCACGATGCCCTGAGTAGCCTGTGTGCATGTCAAGGACCTGAGACCATCCACTTTCTCAGTCGATTGGAGTCTCCGAAGGGAGTTAACTTGCCAAATGAGTCCAGGAGGACGATAAACAGCGCCTCGCCGTCGATTTGCGCCTGCATGACGAGGCAACGGCCTGATTCGTTGAGGTAGCCGGTTTTGCTGAGTCCGATTTGCCAGCTCGGATTTTTGAGTAGCCGATTGGTGTTTCCGTAGATCAGTGGACCGCGATTTACGTAGGGTCGGACTTCATAACGTTGCGTGATGCTGGCTTCGCGAACCAGCGGATACTCATAGGCAGCTCGCAACAGGCCCACCAGGTCGGCCGCGGTGGATCGATTTTCGACTCGTAAACCCGCCGGGTCCGCGAAGTGTGTCGCACTCAGGCCCAGCTCACCGGCCTTGCGGTTCATGGCGGCAATGAATTCATCGAGGCCGCCGGGCGCGGTTCGCCCGAGGGCGTTGGCGGCACGGTTTTCAGATGACATGATGGCGATGATCAACAGTTCTTCCCGACTCAGTGTTGCTCCGATTTCCAGGCGAGAGCCGGTCAGCTGAACCAGGTCGCGGTCCTCGCGGGTAATGGTGATGTCTTGCCGAAGTTCCAGTCCGGTGTCGATCACCACCATGGCGGTCATCAGCTTGGTGATCGATGCGATGGGGCGAATGGTGTCGGTATCTTTTCCAAAAATCACCCGGCCATTTTCATCCATCACCATCACGGATGCAGACCGCAACTTCGGGCTGCCATCTAGGTGCTGGAAATGATCGGCCGTCAACGGGTGTGCACCCAGCAAGGAGAAAATAAATATTATCAATAAAAACAATATTTTAAAATTGTTTTCAGGCACTTTCATTGGGCTATTATCTGGGAAATTATCGAGCTTGCCCAGACGGGTCGGGCATCGGCTCGTTTCAGCTGCCTCGCCGACTTGAATTCAACACTCCATTACTGGACACTTGGGGGCTTGAGGCGCTGACTGCAGTGCTGATACAACAATCGAATCCAAAGAGGAAAAGTGATGTCAGACATAAGCTTGAAACCCGGCGTGGTGACCGGCTCGGATTACGCTGTGCTGGTCGATGCGGCGAAACAGGGCGGATATGCCTTACCTGCAGTGAACGTGGTCGGCACCAATAGCATGAACGCCGTAATGGAAGCGGCGGCCCAGGCCAACTCCGACATCATCATTCAGTTGTCCAACAGTGGCGCGGCGTTTTTTGCTGGCGCGGGGATGCCCGATGCATTCCAGGCGAAGGTGATGGGCGCGGTGGCGGCAGCGCGCCACGCACACCTGCTCGCTGAGTACTACGGCATTTGTGTTGTGATGCACACCGACCACGCCAATCGAGCCCTGATTCCCTGGGTCGAGGCCATGCTGGACGAGGGCGAGAAGTTTTTCGAAGAGACTGGAAAGCCCCTGTACAGTTCCCACATGCTGGATCTCTCCGCCGATCCCATCGACTTCAATCTCTCCGAGTGTGCCCGGGTCCTGGAACGCATGGCTCGGATCGACATGTCGCTGGAGATCGAACTCGGCGTCACGGGCGGAGAAGAGGACGGTATAGGCAGTGATTTTGATGAAGCCGCGGATAATTCGCGCCTTTACACGCAGCCTGAAGATGTTTTGCAGGCGTATGAACTGCTCGACCCCATCGGCCATTTCTCGGTGGCGGCATCCTTTGGTAACGTGCATGGCGTATACAAGCCCGGTAACGTCAAATTACGTCCCGAAATCCTTAAGAACTCACAAGCATTGGTCGAGCAGACCCATGCCACCGGTCACAATCCGCTGCACCTGGTATTCCATGGTGGTTCCGGCTCTGAGAAGACCAAAATTTCTGAAGCGGTGGGTTACGGTGTATTCAAGATGAACATCGACACCGATACCCAATTTGCATTTTCCGAGCGGGTTGGCCAGTTCGTGGAAGAAAATTCGAAAGCATTCAAGTACCAGATCGATCCCGAAGACGGCACGCCTTATAAAAAATTCTATGATCCCCGCAAATATCTGCGCCTGGGTGAACAGGGCGTCGTTGAGAGACTGCAGGAGGCCTGCGCCGATCTGGGCTCCAAGGGCCAGTCCGTCGCTTCCGGCTAGCCCCATGATGCAGACACCTACTGGGGCTTGAGAGATCAGCATGGCCGGAGGCTGGGCGCGTGACGACGCGGTGCAGGAGCAGATCGACGCGAGTGTCGAAGATGCCGTGGCGCAGGCACGCAGCCGTTTGCCCAGCGGGCCCGGTCGGGCTCGATGCGAAAGCTGCGATGAGACCATTCCCGAGGCGCGGCGCAATGCGCTGCCCGGCGTTCGACACTGTGTCGCCTGTCAGGCGGAACTCGACGGCCGGGAGGCGGTCTCCAGCGGTTACAACAGAAGAGGCAGCAAGGACAGCCAATTAAGATGAACTTGAGAAGCTCATTTCAGTGCATGGCCCTGGTGGCGTTGTGCATGGGTTTGGGTGTGATGTCGGCCGAGGCCACTGAAGAGGCTGAGTATGACCAGGTCCTGGCGGACGGACCGTTCGAAATTCGCGAGTATGCGCCGCAAATTGTTGCCGAGGTGCGCATGGCCGGCTCGTTCAAGTCGGTCGGAAATGATGCCTTCTGGCCCTTGTTCAAATACATCGATGGCGCGAATCAGGCTGAGAGCAGCATCGCCATGACTGCGCCGGTGACGCAATCGGAAGGTCAGAAAATAGCCATGACGGCCCCGGTGTCTCAGCAGCTCGACAACGATGAATGGGTCGTCAGTTTCATGATGCCGGCCAAGTACACCATGGAAACCATCCCCAAGCCGACTGACGAGCGCGTCAGCCTGCGCGCTATCCCGACGCGGCGCATGGCGGTGATGCGCTATTCCGGTTCCTGGAGCGAAAAAAAATATCAAAAGCACCTGGAGCAACTGACCGAGTGGGTCAGGGCGCAGGATCTGCAAGTGGCCGGTGCACCTGAGTGGGCCCGTTACAACGCGCCTTTCTCGCTGTGGTTCGTGCGCCGCAACGAAGTCATGCTGCCCCTGGAGGAGCCGTCCGAAGACAGCTGAGCTCCGTTTGACCCAATCATGGTCTGGCTCAGGTCAGCGTTCAGGGTTTATACATTCAGCAAGAGGTATTCCCGTTCCCAGGAACTGATGACCTTGTTGAACAGTTCGAATTCATGACTCTTAACCGCGTGGTAGGCACGGATGAAACGACTTCCGAGCACCTCCTTGAGGTCATCATGTTCATCCAGAAGTCGCAAGGCCTCCTCGAGGTTGCGCGCCACCGTGAGCGGCTCGGAATAGGCATTACCCGCGTGTGGCGGCAAGGGATCGATCTTCTGTTTCATGCCGAGATAGCCACAGGCCAGCGATACGGCGATGGCCAGGTAGGGATTGCAGTCTGATCCGGGAAAGCGGTTTTCGACGCGTCGTGACTGGGGCTTGCTGTCCGGTATGCGGATGCCCGTGGTCCTGTTTTCGTATCCCCAGTGCATATTGGTCGGCGCCGCAAAGTCAGGGGACAGTCTGCGATAGGAATTGACACTGGGTGCAAAGAACGCGATGGCGCCCGGTGTGTAGTGTTGCAAACCGCCGACAAAATGACGGAAGCGCTCGTGCTCCTCGCCGTTGTCCTTGGAGAAAATATTTTGTCCGGTGACCGAGTCCACGATGCTCTGGTGAATGTGCAGCGCGCTGCCGGGTTCACTGGCCATCGGCTTGGCCATAAACGTGGCGAACACGCCATTGCGCAAAGCTGTTTCGCGCATGGTGCGTTTGAACACGAAAACCTGGTCGGCGAGATCAAGCGGGTCTCCATGCAGGAAATTGACCTCCATCTGGGCCAGGCCGGACTCATGAATCAGGGTGTCGACATCGAGTTTTTGAGCCTCGCAGTAGTCGTACATTTGCTCGACAATATTTTCGAACTCATTGACGGCGTCAATGCTGTAAGACTGGCGGCCCGCCTCGCGCCGCCCCGAACGTCCCACGGGTGGTTGCAATTCAAGATCGGGGTCGGGGTTTTTCTGTACGAGATAAAACTCGACTTCTGGCGCGACAATGGGTTGCCAGCCTTCAGATTTGTAGAGGTCCAGCACTTTGCGCAACACACTGCGAGTTGCCAGTGGGTGCAGGCCACCTTCGCGCAGAAAGCAATCGTGGATGATTTGAGCCGTGGGCTCATCGGCCCAGGGCACCACGCGCATGGAATCAGGGTCGGGGACCAGCATCATGTCGCTGTCGGTCTCACCGATGAGCTCTTCCTCCTCTTCGGTGTAATCACCGGTCACGGTGGAGACCAGGATGGCCTGAGGCAACCGGCTGTCCTCCTTGATAAATTTATCGGCAGGAATGAATTTGCCCCGTGCATGTCCGGTCATGTCCGGTACGATGCATTCGACTTCCGTGATTCTGTTCTCTTCCAGCCAGCGTCTGATTAATTCTTCAGCCATTGGGCACCTTGGCTTTCCAGCAATTTGTGTGCCTATAGGATAACGGTTTGTGCCTCGACCCGCGACGGGAAGTCCCGCCGCGGGTGTGCCAATCGGTACCACGCTTCAGAAGCTGTAGCGCACCTGTAAACCGTAGCTGCGTCCCTCACCCGGATAACCCAGTGCGGCGCCGATGCGTTGTGGGTCGGTCACGGAGTCGCTCAGGGATGTGAAGCGGACGGAATTCTGGTAATACTCCTCGTCCGTGGCATTCCTCACCAGGACTGCCAGTTCCCAGTCCTGCTCGGTGCCGAAGGAATATCCGGCGCGCAGATCTACAAGCGTCATGCTGCCCTGGCCGATCACCGCCTCGTTGAATTGCGAATGGAAGACCTCGCTCTGGTGCGTGACCTGCCCAAACAGGTAGAGGGGGTTACCGCCCACCCGCCAGTCGTAACGCAGGTTGCCGACGATCTTGAAATCAGGTGCATTGATTAACTGATTACCGGACAGGTTGACGACATTGGGCCCGCTGCCATCGGGCAGGTTTCCGAATGTGGTTACAAAGTCCTTGTACTCAGAGTCCAGCCAGGTGGCGGCTGCGTTCAGAGTCAGACCATCGCTGAGCAAGGCGCTCATGCTGAGCTCGATGCCGGTCAGGTCGGCCGAGGCCGCATTTTCGATGCGGGTCGTACCGTTGGCAAATGTGGATACCTGCAGGTCATCGTAGTCGTAGTAAAACAGGGAGCCATTAAGAATCAGCCGTTTGTTATTGAGCTCGGACTTCACGCCCATTTCATAACTCCAGAGTTCTTCCTGGTCGAATGGTGGAGAGGTATCCAGGGAGTTGGTGCCGCCCGATTTGAAGCCCTTGGTGACCGTGCCGTACACCAGTAAATCTTCATTGGCACGGAATTCGACACCGACCTTGGGCGTCCAGTCGGTCCAGCTGTCTTTCGTCTGGCGGGATCCAAACGGAAAATCGAAGGCATCCGGGTTCGGAAGGTTGAGACCCAGCAATATCGTATTGGGATCGCTGATGCGTGGATCATTGTCCGGGGTGAAAAAGATCAGTCCACGCTTGGATCGATCATCTTTCTCTTCATCGTTGTAGCGAAGTCCGCCCACCAGGCGCAGGCGATCGCTGAGGTCCAGGTACACCTCACCGAAGAATGCGTATGCATGAGTCCTGTTGCTGGCGAAGATGTTGAAATTGCCTCCAAAGTTCACCGCGGGAAGACCCAGGGCCTCGCGTTTGTCCTCGTTCATGTAGAACATGCCCACCAACCAGTTCAGGGCGCGGTCGCTGTCAGAGGCAAGTCGCAGTTCCTGGGTGAACTGTTTCGCTTCTCGCTGGTACTGGGTATTGGTGACGAACAGTTCGGTTCCGTCGGTGTTGAAGCTGAAGTCGTCATCAAAGTCACGATAACCCGTGATCGATACCAATGAGATGTTGTCAGAGAATGCCCAGTCCAGCGTCAGCGTGGCGCCAAAAACTTCCCAGTCCTGGTAGCTCGCCAGCTCATTGCGGGTTTGACCGAAGTCCGGATTAGGAAGTGCGCCCAGTCTCTGACTGGTATGCAGATTGTCCCTTCTTCGCACACTGCGGTTGTGCCCGTCAGCTTCGCTGTAATCAACAATAAACTCTGCGCTCAGGCGATCAGAAGGTTTGAAATCCAGGATTCCTCGAAGGCTGTAGTAGCTGTTATCGTCGATGACGCTGCCGCCAGCAGGCTCCAGGTCGTCGGTGAAGCCATCGTCATTGGCAAAGCGTCCCGCAATCCGGAATCCGGCCGAATCACCGATGGGGCCGCCAAAAGCGGCTTCAAGCTCGGTTCGGCTGAAATTGCCCACGTAGGCATTGATGTAGCCTTCATTCTCAGCGGTTGGTTTGCGTGAAATCACATTCACAACGCCCGCCGTGGCGTTACGCCCATACAGGGTGCCCTGAGGCCCCCGAAGCACTTCGACCCGCTCGACATCAAGGAAATTGGACAGGGCAAAATTCGGGCGGCCCAGGTACACGCCATCCTGGTGGATGGCTACGCTGGAATCCTGGCCGATACCGAGCAGATTGGAGCCCACTCCGCGGATATAGACTTGTCCCTCGCCACCGGCGCGGCTGAAGGACATGCTGGGATCCTGCAGTATCAAGGCCTGCACATCGTTGATGTCCAGGTCCTGCAGCAGGTCGCCCTGATAGGCCGCGATCGAGACGGCTGTGTCTTGCAGCGTTGATTCGCGCTTTTCGGCCGTCACGATGATTTCCTCGAGCGCACCGGAGTCGCTTTCCTGGGCGATGACGCTGCTCGAAAAAAGCAGTCCAAAGACTGATAACACGTTGATTGATAATAATTTATTCATTTCACCCTCTCTTCTTTTCCTCTTTCAATGGTTCAAAATTTAGCGAAGCCCTCCAGGAGCTTTTACCTCATAGTTTCCGGATTGATGTCATCAAAAGTGATCATCCTGATATCCGGGTTTTCTTTCAGTTCCCTGCCAGCCTCCGAGTCGATCAGCACATTGACGATCACCGTACCCTTGGCCTTGAATGCCGCGTCGAGGCTGTGCTCCATCTGTCCCGGTGATTCGATTCGAATGCCCGTGGCACCAATAAGTTCTGCAATCTTTTCGTAAGGTAGCTGGCCCAATTCCGTATTAATTTCGAAGCCGATTTCGCGGCGCTGGCCGTGACGCTCTGTGCCCCAGGCTCCGTCATTGACGATGATCACCAGCAGCTTTAGTTGTTCGGTCGCGGCGGCTTGCAACTCCATGGGCATGAAACCAAATGCGCCGTCACCGGTCACCAGTATCACATGCCGTGCTTGCCGAACTTCGCGTTCGCGCTCTGCTGCGGCCGCGCCGATGGCAATGGCCGTGCAAGAGCCCATCGCGCCCATGGGGTAGTGCTCCATGAAGCCGGCAGGACGTTTGATGCGCGCGGTGGCATACAGCCAATTGGCCGCATCGGCACCATCCGCGACCAGCAGGGAATCATCCGCCCGCCGTTTCTCCAGCTGCTCGAGCAGTGCCACAGGGTGAATGCGCTCATGTTCTGAATTTTTCAATTCTGCTACGCGTTGATCACGAGCCACCAGCCGGTCGTGAAGCCATTGGCGCTGGTAGCCGCAGCCCCTAAGTTTTTCGCGCAACAATGGATCAAGCGCCCGGCAAAACTCACCAGGGTCAGCGAGCACGGACAGGCTGCCGGTCGGGGATTGGGTCAAATGTTCGGGGTTAAGGTCCACGTGGATGAATCGCACAGCCCTGGAAAAGCGAGGGTGACGCCCGTGACCGAAGCGTATGCCCAAGCGCGATCCGAGCACGAGAACCACGTCCGCTTCCGCAGCGGCAAGCTGGGCGTAGGGCCAGCTGAATCCCAGATCGTGGTCTTCTTCGATGACGCCTCGTCCCATGCCGTTCATCAGCACAGGTATGCCATGCTCCCGGGCCATCGAGCCGATCGCCCCGCGATGGGGCGATTGCCTCGCTCCCCGGCCCAGGATGATTATGGGGTGCTGTGCCGATTCCATCCATTGCGCGGCTTTTTTCAGCTCGTGCTTACGATGGAGCGGTGTGGGTTTGGATTCCTGTTCAGTCGGCCCCGACCTTTCTATGTCGGCGGTGAACATGCCGGGCGGCGTCAGCAGCATGGTCGGCCCTGATGGTACCTGCATGGCGGCGTCGAGCGCGGTGGGCAACACGTCGCAGAGCGCACCGGCATCAGTGGCGATGTAAATATCTTTGCACACGGTCGACGCCAATTCGACTTCCGGTTTTGGATCGGCGCCGACAAGGAGCTTCAGCGAGGTCGCAAAAACCAGCACGGCGGACTCCGCCTGCTGTGCGACGGCGAGCCCTGCGACTGCGTTAGCCAGCCCCTGATCCGCAACGATGAGTGCGATTCCCGGTCGATTCGAGACGCGGGAATAGCCGTCGGCTGCCCCGATCGTGCCTGATTCATGACGGCTGGACACAATGTGGAATCCACGATTGCGCAATTCGACAAGCAAGTGCGTGTAGGACGCGCCCGCCAGCGCAAAAACTGTCTTGATGCCGCGTTGTGCCAGGCACTCGCTGATGAATGAGTTACAGCGCATCACCCATCAACCTCTGTGAGTTTCGGAAACCGCAGCGGGATGAGGCTCATGGCCGCAATGAGCATCAGTCCCGCGTAGGAGGTAAATGCGATGTGATAGGAGCCATGGCGATCGAACAGGTAGCCGGCGTAGGGTGCGCTCAGCATGGTGATTGGTGCCATCGCGATATTCATGGCGCCCAGGGCACGGCCATAACGCCTGGTGCCGAAACTCCGAGCTACCATCGTGCCCCAGACGGGTAACAAGCCGCCGGCGGCCAAGCCGAACAGCACCGCGCCGCTCGAAATGCCGGCGTAGGTGTTTGCGTTGCCCAGCGTCAGGGCGCCAAGGATGATCAAAAGGAATGAAGTCAGCAGGGTAATGCGCAGATCGAGGTAGTCAGCAACCAATCCAAAAGTCAGTTTTCCGGCAATGGCGCAGATCGCCACAATGGAGAGCAGCGCGGCAGCATGGTGCGTGGGAATGCCGACCGAAATGGCGTGAGGATAGAGATTGGCCAGGAAACCGAGGTAGACGAAGAGTGAGACACCAATGGCCACGGTCTGGCACCAGAAGGCCCGCTCTTTCATGACGCCCAGAAGCACGTTTCTCTCTGCCTCGGGTGCAGGCGACAACGCGGGTTGCTGTGCGCCATCCGGGTTCTGTCCAATGTCGGCCGGGTTATTGATGATCATCCAGTACAACACAGGCGCCATGCAGAGAAAGGTCCCCACGGCGAGTAACATGAGCGCCAGTCGCCAGCCGTAATCCTCGATTAACGTTGTCAGAAGCACTGGGATGATGAATCCACCCACGGAGGTGCCCACAGCAGCAATTCCCATGGCACGGCCCCTGAAGCGTACGAACCAGCGTGAAATCAGGGCGGTATTTGCCATCTGGCCGAGCAGAACGTTGGCGACGGGCATCAGGGTGCCAAAAATCAGCCAGACCTGCCAAAGTTGTTGCGTGGAGCTCAGTGCAAACAGGCCGGCGACCAGCGCGCCCAGGGCGAATAACATCAATTGACGTACTGAGCGTGTGTCGACGAGTCGGCCAATAAAGGGCGAGATGATGTTGGTCACCAGCGAGAGCGCGGTTGCCGACATCATGACCTCGGCCCGCGACACCTCGAACTCCAGTTCCACGGCGAGCGCGATGGTGCCGAAAGCATAAATGAGTATCCCGGCCTGGATGGCCTGGGAGAAGAGCGATGCGGCCACGATGCGCCAGCCTTGAAATGGCCTGGACTGCATCGGCTTAGAAGCGATCATGACGGCGTCCATTCACTGAACTCCAGTGACATGCCGGGAATTGGGGGCGTCTCGATCCGCACCGTCGAGCGCGGTTTTTGCCAGGCGACGCCGTTATGTTCAAGCACCGCGGTGCAATCTGCCATTCGCTTCACGCCGATCGTCAATCCAGTGATCGAAACATCCGATCCCGAGTCAGGCCGAAGTTCCAGATCGGTTCCTGACTGAGCCCCCATAAGCGGTTCCGGCCATTCAGAGTGTGGTGTCTTCAGGCCGAATATTCCGGTTGCGGAATTGGGGTGCGCCGTCAGCGAGGGATGGAACACATCAGCTCGACTGCGATGTTCGACCCAGGCAGTCAGCGTGCCTCGCAGAGCCGGCGACTGGAGGCTGAACCAACGGAAATGTGCCTCAAGGCCTGCCTTGTGTTCCAGTGGCCTTGATGCATCGAAGACCGGGCTGACCCTGAGGCCTGCGCTCACAAGGCGATGGCGCTCGGCGTTCGCATCCTCGCAGGCCAGCACGAGAATCCGCACCGCATCGACCTGGTTGGCGAAGGCGGCCAGATGATGTCCCTCCGGGCCCTGGCGCAGGGAGGTCAGCTCGATGTAGCTGTTCGGGAACATGATGTGGGCACTCAGCTGCTCCCCTTCCTGGTCCCCCGTGCCAGCCTGCAATTTGACGGGTTCGCTCACTTTAAAACCCAGGCGTATGAAGGCACGACGAAGGGCATGGATATCCGATCCATAAATCCCGACATGATCGAGCGGGAGTCTCATTCCGTCTGCTCCAGCAGCGATCGCTGGGCTGTCCGGAATGCACCAAGTGACCAAGCGATGAAGAGGATGGCAAGACAACCGCCCAGCAAGGCGATGGCAGCCATGGCCTGGTGCAGTTTCATCGGATCACGAAATACGTAATCGGTTAAAAGCGCCGTGGCCGTGCCGCCAAACCCGATGCCGGTGAGGTTCACGATGAACAGGTACAGCGCCGAGACTTGCGCGCGCATGCGTGCCGGTGTAACGAGCTGCAGGCTGGAGGCGGCGGGCCCAAAGGGGAAACTGACAAAAAACAGCAGTGGAGCAAACATCCATAGGGCTGCCTGCGGGTTTGCCAACAGCGGTGCCGCTACGGCGCAGGGCGTGAGCAGAATGCATCCCACCAATGCGGCCGTCATGGGTGCTGTTTCGTTTCCGCGACGAGACAGCCAGTCACTGAACACGCCTCCGCTGACGATTCCCAGCCCGCCAAAGATGGCTGCCAGCAGGCCCAGCTGAATGCCGATGATGCCCCGGTCGATGCCGTGGATGCGGATGAACATTTCCGGGGCCCAGGCCATGATGGCGTTGAACAACAGGGTCAACATGGCGAAACCTGTGAAGTGCGCCAGGTACAGTCGCCGATGGGTTTTGATCCAGCGAACGATTTGCCCTGTACTGAGCCGCTGATCTGCACGCCCTCCGCCCATGTGCACGCGATCCGGTTCAGAAATTGTCATGACCAGCAGGGCGACCAGGAGTCCGGGAAAACCGACAATCATGAAGGTGGCCTGCCAGGAGCTCAGCGTCCCCAGTCCGGGTACTGCGAGCCCACCAGAGGCTTCCAGGCCCGCCACCAGAACGCCGCCGATGATGAAAGACAGGCCAATCCCGATGAATACGCCGCTAGAGTAGACTCCGATCGCGCGACCCAGTTGCTCACGCGGAAAGCGGTCCGCCAGCAAGGAATAGGCTGCGGGTGAGAGCGCGGCTTCCCCGACACCGACGGCGATTCTGGCCATGAACAACTGGCCGAAATTTCTGGCCAGCCCGCCGGCAGCCGTGGCCAGGCTCCAGAGCGCAACGCCAATCGCGATCAGTTTTCGGCGGTTGTGATTGTCAGCCAGTCGGGCTATCGGAATACCCAACAAGGTATAGAAAATCGCGAAAGCGAGGCCGTGAAGCAGGCTGAACTGCGTGTCGGTAAGCATCAGGTCGCGCTTGATCGGCCCCACCATCAGGCTGAGGATCTGGCGGTCAATGTAAGAAAACAGGTAGGCCAGGGTCAGGACGCCCACGGTGTACCAAGCCATGCCCTGGCCTGGAGATGTGCCGCTGGATCCGGCGTGGGCGGCTTGCTTGCTCGGGTTCATTCGCGCTTCTCCCCAGAGCGCTCTGATCGACATCTCAAGGTGGCAGTTAGGTCGGCTGATAAGCCGTCTTCAGCGAGGACAACGCCGTAATCCCGCTCTGCCTCGGCCACGCTCAGGTGACCGTCCCGGAGATCGCACACAACGGCCGCTGGGTCGCGTTCCAGGGGGTTCCCATAACCAGCGCCGCAGACCATTCGTATTTCCAGCCGATCATTGGCCTTGAATTCATGGTTGGAAATTTTCGCCGGCAGCGATTGCTCAGCTGCTGAGCCGGGGTTCTGAATGATCGCACCGCCACAGCCCGGATGCCCGCCGTGCAGGCCACGGGGTGCATCTCCACTGCGGTTGTCTCCCGTCGAACTGGCGCGGGTATTGGCAAGAAAACGCCACCGCTTGATGGCGCCGAGGCCGCCCCGCCATTTTCCGGCTGCGGGGGCCTCGTCCCGCAGTTCATAGCGCTCACACAGCATCGGTGCGCTGAGCTCCATTTCCTCGATGGGGTTGTTTCTCGTGTTCGCCATGAGATTGTCGATGGCGTCGAGTCCGTCCTGACCCATGCAGGCGCCATAAGCGCCTTCGTTGACTTCCACATTGACCCAATAATCATCACCCTGGCTTGGGCTCTCACCCGAGTACGCGAAGCACGAAACATTGGCGGAGTTCCCGGCGGTCACCTGCTCGGGAAGAACGTCAGCGAGGGCCTGCATGACCTGGTCCGGAATCCGGTTGATCTGTGTGAAACGTGCCTCACAGCCGCGCGGCGGTGTGGGATTGAAGATGCTGCCCTGTGGTGCGATGACATGCACGGGCCTGAACACGCCATCGTTTTGCGGCACATTCCGCCCGATGCCCGCTTCATCGAGCAGCAGACTTCGAATCGAGAAATTGGCCGTTGGCAGCACGCTGCCCTCGAACGGGCAGTTGAATCCGGTAGGCACCTGTTCTGATGAACCCGTCAGGTCGATGTATACATCGCTGCCCTTGATGGCAACGCGCGTTGCGATGCGCAAGGCTTTGCCCCAATGTTTTCCATCGTCTTCCAGCCATGCCTCGGGCGCTTCGTAAAGGCCGTCGGGAAGCGCCTCGATTTGCTGTCGCAGCATGCGCTCGCTGTAATCCATCCAGTCTTCGGCGCAGCTCATGAGCGTGTCGAGTCCGTATTTTTGTTCGAGTTGCCTGAAGCGGTCCGCTCCGAGTTCACAGCAGGCAATCATTGCCTCGAGATCACCCGTGTTTGCTTCCGGCGTGCGCACATTGGACATGATCAGCGACCAAACACCCGGATGGCGCTGACCAGCCTCGATGATCTTGACGGCGTCGATTACCTGGCCCTCTGCATAGAAGTCCGGGACATCAACGGAGAACCCCGGGTTCGCCGCGCCAATGTCGACCATGTGCCCTGTGCAACCGGCGAAACCGATGTGCAGTCCTTCGATGAAAATCGGAACCAGCACGCCATAGTCGGGGCTGTGCGAAGCGCCATGGTAAGGGTGATTATGGAGAATCACATCCCCCTCGGCGTAATTCCCCGCATGAATGCGATCGACGCCGCGGACGTAGGCGGGCAGGGACCCGCAATGCATCGGGGTGGAGTCGCTTTCGCACATTTGGCGGCCGTGAAAATCAAGCAGGCCTGCCCCGATATCTCGAGATTCGCGCATGATGCTGGAATAAGCCATCCTGAACAGGTGTTCCGCCATTTCTCGCGCAATGGAGCGCAACGCGCCGCCGATCACCTGTTGCGTGACCGGATCGACAGGGACGCGATTCCAGCGACGCTCTGCATCAGCCCCGATCGCAGTGGAGGCTGCGGCAGAAAAATCGATGTCCGGGGTCTTATGGTTCATGCCTCGTGGCCCATGGTGATTCGCAAGTGACCGTCCTCCAGGACGTTGAGCGTGGTGCCAGGGGGGGCCACGGTCGTAGTGTCATTTTGTTCAACGACGGCTGGTCCCTCGATGACGGTTCCGGCGGGCAGGGCATCGCGGTGCAGAAATTGAGTCTGTTTCTCGATGGTCTGGTTGCCTTCGGGGAAAAAAGCACGCGCAAAATGGGACTCCTCGTTGGCGTACTCCGATACCCGCCGTGGTGCTTCACCCGGAGAGGGCGTGGGAATCATGCCCGTGGCGGAGAGATTGACTGCCATCACCTTCCGATCTGGAAAATTCCGGTGATAAAGCCGTCGGTGGAGTTGGTGGAACCGCATGATCACTTCCTCACACCACTGCGCATCGATGGGACGATCGGGTGCCCGAACGCGCAGTTCGTAACCCTGTCCTTCGTAGCGGCAGTCGACCTCGTAATGAATCAGGATCGCATCGGTGTCTTTCGCGTGTCGTATCAGGCGCTGTTCCAACTCGGTTCGCAGACGCTCGGCTGTCGCAGTGATGTCCGCGAGCGCTGCGCTGCGCAAGCACTGCCAGAAAGTCGCTTGCCGCTGGTATCGCAAATCCGTGGCCAGCAGGCCACGTGCCGCCCCGACGCCCGCGCTCGGCGGAACAATCACCTCAGGAATCGAGAGCTCTTGTGCTACGGCGGCAGCGAATGCTGCGCCTGCACCGCCATAAGCGACGAGACAAAACTCCCGTGGGTCAAGGCCGCGAGCCACGCTGTTCAGGCGTATGGCCTCAACCATATTGTGCACGGCCACACGCACGATGCCCGCGGCGGCCTCGGTAACACCCAGGCCCAATGGTTGGGCGATACGCTGATCCAGCACATCCAGGGCTGCCTGTCGGTCAATCTCAAGCCCGGACGCCCGAAGCGCAGCAGGTCTGTACCAACCCAATGCCACGATTGCATCGGTCACGGTCGCCTCGCTGCCACCCTGCCCATAGCAGGCAGGCCCCGGCGATGCTCCGGCGCTTTGCGGCCCTACGCGAAACATGCCACCTTCATCAATCCATGCGATGGAACCTCCACCTGCACCAATGGTGTCAATGTCGCACATCGGCATCATGACATCGTATCCGTTGACCTGTGTGTCGAGCAGATGCTTCATGCGCAACTCACCGTCGGGTGCAATACCGATATCCGCCGAGGTGCCGCCGACATCGAGGGTGATCACGTTACGTTGGCCGAGGTTACGGCCCGTTTCGATGCCTGCCGTCAAGGCCCCGACCGGACCGGAGAGCAATAGGGAAACTGGCGCGCTCGCTCCGTCATCGGCGCTGACCAATCCGCCTGCGGAGGTCATCAGCGACATTTGCCCTGCGTAGCCAATGCGTGCGAGTGCATCGCTGAACCGCTTAATGTACCGGGAGGTCAACGGTCCGAGATAGGCATTGAGCGCCGTTGTGGAGAAACGCTCGTATTCCCGGTACAGGGGCATGACCTCATGACTCGCGCAGGCAAAGACGTCCGGCCACTCTTCCCTGACAATTTCGAGTATTCGTTGTTCATGTGCCGGATTCATGAACGCGAACAGGCAACCTACGGCGATGGCCTCGACTTCTCCGCTCGCACGCAATTGCAGAACCGCTGCGCGCACCGCGCTCTCATCCAGTGGAACCTCGATAGCACCGTCAGGTGCGCGGATGCGCTCAGGAACGCCGATTCGATATCTCCGGGCGACCAGGGGGCGTGTTTGGCGAGGCACATCCTGCGCATGTGAGAAATTCAGAGGCCGGTTTTTTCGGCCGATGTGCAAGATGTCCCGAAATCCGTGAGTCGTAATCATGCCGACGCAGGCTCCAGAGTGCTCCACCAGGGCATTCGTGGCTATGGTGGTGCCGTGCAAAATGACACCGATCTCGGATGGAGCCACGCCGGCTTTGTGGCACAATTCCAGGATGCCGCGGATCCCGCCCTCGGAAGGATCTTCAGGGGTGGTGGGTCGTTTGTGCAGGCACTGTGTGCCCGAGGTCTCGTCCCAGTACAACAGGTCGGTGAATGTGCCGCCGATGTCAATTGACAGTCGTTTCACACCGACACCCAAAACGGCTTTTTGGTATACCAAAAGCCTGAAGAACATACGGCGTTCATGATTTCACCGGGGTTATGGCGATTCGCTCTGGCGTTGAATGCGAGGTCGCATCGGATGGTCCACCTGCCCGGCCCGAAAGGATGTGAGTGCGCATGGCGGAAGCGGCCCATTCTGCATCGCCACATTCGATGGCTCTGACGATTGTCTCATGCTGGTTCAGGGAGCGCTGCAGTGCGGCGGTGGAGTAGTGTGCAAAGACCAGGTTAAGTGCCCGTGTGTCCATGGCGGTTCGCAGCATGTGCTCAAGTCTTGGGTTGGCGGCCAGTTTCATGATGGTTTGGTGGAATTCGCGGTCAAACGCGATGTATTGCTGTACATCAGGAGGCTGCTGGTTCAGGAGCCGCTCCATGTTGTTCATGATTTTTCTGAGTTCTGGCAGAGGTTTGCCTCCATTTTTCCTCGTCGCAACGGAGGCGATATAGGACTCCAGCACAACGCCGACTTCAAAAATTTCCTCCAGTTCCTCGGTGCTGAGCCGGGCGACCACCATGCCTCGGCGTGGCCTGCTGAGCACCAGTCCCTCCGCTGTCAGCATTCGCAATGCCTCGCGAACGGGTGTCCTGCTCATGCCCAGTTCAGCGCACAGCGTTCGCTCCACCAGGCGGTGTCCTGGGCGGAACGCGCCGCTTTGAATGTGCTCACGGATTTCCTGGTAGGCTTTTTCCGCAACCTGGCTCATGAGATGATCTGCCGATCAGGCCGTACTGAAAACGCACAGATCTCCGGTTTCGATTGACGGCTCATAAGTCTAAATGGTATACCAAAATTTAAAAAACGCAATGATCTTGAGCGAATCAAACCGCACATGGAAAACCGCTATTTATGGCCCAATTAACTGAATCCATTGTTGAGTTCCTTAGCGCTGAGCACACCGGTGAGCCACCATCGGCGGCCAGGCTAACGGCGATCAATGGCTTTACAGATTGCCTGGGCGTCATGGTGGCGGGTGAGTCGGCAACGGTTACTCGGCTGCTGCTGAGCAAGGTGCGTGAACTCCCGGGTGGGGGTATGAGTCGCCTTTTACTGAGCGCGCAACGCAGCGCTCCCGCTGCCGCAACGCTGGTCGGGGTCACTTCAGCCCATGCACTGGACTTTGACGACTACGCCTACAGCAACCACGTATCGGCCTTGCTCGTGCCGGCGATCATCGCTGATGCAGAACGCGTCGGCGCCTCGGGGGCAGAAATGATTCAGGCTTACCTCGCAGGGTTCGAAGTTTGGGGCACACTCTTCAAACGCGAACCGGATCATCTGCATTCCAAGGGTTGGCATCCAACCGGAATATTCGGTGCTCTGGGCGTGGCGGCTGCACTATGCCGACTGCGCAGGGTGGATGCCGATACCTGCCGCAATGCGTTGGGCTTGGCCGCAGTCAGTGGTGGTGGGGTGATGGATAATTTTGGCTCCGCAGCGAAATGCTGGCAAGGCGGCCGGGCCGCAGAGGCTGGCGTTGTCGCCGTGGAGCTCGCCTGTCTGGGACTGGACGCCGGGCCTCATGCCCTTGATGGTGATGGCGGGCTGATGGCCGCACTTTCGCCGCGCCAGCGGGTCGACCGCAGTTCTCCCGCATTGCATCTCGGACGGCAGTGGATGTCCGCCGCCGGCTCTCTCAACATCAAGCGGCACCCCACGGTGGGCGCATCGCAGCGGGCGATCGATGCTGCAATTCAGGTGCATAGAGATTTTTCCCCCGATCCGGAATCCATCGCACGGGTCACCGTCCGGGTCAGCGAGAAGCATGCCGCCGTCATGCGTTTACACCGACCCTGGACCGCTTCAGAAGCGCGATTCAGCCTGGAATTCTGCGTGGCCGCCGGTTTGCTCTTCGGGCGTGTGGGTCTTGCTGAACTCCGGGACCCTGTTGTTCAGAGTCCCGAGGTTCAGGCGCTTATTGAGAAGGTTCATACCGAGACGGGACCCGATGACGATCCGTCCTACCCTGTTGGTGCTCGCTACGATTGGCTGAGTGTCGATATGAATGATGGGCGTCAATTAAAGAGCGAGTGGGTGTACCGATTCCTCGGGCACGGCGAAAACCCGATGAGCACGGATGAGTTGCAGGAAAAATTCATGGACTGCAGCGTGCCCAGGATAGGTGCAGCGTCGGCCAGGGAATTATTTGACGCTGCGAGAGGACTTGAGTCGCTGAGCTCAGTCCATGATTTGCCGACACTCAGCTTCCAGCCTGATTGAGAGCACTCTCGATCAGCTGTGCTGCGGCTAGCAGGCGAAAGTCGCTGTCCCTGGCACCAATGAGTTGAATGCCCAATGGCAGGCCGCCGGGCGCTGATGGTCCGGGCAACGTCAGGCAGGGCACGTGCAGGGCCGTGAACAATCGATTGAAGGTGGCCAATCCGTTACCTTCGGAAAATGGTGGGGCGATGCCAGGTACGGCAGGTGCGAGCCACGCATCAAAGTCTGCTAGTTCCTCATCGAAACGGGGTCGCATCGCATGAATCTGATCTTTCGCCCTGTTGATCTGTTCGGCCCTGATATTCTTCTCGTTCAAAACCAGGCTGCTCACCCCCGGATGCGCAATATCCGGATTGCGCTGGTACTCGGCACGCAAGGCAAATTGTCCTTCACCCAGCATCACCACATCCTGCCAATCGTTCAGGGCCGCAGCCTCGTCGGGCCCTGCAACCAGGGACACTTCGTGTCCGGCCCCGGAGAGCCGCACCACGCTCTCGTCGAGCATGGATCGGGTTGCCGGGTCCATGGAATCCGAAAAGGGCGTCAGGTACAGACCCAACTTTAAAGGCCGTGTGTTGGCCTTTTTTCCAGCTGAAACCCCGAAGGCCCTGGCGGCGTGCTCCAGAACCAGGCAGTCCTCGGCGATCCAACCCACGGTGTCGAGCGAGGGAGAGAAAGGTTTCATGCCTTCCGTGGGCACCCGGCCCCAGGTAGGTTTAAAGCCCGCGACTCCACAAAATGCCGCGGGTCGAATCGTGGACCCGCCCGTTTGGCTCGACATTGCAAGTGGCACCATACCTGCGGCGACCGCTGCCCCGGAGCCTGCAGAGGACCCGCCCGGAGACCGTGACAAATCATGCGGATTCCGGGTTTCCGGAATGGCACCAACGCCCGCAAACTCAACGGTACTGACTTTTCCGATCAGGATCGCGCCGGCTTGGCGCAGCAGCGACACCGCGGCTGCGTCGCGCGCGGGTCTGTGGCCGCGGTAGTAGGGGGAGTTGAATTCGGTAGGCAGGTCGCAGGTGTCGAAGATGTCTTTGACGGCGAACGGCAAGCCTTTCAAGACACCGCTTCGCGTCCCCCGGTCACAGGCCGCGGCCTCCGCCAGGGCCGGCTCAGGGCGGAGACATTCAAAGGCAGCGACCTGTGAGTCAAAACGCTCGATTCGGTCGAGGCAATACTTGACAGCCTCGGTGGCAGTGATCTCACCCGTTAGAACGGCACGTCCGATGCTCCGGCCCTGTGTGATGTCGTGGTCCATTACCGCTCGCAACTTGCTCTGACAATCATCATTTTCAAGTCCATCGGGCAGATTCGCAAGACCGATGCCGCGGCCCGATGGGCTGAGATGCCCTGGCAAAATCCAGCGGCCTCGTGACGGGGGCAAACGAACAAGTGGCGCGTTTGGATGTCTATCTTTATGCCACGACTCCAGATGGGCTGTTCCGCGACGGGCAGCGTGGTAGAGTGACACTGCTCGGCAGGGAAGGGCGAAGATAGCTTGAATATTCAATCAGGATCAGGGTGCGGGCTTGAGTCCGTGGCGGTAAAGTTGCTGACCTTCAATATCCATGCAGCGACATCGACCGACCGTTTTCACCACTACGTGACGCACAGTTGGCGGCAAATACTGCCCCACTCTCAGCGCACGGAGAACCTGGACGCCATCGCTGCTCTGGCCGGTGAGTATGACCTGGTCGGACTGCAGGAGGCCGATGCGGGCAGCTTGCGCTCAGGGTTCATTAACCAGTCCCGCTACATCGCGACGCACGCGGCAATACCGTACTGGTTTAACCAGGCAACCCGGAAATTGGGCACCATGACGTTCACCAGTAACGGGTTTCTCGCCCGCTGGTCGCCGCAAACGGTCGAGCAACACCGGCTGCCGGGCGCGATACCAGGTCGAGGCGCCCTGGAGGTCCGGTTCGGCGAGCAAGAGGGGCTGGTGGTGGTCGTTGTGCACCTGGCGTTGGGTCGTAGAGCGCGGTGCCGGCAATTGGAGTACCTTGCGGAGCGTCTTTCAGGGCTGCCACATCTCGTCGTGATGGGCGATTTCAACACCACAGCGCACAGTCCTGAGGTCATGACTTTTCGTACAAGGCTTGGGCTTGAGGCGCCGACTGAAGGGCTGGCCAGTTATCCGTCCTGGCAGCCACAGCGGTCGATCGATCACATTTTGCTCAGCCCGGCTATTCCCGCTCGTGACGTGTGTGTCGTGGATGTGCCGATGTCGGATCACTGTCCCGTGGCCCTGACACTGGACATGCCCGCCGCCCTGCTGTTTGATGGAGGGAGCACGCAGTCTATCGCAGGCTGAGGCAGTCAGCGGTAATGTCCACATGCAGCGGCCCTGTCTTGTGGGATCGGCTCAGAAGCGAGGCGTGGTATCAGTATTACGGAGTTTCGAGGTCGTCCCCAATGTTGGGGGGCACCGTGGAACTGGCTGCGGTACGCACAGCACGGTACCGCGGTGACAGGATCTCGAGATCAGCCTCACGGAAGACATCCTGGATATTGGCATGCAGGTCAGAGTAGATCCGGGTTTTTCCGCTTGGCTTGGCCGTGTAAGCATTGAGCTCATAAGCGACATTGTCATCCTGGAGCGCCGTTTGCAGCACGAAGGGTTCGGGCTCCGGCTCAAGATGCTCGGTCCGTCGCGCCGCTTCGATCAGCAGTTCATGAACTTTGGGCCACGGCACTTCGTAACCAATGGTCACGGTGGTATGCAGCAAGACCCCTTGCATTCTCGCTTGGGCACTGTAGTTAATGATGTGGTTGTTCATAACCATCGCGTTGGGTATGGCAACTTCCACGTTTTTTGGCGTGCGCACCCTGGTAACAAAGGCATTGCGCTCGATGATGTCCCCTTCTGTATCCGCGATACGAACTCGGTCTCCGATGCGGAACGCCCGCGTATAGGTAATCACAATGCCCGCCACGATGTGAGCGATGGCTGCTGTTGACCCGAGCGAGAGAAGAACCCCGAAGAAGATCGACAGGCCCTTGAATGCGGGGGATTCCGCCCCGGGCAGATAAGGGAAAATGACGACTACCGCCAGCATGATCACGGCGATTCGAACGAGATTGAACGTGGTCCGGGCCCATTCTGGAAAAAAACCCGGTATGCGAATGCGCTGGCTGCGAATGCCTTTGAAGATCAGTTGGACAAGGTGCAAAAACAACCGTGTAATCAGCGTGATAAGCAGGATGATGACGAGGTTCGGGAAATAACCGACCACTGAGCGAACAAACAGGGCAAGCGAACCGGCAATCACGCTGAAAATATTGACCGTCAGCTCGTGGAACCAGTCGATATAACTCAGGGCACTATTGAGATACAGCAGAAACAGGAACACGCTCCCGATCCACCAGATGAATCGCACGATGCCGTGCAGCACGCGGCTGAGGTCTTCCTCGGATACCAGGGCCTGCTTCTGAATCCTGAGTGAGGTGATGCGATCACCGGTGTTGTCGTCAATGAACGTGTCGAGCGCTCGCGTCAAGCGATTGAACAGATACCAAAAAGCAAGGAAAACAAGAGTTGTAGCAAGCATCATGATGATGGTCGCCGCCCAATTAGCCGCTGCGGATTGCCCCATCTCCAAGGCCATCCAATGCTGAAATTCTGAAAGCTTCTGCATCATTGTTCGGACCCTCTTGCGAAGTGTATTGTGCCAGATTCTTAACGCACAACGTCAACTACAAGCGGGTAAGACCTGCAGTGACCGGCTAGCGGAGAAGGACAGCCATCCGCGGTTTTGATTGGCGACAGGAACACGTCATGGCAAGGCTTCGGGGCAGATTCGCAGTATGGCTTGGCGCGAGCGAATGCAAATTGCCGCGAACGGTCTTTTGGGAAGAGAGCAGGCTTGCTCCTGTAAACGGAACCGCCCGCCATTCAGCTGGGCGGGCGGTTTGCAGAAGCGATGGTGAGGGTGGTCAGGAGTTTGAGAGCATTTCGCGGTAGTCCCAGGGCGAGGTGGCGTTACTGTCCCGCCAGAGCCCGAGCGACTTGTTGCGTGCGAGGGTTTCCAAACCCTTCTTGTGCGAATTCCGTCCCCGGTCACGTTCCGCCCATGCATAGCCATTGGTCAACATCATTCCGTTTACGGAAAACGTGGTCAGAATGATTTCCGCCACGAGATCGCCGTAATCGTTCGTGGAGACATTTGTGAGGGTGACACTGCGACCATTAACCGTGTCGGAGAGAAAATATTTCGCCGCATTGCCGAAAGGCTGTCCTTCCTCGGGCGAATCGATTCCGGCCAGTTCAACTCTTCGAATAATCCCGTCGATGGTGACTTTGACCGTATCTCCGTCCAGCACATCAACGACTGTTCCGGACAGCTCGAGTTTCTCAGTGTCAGCGGTCAGGTCGTTGTGCAAACCGAACCATGTAGCAGTCGCTGCGCCGATGATGATGCTCAATGTGATCAAGATTTTCATGTTGTCAGCCCTTCGCCAATTGATTTGATGTTCCCTATCATCTCTTTTTGGTGTTTATCGATGCCCTTGTCCTTGAGCACCACGACGTTCATATCACGGCCTCATTATCGAAGAATTATGAATATTTCATTAACTGTCGGAATTGACAGTTCTGAGCTGACTTTTGTCGAGTCTTTAATCGGCGCCGAGTGCCCACCGGGGATTGCCCGGAACCATCAACTCCTGCGCCAACCGGATGGGAAAATGATCGCGCACCCGTTGATCGGTTGCGGCGTCGATGTAGCTGGGATAGTGCGTGGAAAGAATCTCCCTGACCTTTTCCGCGGCTTGCTGGCGAATGTCCCTGGCACCAGCGTCCGCCCACTCAGCCGGCGTGCTGCGATCGCTGAGGTCGGGATAGTGATATTCACTGCGCATCAGGTCCAGTGTTTGGCTTTCGCGCAGGAAGTGTCCTTCGCCGTGCACGGCATGACGGATCACGTCGAGTGACAGCGTTTCGTCATTGACTTCGATGCCACGCACTGCCCGCATGACCTGCCCCAACATGTCATTATCAATCACCAGTGATTCCAGCGAGAGACCCATCAGGCTGCCGACCATGCCTGCTGATTCGGAAACATTGTTGCAGCCGGTGAGCGCGGCCAGGGCAACCGCGATACCTTTCTCGAATCCTGCTTGCGCATCGGGTGCTTTGGCGTCGGTCATGCCAGCGCCCACCGAACTCACCAGCCCGTAATGGTTGATGACCTGGGCCGCTGCCGCGCTGATGATGGCTTCTTCGCCGCTGCCACCTGTAAAGCTCCCCGTGCGCAGGTCGGATACGAAGGGCCAGGGGCCGACGATGACGGGATGCCGGGGTGCGACCATATCAACGAGCAAAAGGCCGGCAATCGCTTCTGCGACGCACTGCACCAACGCGCCTGCCAACGCCGCAGGTGCCGTTGCACCAGCTTGCGGCGCCACAACAATCCAAACCGGTGCGTTGAACTTGACCGACTCTACGCACACTTCTGAATTGTCCTCGCCGTAACGCAAGGGTGAAATAATTGCGCAACCCCCACCGTGGCAGAACGGTCGATCCCGAAACTTCTTCTCGCCGCCGGCAATCATGTGCAGCATCTCCAGCACGGGGGCGACATGGGATGCATCCGCGAAGGTCAGGGCGGTATGTTTTGCAGTGCCCGCGACGCTGGCATAAGCGGTGTTGATGTCGCACTCCAGCTGATTTTCAAACTCGGTGGCCACAACCAGGCGCGAAAACGCATGTATGTTGTCCAGCTTGTCCACGACACGTGCGGCGTCGTAGATATCCTCCAGGCGAGACGGCCGGTAGGATTTTGCTCCGAGGTCCAGCATGTTGACGGCTTCTCCACCGCCGTAAGTAAACACCCGGTCGCCGCCCAGTTCGAGGTCATATCGGGATTCGCGCCCCATGAAGGGGAAGGCTTTGGGCGTTGATGCGATCACGTCTTCCACCAGGCTGCGCGGAAAACACAGCCGACCGTGTTCGTTCAGGTGGCAGCCTCTCGGTAGGGCATGCTCAACAAGAACGGGAATGGGCGTTCCCATGCCAATGTTTTCAAGGACATCGAACACCGCGTCGCTGACCCGAACCACGTCTGCATCACTGAGCGGGCGGTACTGCCCACCCCGCATCCCGGGATGGATCGCCGACGCTTTGGGTGGATTGGCATGACGGGCTTTTCTGCCGCGACGCATGATGAACTCCGTGATCTAAAAAGAACCAGTTCCCCTTGGACACCTGATTGTGGCAAAAGCACGGTCACTTTGCTAGATGTTTCCCGGTCGCATCCAGTCCCTGAGTGACCGCTTCAATTCATCGGCGCGCCAGTTTGCACATCACCGTGCCGCCGGAGATCGCCAGGCATTCACTTCGTCTCGGGTGGGTGCACTCTGCGCGCCGGCACGGGTGACGCTGATTGCAGCGGACAGGCAAGCGATGTCGAGTGCGGATTCCGCGCTCTCACCTTCCATCAGGGCCACGGTCAGGGCGGCGGTGAACGCGTCACCGGCACCGGTTGTGTCTACGACCTCCACCCTGGGCGGTTCGGACCGGGCGATCTCCTCGCCATCCCGGTACAATATGGCCCCGCGTCCCCCGAGCGTCTTGGCGAGCAGCCCGCGATATTTGCCCAGATTGCCCCCCAGCGTTGCAGCCTCGAGCTCGTTAACGATTAACAGGTCCACCCTGGCGAGAAGTTGTGGATCGACTGGGCGAGCAGGCGCTGCATTCAAGGCAAAAAACCCCTGGTGGTGATTCGCGGCAGTCGCGATGGTGGGCAGCGGCACTTCGAGTTGCGCAATAAGCGCGTCGCAGGAAGGCAATTTCATTAGGTCCGGGGTGAACGCGGCATTCGCGCCCGGCGCGACCACAATCTGGTTTTCGCCTTCTGCGTTGACGAGAATGAGCGCGAGTCCGGTCGGGTGGTCCGCGAGGAAATTGCAGGAATCAAGCTGGACCTGTTCTTCACGCAGCTGCGCCAGGGCCTCGTCTGCGGCCGGGTCGGTGCCCAGGCAGGCGACCAGGGAGACCTCGGCACCGAGGCGCCGTGCCGCTAGTGCCTGGTTGGCACCCTTGCCACCCGGGTGGTGCTTTACTGTCGCTCCGCTGAGCGTTTCGCCTGCTTCAGGAAACCGGGGTACGCTGGCGACCAGGTCCAGGTTGACGGAACCCAGCACGGCAATGCGGACTTCGCCCTCACTCATAACGCGCCAAAGCCTCTATCAGCAGGTCAAAAAAACCCTGTCGGTCGACATTATGCAGCCACAGGGCATTGTGTGGGCGTTGCGTCACGCCCCAGAAATCAACTGCGGTGTGGCCCAGCGTCAGCGGGGATTGCGTTTCTATTGCCACATTGCACTGTCGGCCTTCGAAGAGTTGCGGTCGAAGGATCCAGGCGATTGTGCAGGGATCATGGAGCGGTGCGCCCTCGCTGCCGTATTTCTCGGAATCATGGCGATTGAAAAATTCAAGCATACCCGCAGTGGCTCGCGCCACTTCAGAGCGCATGCCACGAATCTCAGCCAGGCTCTCGCGATCAACCAGGACCTGGTGCGTGACATCAAGGGGTACCATGGTGATTTTTATGCCGCTGCTGAGCACCGTTTCTGCGGCCTCCGGGTCGACGCGAATATTGAATTCGGCGGAGGGCGTGACGTTGCCGCCCTCCCGCATGGCGCCTCCCATAAGCACGATCTCCTCGACACGGTCGGCGAGATCGGGTCGTCGCCTCAACAGGCTCCCTATGTTTGTGAGCGGGCCCGTGGGCACGAGAGAAACGGATCGCTCAGCGGCACCGGTGAGGGTGTCAATCATGAAATCGACAGCATGCTCCTGTGCCAGAGGCTGCCGCGGTTCTATGACGCGAGCACCATCGATGCCCGTGCTGCCGTGAACATTTTCGGCCGTAATCAACTCACGCTCGAGTGGTTGGGCGCATCCTGCGAAAACCGGGATTTCCGGTCGTGCAGCCAACTCACGAATGATTCGAATGTTACGTTGGGTTAATTCGAGCGGAACGTTTCCGGCCACGGCAGTGATCCCAAGAATATCAAGGGTCTCGGGCATTGCCATGGCCATCAAAAGCATCACGGCATCATCCTGCCCCGGGTCACAGTCGATGATGATTTGTCGTCGCGAGTCGGTCATTGGAGCCGCAGTTTGGCCTACCGAGGTCATAAATTGCAATGTTACCTAACCAGATCAGCCGCCCATGCCGGATGATCGTCCCGGCGGGCAGATTTCACGACCATCGGTTGATGGATATACTTCCCGGGCGGAAGACGCGGCAACCAAGGCAGACCAATCAGTGGAATACAGGAGGATGGGCATTTCGGGTCTGAAGCTGAGCGAATTTTCTTTGGGCTCATGGGTCACTTTTGGCCGGCAGGTCCAGGGCAATGCAGCAGTCGACATGTTGGCCCTGGCCTATGATCAGGGCGTCAATTTTTTCGATAATGCAGAGGCTTACGAGCAGGGTGAATCGGAACGCCTCATGGGCGAAGCGCTGCAAACCCTGGACAAACCAAGGGATACCTGGTGCGTCTCGAGCAAAGTGTTCTGGGGTGGCTCCAAGCCCACGCAGATCGGCCTGAGCAGGAAGCACGTCACGGAGGCGTGTCATGCAGCCCTGAGGCGATTGCGGGTGGATTATCTCGACCTGTATTTCTGTCATCGACCCGACATCGAGACGCCCATAGTGGAAACCGTTCGTGCCATGCACGATCTAATCACACAGGGTAAGGTCTTATATTGGGGAACTTCAGAATGGGATGCGCAACAGATTGCGGAGGCTTACGACGTGGCGGAGCGATGGCATCTCACGCCTCCTTCCGTGGAGCAACCTCGGTATAACCTGTTTGACCGGGAAAGATTCGAGGTGGAGTTGCGCCCGGTGCTTGAACGCTTTGGCATCGGAGCGACCATTTTCTCGCCGCTGGCGTCAGGCCTTCTGACAGGCAAGTACAACGAGGACATACCGGCGGGTTCAAGAATGACCTTAACGGGATATGAGTGGCTGGCGGGGAAGTTCGCCTCACCCGAAGGACAGGCACAGATTGCCAAGACCCGCGAGTTAAGTGCGCTAGCTGCCCGATATGGCATCGCTCTCCATCACCTCGCATTGCTCTGGTGTCTTGAAAACCCACATGTCTCAACGGTCCTGCTGGGCGCCTCGAGCAGGGAACAGCTCGAAGATAACCTCGAGGCGCTCGAAGCCCGCGACCGACTGACCTTCGAACTCTTGCAGGAATTGGGAACAACCCTGGGCGATGAGCCGCCGCCCGCAGGTCTCTCTTGCTGAGCGAGCGTTGTCAGGGGAAGTGGGTAACCCGGGGCCAGACCCCAATCACAGCTTGGGGGGATGATGGCAACGAGGCCTGGCCCCGGGTTGTAAAAATGATCGTCCTTGATCGCGATTGCATATGAGATTCAAGGATCGTTTCGAGTCATCCCAAGTTCGGTTCCTTCCGCCACCCGTGAACGGGATTTCTCCTCAAATCTCTCGACGCGCAAACAGGACTTCCTTTTCTTGAGGATTATTCTGGCTACTCAAACGCGACGAGTCGCCTGTGAAAACTAACAGTCATTGGGTAAAACTTTTCTGGGTTTTACTGCTCTGGGATTTTGTTGTGGAATCAGGCGCCGACCTTGTAGAAATGCGTAAGCAGGCCCGGTCATCACCGGTTTTCGGCTGCGGCTGTGGCTGGTATTTCGAAGTGCGGCGGCGTTCCGAGTTAATACTTGCATTTGAGGGGGGTTTTCGGTTTAAATCGGGTGTAAGGGGCTCATTGTGTGGTTGGGGATCCACCAGATGAGATATTGGCGCTGAGTAAGTCAACTATAGATTGAGGAAGCGGTCATTAAACTCACATTTCTCAAGCAGTTCATGTGCACCCACGTTTATCGCAAGCAGGCCAGTTACCGCCAGCTCCGCAAAGATGACAACAAGGTGCTTTGGAGCTGTGCCAAGTGCGGCAAGCATGTTGAAAGGGATCGCTGGAATCCACCCGACGGCGCTGTCGGAAAGTAGCGTTAATTTTTTTTCGCAGGCTCACCCGCCCGGGTGAGAGGGCCTTTCGGGCTGGGGGACGTATCCGATTGCCCGGGCTTTAGCTCACGAATCCGTGTTTGATTGCGTACTGGATCAATTCTGAATTCGTCTTGATATCAAGGTCTTCCATCATCTGGTACTTGTGAAATGCCACCGTTCGAGGCGTGATGCTTAGGATGCCGGCAATCTCCTTCATGGTTTTGCCCTCGGCAAGCAATTGCAGCACTTCGCGTTGGCGAAGCGTAAGTTCGCCATGAGGTTTCTGCCCGCCTGGGTTCTTGATGAATGAACTGATCATATTGGCCTGGATACTCGGGGTGACGTAATTTCCCCCACCCATCACAACGTCAATGGCCTGAAACAGCTCGGACGAGGCTGAGTTTTTGAGCAGATAACCGTTAGCGCCGATCCGGAAGGCCTCGGTAACGAGGTCAGGATCTTCGTTAACGGTCAGAAAGAGCAGCTTGATATCGGGAAGCAGTTTTTTGAGTTTCTCGCCCGCATCAAACCCATTCAGGTTGGGCATGTTGATATCGAGCACCACAACGTCGGGTTTCAGCTTTTTGACCTCTTTCAACATCTCCCGGCCATCGGTGGCGGTGCCAATGATGTCGCATTTCGATTCCAACAGCGTTGTGAATGCTTCCAGCAGCAGGGTGTGGTCATCAGCCAGAAAAATGCGCGGTCTGTTCACTTTTCCCCTCTGTTTTCATGAGGTCAATGCGCATACTATGCCATGTTAGCGTGCGCAGTTCATCCACTGGGGCCATGCCCTGATTCACGCTCAAGCTCTGGCGGAGCGCGCCGAGGACCTGCCACTGCATTTCATATTCCATTCCCAACCTGCGCGGCCGTGTTATTGAGCAGAATCAGGCCAAGGTTCGCACAATGCAAGCTGTTCCTGTTCGGCTTCCTGACCAACACTGAGCGGCAAGCCAGCTGACCCGGCGTAGACAACGAGAATTTCGACATCACCGCGAGCTTCCCCACGGTGCCATAATTTAGAAACTTCGATCAGGGCCTCACCGCGTTGCAGTACCATACGCTCCCCGTTGGGCTTGCTGACTTCCAGTTCGCCTTGCGTGAGGACACCGGCCAGCGGCGATGGATGACAGTGCCAGGGCAGCCGCGTCCCGTCGCTCACCTTGATCCGGACAACTGCGAGCTCAGCTTGGCCGCCGGGGTAGGCAAAAGTGCTGCCATCCCAGCTTTGCATGCCCTGGATCAGGGTTTCCTGGCTGATGGCGTGCTCTCCTGAGTCGGCCGATATGGTCTGCGCTGCTCCCATGCCGGCGGCCAGCAGGATGGTCATCATATAGTTCATGTGTGTCTGCCCTCTTGTACTTTGTGATCAGCGTCGAGCATGCAGGCATTTCCAAACGCTTTCGATCAGATATAATGCGCCACTTTTCTTTAAACCAGCGCAGCATCAGCCATGGCCCAGTATGTTTTTACCATGAATCGCGTCGGGAAGGTGGTTCCACCCAAACGCGAGATTCTCAAGGATATCTCCCTCTCTTTCTTTCCGGGTGCCAAGATCGGTGTGCTCGGGCTCAATGGCGCCGGTAAATCGACCCTGCTTCGGATCATGGCGGGTATCGACCAGGACATCGAAGGCGAAGCGCGGCCCATGCCTGACCTCAAGATCGGTTATCTGCCGCAGGAACCGCGGCTGGACGACGACAAGACGGTTCGCGAAAATGTGGAACAGGGCTTGAGCGAACCCCTGAAGGCCCTGCGTGAGCTTGACCAGGTCTATGCCGAATACGCAGAGCCCGATGCGGATTTCGATGCCCTCGCGAAACGTCAATCGAAGCTCGAAGACATCATCGAAAGTTGGGATGCGCATTCCCTGGAACATCGGCTCGAAGTGGCGGCGGATGCCCTGCGCCTGCCCCCATGGGACGCTCCTGTTAAACGGTTGTCCGGGGGTGAACGGCGGCGGGTCGCGTTGTGCAGATTGCTGCTGTCAAAACCGGATATGCTGTTGCTTGATGAGCCCACCAACCATCTTGATGCCGAGAGCGTGGCGTGGTTGGAGCAGTTCCTGTGTGATTTTCCAGGAACGGTGGTGGCGATCACTCATGACCGCTACTTCCTGGACAATGCTGCGGGCTGGATTCTCGAGCTCGATCGGGGCTACGGCATTCCTTTCGAGGGAAACTATTCGTCCTGGCTGGCGGCAAAGGCGGAACGCCTTGCCGTCGAGGAAAAGCAGGAGGCTGCGCGTCAACGAGCAATCAGGCATGAACTCGAGTGGGTTCGCTCGGGCGCCCGGGGCCGCCAGGCCAAGGGTAAGGCGCGTTTGCAGCGCTTCGAGGAGCTCAACGCGCGAGAATTCCAGGCGCGGAATGAAACCAACGAAATTTATATTCCACCCGGACCGAGACTGGGAGACAAGGTGATCGAGGTGAGGGGGGCCGCCAAAAGCTTTGATGGCCAGCTCCTTTTCCAGGACCTCTCTTTCCAGGTCCCCAAGGGCGCCATCGTTGGGGTGATTGGCGGGAACGGTGCTGGTAAATCCACCCTTTTCAGGATTCTTTCCGGGTCAGAGACGGTGGATACCGGTGAAGTGGAATTGGGTGAAACCGTTGAGCTGATTCACATCGAGCAGCTCAGAAGCCAGCTGCAGGATCAGAAAACCGTTTGGGAGGCCCTTTCTGACGGGCAGGACTTGCTGCAGATCGGGGGCTATGAGATCCCCTCCAGGGCTTATGCAGGCCGTTTTAATTTCAAGGGCTCCGACCAGCAGAAGCGGGTGGGGGATCTTTCGGGCGGTGAACGGGGGCGTTTGCAGTTGGCGGTGACCCTGAAACAGGGCGGTAACGTGTTGTTACTCGATGAGCCTTCGAACGATCTTGACGTGGAAACGCTCCGGGCGCTGGAGGAGGCGCTCCTGGCGTTTCCGGGCTGCGCCATGGTCATCAGCCACGATCGTTGGTTCCTGGACCGAATCGCGACGCACATCCTGGCCTTCGAAGGTGGTAGTCAGGTGACCTTCTTCGCCGGCAATTTCACGGAATACGAGGCGGATCGGGTCAAGCGCCTGGGCGATAACGCGGGGCCAAGACGCGTTCGCTACCGCAAGTTGAAACAGTGAGCCACGGGCGCGTTCGCGCCCTTAACGTCTTAGTCTGAGCCGACGGACTCGAAATAGCGGCCGATCGCCAGGACCTCTTCGCGGGTCATTCGATCCGACACATCGCACATGTCACGGGCTCCGCTCTGCGCCTGCGCTGTCGCATCTCCGCCCTTGGGGCAATGGCGCTCAAAGAAATAGAAATCTTCCATGGCGTCCAGTATCTCAGCCGCGCTCAGTCCGGAGATCGAAGGTATGGCTGGGTCATCAGAATCACCATGCTCGCCATGGCAGGCGACGCATTGGGCAATCAGTTGTTGCAGTTCCTGCTCGGTGACCCGGTCGGACGGATCGCTGGGCATGGACGGATCGGCAAGCACGGGCGCTGCAAACAAGGCCAGTATCGCGAGCGGCAATATACGAAGGGTCATAGGTAATTTCCCGGGGCGGCGTATGACCCAGCATACGCCAAGTTAGGCCATTGCTGAAGTCCGCGCGGGGATGAATTTTGCCGGAATGCACTGACGTGGTCATGCCAGGCGGGTATCGTGCTCTCGCATTGCATCGAGTATGGCCGCGGAAATGATTGCGAATCCCGCGCGATCGGGGTGGATCTCGTTGACCCACTGCTGTGGCGTCAGCAGGCCACGCGTCTCAACGACCTGGAAATGTTCCGGGTGAAGGGCCTGGAGATGCAGCAAGCGCTCGGCCAGTTCATCAATGAGGTGCCGGGCGATGCTCGCATGATGTCTTTCGGGAATGCGCCGCTGCAGAAGTGTCGGTTGCATCCAGGAACGGCCTCCATCGGGCCGGAGTAATCCACCAAGAAAACTCGCGCCATCAGAGGAAGGCAGCGCATAGTCATAGCAGTGCGTAATAATACGGATGCCCGGGTTCCTTGAGAATGTCCGGCAATAATCGATCAGGTCCAGATAGGCGATCTCAATGGCGTCGAGCCTGCGGCCGAGCCGCTCCGGCTGCAGGTAGTCCAGAGCCTCATCAGACTCTGTATCTTGACCGTCCCTGAGCAGAAACTGTAAGTCATGCGCCCCGACCAGGTCATTGCCGCCGCCTGAGAACAGCAGGAAATCCACGGAAAAGCGCTGCAGGACCTTGATCAAACGATGCTTTGCCGGTCCACTGAGCATCTGTACCGCCTCGTCCCCGTTGCTGGATAACTGCAGCAAGTTGAGATTCGCAGCGCGGGCCAGCCAGTTGATCACGTTGGAGCGGTCGTCGCCCAGGAACAGGTTGGGTGCAGGGTACGCGAACCAGGAGTCGCCTTCTGCGACCACGGTGGGACGGTCCGGCCGCAGAGTCATCATTAGCTCAAGCTCGCTCTCCCGGGTGGTTTTGCGGGCCCGCAGCAGCCTCTGGCGGTAGCGCTCGGATAATCTGTGGGTCAGCAATGTACTCACGGTTCCCCCGGTAGAAGAAATTCGGTGCATATCGAGCAACCCCCTCGGCCGCGGTGGGTCGTCCGCCACGGCGGGTGCACTTTTGCCCGAGCATTCACTTATTTTACTCTGAAGGCGGCAGCTTGATGGGTCTGCGGGCCGCGCTTGGCACCCTCTGGAATATTTTTGGAACTGAGTTGGGTTTTAATGGTTCTAAGATTCACCAACGACAATCAAGAAAGCGAGGTGGACGATGCAAAAGTTAGGACGGCATGGCCTGGGTGTGTTACTGGTATCCCTCCTTGTGGCCTGTGCAGGTCAGCCCACGGTTGAAACAACACTTGAAGAGAAGCTCGCCGCAAAGGGCTACGCGCTTGCTGAGCCAGTGACCAGCGTACGTGACTGGAGCCTGAACGGTTGGGTCTATGTCGATGATCGGCATTTCATCATGGAGTCGGGGGTTCGCGATCGCTACCTCGTAACCCTTCGACAGCGCAGCCTGGAATTGGGCAGTGCCGTCAATCTCGCCTTCAGCACCACGGTTGGAAGCCTGACCGACAAAGACAAGGTTATACTGCGGGGGGCAGGAGGTTTTCGTGAGACACTCATGATTGCGTCCCTCCATGCGTTAAAGCGCATTGAAAAAGAGGCGCCGCAAGACCCTTCACCCTAGGAGAGACTGACCATGGCCAAGATCTGGTTAATTGCAGCGATGCTGAGCGCTGGCGCGGCGATCGCTTGCGCTTCCGAGCCGGCTCCACGGCCAGCGGGGACCATCTCCGTGGCCGGTACGGCCATCATGCACATCGAGCCTGACGTGGCTCGGCTGGATTTCGGCGTTCAGGTGCAGGAACTCACGGCTGCCGAGGCCCTGGCGAGCAACTCCGAGCGCATGAATGCCGTGATGTCGGCAATTGAGTCTCTCGGGTTGACCCGCGATGAGCTCAGTACCGCGCAGTTTAATATCAACCCCATATACGAACACCCAACACAGCGCTCCGACACCAATCGCCCTGCCCAGTTGGTCGGATACCGGGTGAGTAATGTACTGAGCATCGAAACCGGAAAGCTGGATCTTGTGGCCGACATTGTTGACGCTGCAGTTGACGTGGGCGCCAATCGCGTGGACCGAATCAGTTTTGGTTTATCCCGCGAGCTTGAAGCGAGCAGTCGGGATCAGTTGATCGAACAGGCCGTGATGAATGCCCGTGCCCGCGCTGAACAGGCACTGGCGCCGCTAGATCAGGTCATTACCGGGGTTTTGTCGGTGTCAATGGACGGCACACGGCCGCCTGCGCCCATGGCATCGGAAGGACTGCGCATGGGCAAGGCAATGTCCGCACCGCCCTTGGTGGCGGGTGATCAGAGCGTGTCCATGAGGGTGGAAGTCACCTTCCGGATCGGACCTGCCTGAGCCTGGCTTGGCCCGGGTCAGGCCTCCGCGCTGATGTTCGAAGCCCGCTGCCTGCACACCATTGCGGAGGTAGAGGCGTCCACTTGGGATGCCCTGATGGGTGAATGCCCGTTTTCCCGCCATGCTTTTCTCCACGCGCTGGAGCGCAGTGGATCGGTCAATGCGGAGACCGGTTGGCAACCCATGCATCTGCTGCTGCACCGTGCGGAACGGCTGTGCGCTGTGATGCCTATGTATCTGAAATCACACTCCTACGGTGAATTTGTTTTTGACTGGGCCTGGGCTGAAGCCTATCGTCGCAATGGGTTGGAGTACTACCCCAAGCTGTTGACTGCCATTCCTTTTAGCCCGGTAACGGGACCCCGGGTCGGGTTGGCGAGGCAAGAAGAGGCGGGTGAGGTTTTGCCGGCAATATTTCAGGCCGTGCGGGATATTGCCGCGTCTGCAGGAGCGTCTGGCTGGCATTTGCTGTTTCCGGATCAGGCACTCCGTGGGCACTTGGACGCCTCGGGAGTGTTGGAGGGCATGCTGGGCCGTGAGGCCGTGCAGTTCCACTGGCACAACCGTGGCTATGGAGATTTTGATGATTTTCTGGCCACATTGCGGGCGTCGCGGCGTAAAAACATCCGCCGGGAGCGTCGCCGCGTCACCGAACAAGGGGTTGAACTGCGACGTGATGTGGGGGATCAAATCAGCGGCGATCTCTGGTCCGGATTCTACCGCTGTTACCAACGCACTTATGAGAAAAGGAGCGGCCATTCCGGCTACCTGAATGCCGATTTTTTCGCGCGCCTGCTCGAGTCCATGCGCGACAAGCTGATGCTGGTCAGCGCCACGAGATCGGGCCAACTGGTCGGAAGCGCCTTGTTCCTGTTTGATTCTCAACGCCTGTATGGTCGTTACTGGGGTGCGCTGGAGCCGATCGACTGCCTCCACTTCGAAGCCTGCTTCTACCAGGGCATCGAATTCGCCGTCGAGCGCGGCCTGTCGCTCTTCGATCCGGGCACGCAGGGCGAACACAAGTTGCTGCGCGGCTTTGAGCCCACCCGGACCCATTCCTGCCACTGGCTGGCGGATCACAGGTTCCAGAACGCCCTCGGCGAGTGGTTGCTGCGCGAAGAGCAGGGCGTCGGAGCCTACGAGGAATCTGCGCGCGATTACCTGCCCTTTCGACGGGACCAGGAACGCTGATCAGATCATCAGTTTCCGAAAGGCTGCGGGTTGACGGCCTTCGCGCCGCGGCCTGAACACTCTCGGATCCCTGTAAAAGTCTGCATCCTGGGGCTCAGCGGTCCACCAGCCCGGCAGTCCCATGACCGGAAGCGGCGTCAGGTCGGCGGTGCTCTGAAGCAGAGTTTCGTTCAGCAGGCCACGGGCAATTGTTCTGTCCAGTTCGACTCTTGCCCCATTGGTTCTTTCGGGCATGTCGGTCGGCGCTACCTCCAGCGGGAGTGCCTGGGCTGTGAGCGATTTGTAGGGCGTGAGCATGCTCTCGAGCAGGGCATGGCCAACCACGATGAATCGGTACCTTCGCGGATGGCGCCATACTTCAGGGAACACGTGCCGCCAGTCCTGGCATGCCAGAGCGTGAAGCCATTTACGGTCAGGGGACAGAACGATCATGCCGCATTCATCCAACAGCGTGACCGCGTCTCGGACCGATCCCCGCGTGCCAGGCTCGACACCACACCGGGGTCGACAATGCAGCTGATTCATGGCGCTTTTGATGCACGGCAGGGCCGCCCAGGACAGGGCATTGAACAGGTCATGCCAGTTTTCACTGCGCGTGCTGATCAGTCCCTGCTCATGAATTCTTCGCTCATAGTCCATCGCGCTGAGAGGGTCGCTTTCCGAGAACCGGATTGGCGGCGTCCTGCCTCCCGGGAATGGGCTCGCCAGGAGTGGGTTCAGATCCTCGCAGTTCGGGAACCGGTGGGCATCGAGTTGCCTGATGAGTTCGGCGTGATCATGAAAACAGGGATGCTCGAGGTCGATGGCATCACGCCATTCATGGGCGCGCTGTTCAGAGCCCACGAGCCCATTCCGGCCTGAGCGCGACGGACCCGGGCTGTTCGATGGCGCTGCGCAGTTGCGCAAGGAGCCGCTCACGGTCGCGATCGAGAACGCCTTTCAGCACCAGGTAATTAGATGCGTGGTCGCTTCTGAAAATTGTTTGCTTGAGTTCCAAGGCTGCCAGCAACGTGTACATCTCGCGGAACAGGCCCATCGGATCGAGGGCTCTGAACTGGCCCCCGAACCCGGCCTGGTACCGGGCGTCTCCACCCGGAAAACTGACCACCAGCGTTGACAGGTAGGCGGGCTGTGCCGCGTTCATCAGCCGGGCGGAATTGATGGCGTGTTGTTCGCTGTATTGCTGACCGCCCATGCCGTTGAGTATCATCACGGATGCCTTGGCGCCCGCGTCGCTGATCTTTTTGAGTGCCTCAAGTGATGAGGCCAGTGTTTCTCCTTTGCACACCTTCTCAAGGACCTCATCATCTCCGCTTTCGCAGCCTACGTAGTAGAGTTCCAGGCCCAAGGCCCGCAACTGCTGCAGTTCTGAGACGCTCTTGTTTTTGAGGTTGCGCGGCAGGCAGTAAGAGGAGATGCGCTCGACGCCGGGCAGGTGTCTGCGGATGGCCTTTAGTATCAGCAGCAGGCGCCGCACAGACAGGGTCATGGCATCGCCGTCGGCGAGGAAGATGCGCCGCACCGGCACTTCAAGCGCGGCCACAGCGGCGAGTTCCGATTCGATATCGGCCTGCGGCTTGAGCCGGAATCGTTTTTGCGGCTGCGTGTACATCTCGCAAAACGTACAACGATTCCACGAGCAACCATGAGTGACCTGCAAGATGAAGGATCGTGCCTCGGAGGGAGGGCGGAATACAGGTTCCACGTATTGAACGGCAGGCACTGGGGTCATGTCATGTAAGGCCATTGCGGTTCGGCCAAGTGTAATCGCTTCGGCGCGTGCCGTCTGTACACGGTCGAGCGCCAAGCTAATTATTGCTGGAAGTGGCAATTATAAGTTTTATCGCCAATCGCGCCAAAAAAAGGGACAATAAGCGTCATGAATAAAATGATCAATTTTCTGCTGATAGGCGTGACGGCGAGTTGTATCGCGGTAGCTGATGAGCCGCCCCTCACTCCTCAGCAGGTAGAGAGGGCACAAGTGGAGCCCATGGAACTCGATACGCTCGAGGTGGTGGGCGGATTGACCGTGCAACAGGAGGCCGCATTGCGAATCGTAAGGCAGGCCCTTGACGAGCCACGCAGCTTCTTGCGCAAGGATTTCGACAAGTGGCGGTGCTGGTTTGAGCGGCCCCTTGGGACCCGGCTGAAATATTTACATTGCGCACGTAATGGAGACCTTTGGGCCTTGCAGCCCCGCGGGGCTGGCGGCAGCATCAGCGCCAATGACCTGACGCCCACCATGTATGGTGATTACGGGCGCGTGTTGGTGAGTTCCAGACCTATGACCGAGGCGAAAATGCGCCGCATGCTGGGCAATGCGATAGGGTCGGACGAGAACGATAACGTATTTATCGAAATGGTACTGGCAGGCCAGACGCCCCCCAAAGACGTTCCCAGTCTCGAGGAATTGGACCGGTTCAGCGAGGCCTGGGCTTCCGTGGATTCGCTGGGTCGCAAGGGCGGCGGTGAGGATCAACAGGTCACGGCAATCGAGTCCTCGGGCCTGAGCCTTGATCGCTACAACCGTATAGCCGAACTGGTGGAAGATTTCCCATACATTCATGACCAAGTGGCGGCCCGGGTCGCCAAGTAGATTGGCGCCGCTCTCTGCACGGGCCGCATCCGGAGCCGGTATGCATGGGATTGCTTTTCAACAGGGCCGTTTATACCGGTCTGTGCAGCTGGCCGTCTTGGCCTGCAGTATCGTATTCTCGTCCTGCCCATTGGCTGAATCTCCAGCGGGTATTCAGGAGGCCAGCATGCAGTATGTCTCGCGCGGCAAACCGGTTCCCGCGACGATCACGACGCCCGCTCAAACTGAGTCTCGAGACATGCCCCTCGTCTTGATGGCACACGGGCACGGCGGAACGCGTGATGAGGCGGGTGCGTTCGTCGCCGTGGCCACGGAGCTGGCAAAGCAAGGCATCGCAAGTTTGCGCATGGATTTTCCCGGTTGCGGTGAGAACACGGCAGCGTTTTCGGAGAACAATCTCACCCACATGCTGATTGATCTCGACGCCGGGCTCGAGTTCGGTCTGCAAGAACTGGCGATAGATCCGCGACGCGTCGCGATATTGGGATACAGCATGGGGGCCCGGGTGGCGATCCTCTCCACGCGCAAGCGGGACTACCAGGCCATGGTCCTGTGGGCGCCCGTGGGCCTCGATGGCGCCGAATCGATTTACCCCTTCCTGGGTGGCGAATCATCCTGGAAGGCTATGAAGCGCCAGGCCACTGAGCATGGCCACGCACTGCTGGTCACTCAATGGGGCGATCGACAGGAACTGGGGTTGCAGTGGTTCGCGGATATGGAGACCTCGCAACCCGAGTCCGTGATTTCAGGGTTCGAGGCCGCTGTGCAAATGATCCACGGCCTTGACGACAGCGTCGTGGTTCCGGAAAACTCCCGGCGGCTTCGAGTGGCGGCCACCGCAGCACGTTCAGCGGACCTGCTGCTGATCCCCGGCGCCGACCACGGCCTCGGGTTTTACAGCGATCAACCTGAAATTTCCGGACAGGTGATCGAGGCGACGGTGAGTTTTCTCGTCCGTGAACTCCTGAAGTGATTACTGGTCGGTTTTTTCGGTGCAATCGTTGTATGATATTCCCAATCCGGCAAGCGCTGGAGTTGGGGCTGATCGTTGGGTCGCGACGGTCACTGTAACGGATACGGACATGGGGCGAATCATCGCAGGTTCCATCCGCCATTGATTTGGCGATAGTGGGGGGGCTGACTCATTGCCCTGGAATCACCCTGTTCGATTGCGAAGTTCAGACAACAAAATAAGGACACACTAATGTTTGCACCTAAACCACTGTGGGCCTCGGTCACACTGATCTTGGCGACACTCAGCACTCCCATGGCCGTCCAGGCTCAAGATGAAGACTCTGCTGAAGATTCCCTTTTCGAAGAGGTGATCGTGACAGCAACCAAACGTGAGGAGAGCATCTTCGATGTTCCGGTGGCTGTATCTGCCTTCACGGAGGAAACCATGTTCAAGGCGGGCATCACCGACCTAACTGATGTGGGCAAGTTTGTTCCAAACCTGACAATTACGGGCTTTTCCGCGGGACACACCTCGTCAGTCAATCCTTTTATTCGCGGCATCGGCCTGCAGGACCACCTGATTACCACCGAACCTGGCGTGGGTGTCTACGTTGACGGTGTCTATCTGGGCCGCCAGGTGGGACAGAACTGGAGCCTTGCCAACATCGAGCGTGTGGAAGTGCTGCGTGGTCCACAGGGCACGCTTTATGGACGTAACACCATCGGGGGCGCTATCAACATCATCACCCGCAAGCCGGGCGACGAGAGCGGCGGGCGCCTGAACGTGAACGCCGGCACCCGTGGCCGCGTGGGTGGCGATTTCTATTGGAACGCGCCGTTTACCGAGTCATTCGCAGCGTCTTTCACCGGGGGCTACACCCGCCGCGATGGCGTGGGCGACTTTCTCAATCATGACGCAGTTGCCGAAGTCGGTGAGCTGGACGAATGGAACATCCGCGTTGCCGCCAAGTGGCAGCCCACGGACAATTTATCGGCTCTGTTCACCTACGACAAGAACGATGGCAAAGGTGGCCTGAGGCCCTACACCACGCTGATTGACGAAGTGCCCAGCGGCCTGCTGTACCTTACCGGCGCGCGGAATTCTGATGTCTCTGCAGATCCGTTCGACAATGCGGGTGGTTTTTACATTGACCCAAACACCGGGCAGGTGGTGGATCGCTCCCGCGTGTCCAATTCAGCCGATGGCTGGTCCGTCACCCTGGATTGGGACATGACCGACAACCTGGCCTGGCGCCTCATCTACAGCGACCGCAGCTCCGAATACGAGTCTGGTCTTGACGATGACGCCGTGGGCAGCATCGCAAACCCATCCGGTATTTTTCCAGGAACTGAGAACGGCACCATCTTCACCTACCCAGAGACGGGTTACGCCGACCAGACTTCCACCGAACTACAGTTCTCCGGCGCCTTCGACGGCTGGGATTTTGTGTCCGGCGTGTACCTGTTCGAGGAAAAGGGCGGCAACGAGCAGCTTCCCAACTTTTTCCTTGGCGGTCCGGGTCACTTCATCAACTATCAGGAGACGGAGAGCAGGGCCATCTATGCCAACCTGGGATTCGATGTGTCGGAGCGCCTGCGCTTGTCAGCGGGTGGCCGTTACACCAAGGATGAGAAGTATGCGGTCACCGAGCCCATCGTGGGTCTGCTAGCGGCGCAAAACGCGCGTGACTGGAGCGAGTTCACGTGGGAGTTGGCGGCGACCTGGGACATGAACGACCGCATGAACATCTACGGTACCGTTCAGACCGGCTACCAGTCCGGTCAGTATCCGGCCCGTGCCTTCTGCCTGTTTGGCGCCCTCGGTCCAAACGGCGTCACCGAGCCCAACTGCTATGTGGCTGGCGACAATGTGACGGCGACCAACTACGAAGTCGGGATCAAGGGTTCGCCCACCGACTCGTTCAGCATGTCCGCGGCGGTTTTCTTCACCAGGTATTCGGATCTGCCCTACCAGGTCAGCAATTCGTCCGGCGAAGGGTTCAACACGGTCAATATCATCGTTGATCAGGAATCAACTGGCTTCGAATGGGAGAGCACCTGGGCGCCGACCGATCAATGGCTGATTCACATGACCCTGGGCTACATCGATGTGGACGTCAAGGATCCCAACCCCAACGTGGTGGCGCCATTAACGCCTGATTTGACATTCTCGCTGGGTCCGGAATTTTCCATGCCCCTGGGTAATGGCGGTTCCATGGTCTTTCGAGCCGATTGGTCCTACCGTGATTCGATGTATGGCGAACCATCCAATGATCCGGCTCGCATGACCGAGATTGACAGCCGTAGCCTGTTCAATTTCGATGTGTCCTACAATGATCCGGACGGCCGCTGGACACTCGGGCTGTATGGGCGCAATGTCACCGACGAAAAGTATGCCAATGCCAAGCTGCTACCCACTGACTACCTGTTGATCATTCTCAACAACGATCGCAGCGAATTTGGTGTGCGTTACGTCTACAACTTCGACCGCTAGGCGCTGAAGTGTTGATCGAGACGCGGGCGGCTCTTGCCGCCCGCGTGTCTTCCCGGAGCAGGCTCCCCGTACGGCTGCCCTGTCTCCGTTCGACGCATGAGCGATTGAAAACACGCTCAGAGTGCAGGGCGTGCATACCCCGGACCGCCTCGCCCGCCGGAGGTCCTCTGGATTCCTGCTCAAGGCGCTCAATAAGGCAGACGTTCCCGGAACAACCGTTATTCCCGATCAAGACCTTCTTCAACCCCCCGCCAGGACGGGGTGAGGCGAGTTTCAAATGACTCTGGCGCAGCTCCCGGGCGGGGTCTGGCAGCTCACATTGGCATATGCCTGTATGATGACGGGCCTGCCAGTGACCGTCCTGATTGCGGGCATCATCGGGGTGCGATTCGCCCCCAGCCCCGGACTTGCTACGCTACCGATTGCACTGGTCATCGTGGGCGTGGCCCTGTCGACCCTGCCGCTGGGGCGTCTGCAATCATTATATGGGCGCAGGCGAGTGTTTCTGGTCTATGGCGTTTTGGCCATGCTCGCGGTCGTAGGGGCAGCACTGAGCATCATGCTGAAATCCTTTTCTGCCTATTGTGCCTCGGCGCTGCTGACGGGGTGGTCTGCCGCTGCGGGGCATCAGTATCGTTTCGCCGCGCTGGAACTCGTAGCGCCCGAATCGGCGGCGACGGCGACTTCAGTGCTGTTGCTGGGCGGTATCCTGGCGGCCTTCCTTGGGCCAGAACTGGCGGTGATCGGCAAGGACCTCATGGCGGTCGAATTCGCCGGCTCCTACTTGCTGTTGCTGATCGGTTACGGGGTCGGCTGGCTCTTGCTGAGCCGCATTGAACTGCCCGGTGCCCCAAGCATGACCGCACGCCGCGATGCGGGTCGAAGGTACAGGGAGTTGCTGAGCAATCGCTTGCTGCTGCTGGCCGTGGTGGCTGCTGGGGTAGGTTACGCAGTCATGAGCCTGCTGATGACCGCCACGCCGATCGGCATGCACGAACATGCCGGCCACAGCCTCGAGGCCACCAAGTGGGTAATCCAGTCACACATCATTGCCATGTACCTGCCGTCGATTTTTTTCCCATTCATACTGCGACTGCTCGGCTTCAGGGGTGCGCTGTGGTGTGGCCTCCTGATCTACCTGCTGTGTATCTCCGTGGCATTCGCGGATACCAGCGTGCCGGCCTACTGGGCATCCATGGTCCTGTTGGGCCTCGGTTGGAACCTGCTGTACCTGAGCGGCACGAACATTTTGCCGATGACCTACGAGCCAAATGAGCGTTTTCGTGCCCAGTCCATGAATGACTTTATCGTCTTCACCTGCCAGGCGGTGGCATCACTGGGCTCGGGTGGGTTGCTGTTCCTGCTGGGCTGGTCGGGCATCCTGGTTGCCGGCGCCTTGCTGGTCGCGGCATTCCTGGTGCTGCTCGTCTGGCTGCAAGCCGGCTTGCCCGCGCGTCGAGCTCCGACGATGGCGAGGGGGTATTAGTCGAGCAAGGCGACGGCTTTCACCTGCGCAAACACCTGGACCCCCGGGGCAAGTTCCAGCGCTTGCGCTGATTTGAGCGTGACCCGGGATAGCAATGTGGATTCGTTGAGGCTCAGGCGAACGAGTACCTGACCAGGAGATTCTTCCAACAGTTCCTCGACTCGGGCAGGGAAAATATTCAGTATGCTCGTGCCCGCCTGCCGTTCCAGTGTCAGGCTCACATCACGCGCCAGTACGCGTAGCCTCGAGTCTCGCCCCACGGGTAACTCCGGGTGGGCGACGCAAAATTCTCCACCGGGGAACTCCAGGTAAGCGAGCTGGAATTCCGGGTCATGTCGCGTCACGCGCGCAGGGATCACGGCCTCAGCATCCTCGCCATGCAGCTGCGCCAGGTCAAGACGGGTCATGAGTGCTGCCATGGGTCCGCTGGCCCGTAGTGCGCCTGCTTCCAGCTGTACCAGGTGATCGGAAAGCCGGGCAACTTCCTCCAGGCTGTGGCTGACGTAGATGATAGGCAGCGAGAGCGTCTCGTGGAGGCGCTCGAGATAGGGCAGGATTTCCTGCTTGCTGCTCGAGTCCAGTGACGCCAGGGGTTCATCCATCAGCAACAGGCTGGGACTGCCCAGCAGTGCCCGGGCAATGGCAACCCGCTGCCGCTCGCCACCCGAGAGGCGTGAAGTAGGGCGGTTCATCAGGGGTGTGATGCCGAGCCACTCCTCGACCTCCGCGAATTCGATGCGTCGTAGCGCGCGCGGCACGCGGCGCTGCCCGTAGCGCATATTGTCGCGTACCGAGAGCTGCGAAAACAGGCTGGGCTCCTGAAACACGTATCCCACCGCACGTTTATGGGTTGGCAGGAAAACCGACGCATCCTGCCAGGTATGTTCTCCCACTTTGACCAACCCTCCCGGGTTCTTCTCAAGGCCGGCCAGGGCCCTTAACAAGGTGGTTTTTCCGCTGCCTGAGGGTCCATGGATCGCAGTGACGCCCTGGCCCGGCAACTCGAGAGACAGGTTCAGTCGGAAGTCGCCCTTGCTCAGGTTAAAGCGTGCCTCGATGCTCATGACCCAAGCAGCCTGTAGCGGCGGTTCATGGCGTATACGCTGATCAGCAGCAACAGCGAGAGCCCGACGAGCCCGCCGGAGAGCAGATGTGCCTGGTCATACTGGAGGGCCTCGACGCGGTCATAAATGGCGATTGAAAGCACCTGGGTTTCGCCCGGGATATTGCCGCCTATCATCAGAACCACGCCAAATTCGCCGAGGGTGTGCGCGAAACCCAGCACGCCGGCGGTAATGAAACCGGGGCGCGCCAGGGGCAGGACAATACTCAGGAAACGATCCAGCGGGCCTGCACGCAAGGTCGCTGCCACCTCCAGGGGACGCTCACCGATTTGCGCAAAGGTGCTTTGCAAAGGCTGTACCACGAAGGGCATCGAATAGATGACCGAGCCGATTACCAGGCCGGTGAAGCTGAACGCCAGATGCTGACCACCCAGCGCCTGCGCAAGGCCGCCGATAGGGCCCTGGGGACCCAAAGCGATCAGCAGGTAAAAACCGAGCACGGTGGGCGGCAGGACCAGGGGCATCGCCACCAACGCTTCGAGAATGAACCGAAACCGCCAACGACTGCGTGCCAGCCACCAGGCCATTGGCGTGCCAATTATCAGCAGGATCAGCGTGGTGACACCGGCCAGTTTCAGGGTCAGCAACAGGGCGGTCAGGGCTGCTTCATTGGACATCAGGGCACCTCGTAACCATGCGCTTCAATCAGGTCTCTCGCCGCCGGGCTCCGCAGAAAGTCCAAAAAAGCAAGGCCGGGCTCCGTTGCGCTTAACTGCACGACCTGTTGGGCAATTGGCGTGTATGAATCGTCGGGGACAAGCCACCTGGACCCGCCCGCCTGCATCACCTGTGATTGTGCAACAAACCCCAATTCGGCGGCACCACTGTGGACGAACTGCAGGGCCTGGCTGACGTTCTCACCACGCACCAGCTGCGCCTGCAGCCGCTTCCATGAGCCGAGGCCTGTCAGCACCTCCCGGGCTGCGTACCCGTAAGGGGCAAGGTCGGGATTGGCCAGCCCCAGGAACCGGAACCGGCTCGATTCGGGCAGACCCTCACCAGGGCTGATTAAGCCCGGATCCGGACTCCAAAGCACCAGGATGCCGAGCGCATAGGTGAAGCGGGTGCCGGGAACCGTCAGGCCGGCCTCTTCCAGTAGGGCAGGGCGCAACGCGTCGGCGGCCATGAACACGTCAAATGGCGCACCATTGAGTATTTGCGCGTAGTGTTTGCCCGTGGAAGCCGTGACCAGTTGAGGTCGGTAGCCTTGTGACTGCTCGAACATCTCCACCAGTGAATGGGCCGTGCGGACAAAGTTGCTGGCCACGGCGATTCGCAGTTCCACCGCGGTGGCGCGGTCAGGAAGAGCCATCGAGAGAATCGAGACGATGAGGATCAGAGCGCCGCGCACGGGGATGGACACATTCATTCGAAAGCCACCGGGTGACGGGCGCAGGTTCGGCACGGCCTCAGGGCGCCGCGCACTCAGCCTCGGTAGGATCATCGCCTGCACCGAGATGGATCGGCAAACCAGGGTATGGGCACAGCACGCTGGCCGATGCTTTCGCCTGGGCGGGGTCAACTGCCCGCACGATGAGCCGGTCGGGGGGTTGGGCCCGCTCCACCCAGTCCTCGAGCACGGTGATTGGGTTGAATTGGTCCGGGGCGTTGGAGGGTAATTCCCAGCAATGGCCCATGCCCGGCACCATGAACAGGCGCAGGAAGGGGTCGACTTCGCTGCGAGCGCCCAATTCTTCAACAATGCCCTCGTACCAGTCCACGCTCTGATCGGGCAGTACCAGGGGATCCTGCCAGCCATGCCAGGCAAGGTATTTCCCGCCTGCTGCCTTAAAGGCCCGCAAATCGGTGTGAGCGGCGTCCAGCAGTTCTGCGCGCTCCGAGAGGCCTGGGGGGTCGGTATCGAAATCAAAATCAAGAGCGCTGTACGCCTCCGGCAGGGTTTCGGAAAATGCCAGGTACTTTGGAAAATCCGAGCCCAGCGCATTGCCCGGGGCACTGCCATTTTCACCGTCCAGGAACCAGGCCAGCCAGTAACGCTCACTGCCAGGCGGCATCCCGGGGTACAACTGGCGACCTGCGGAGTCGCGCGGACCCTGGTACCAGAGCGAAATTACTCCTAATTCATCAGCCGTGAAGCAATCCGGGCCGTTCGCGCCAGCGCATTTCGGAAGTTGCGTAACGTCGATCTCACAAGCACGCGGCAGATTGATCATGCCATCCACACTGCCGTCGGTGGCATCACACTGTGCCAGGACCTCTGCGCCGAGCAGTTCCAGCTTGTGTTGGAAATTCTGCCGGTTAATGATGGTATGACCCTCGGCGTCGGCGTTAGCCTGCACGACCCAGGGCCCATAGACGCCTCCATTGATCGAAAGCTCAAGGATCGGCCCCCCGCCGATGATGCCATCGAAGAGTTCGGGGTAGCGGAATGCCGTCTGGGCCGCCAGTCGCCCGCCATTGGAGCAGCCACTGAAGTAGTCCAGTTCTGTTGCGCGACCATAAAAAGCCAAGACCATGCGGGTGCCCGCAGCGTGGGTGAGTGGCACCGTTCGATGAGCGTAGACCTCCACGGCCTCGGCATTGCCGACCGCCCAGGAAGCGTCCCCAATCCCGCCCTTATGCCCGCTGTCGGTTGTGATGGCGGCGTAGCCGAGTTTGAGCGCCTCGTTTATGGTATTGGAAAAACCGGGCTTGTCGGGCCGCAGGCTACCGCAAAATCCGCCACAGCCGGATTGATAATACTTGCCGTTCCAGCCCTCGAGTGGCAAGCGTGCCTCGAAACCGATCTCCGGGGCGATGCTGCCGCGAATTCTGCAAAATGCCGGCAGCTCACCCTGCGCCGCTACAGCGGCGGTTTCCTGGATGGCTGTTCCGGGGATTTCGGTTGTCTGGAGCGATTCACATCGGGCAATCGGTGATGACTCGGTGGCCATGCTGCCGCTTGCCATGAGCAGGACGGGCAACGTGAGGTTGCTCACCAGCACCAGCATGGGGCCGCCGGGCAGACAGGCCCAGAGGCTGCCGGCAGATTGGCGTTCGCGGACGCGGCGCCCTAGAAACTGCCGTGTGCCTGATCGCCACGACGGGCTTCTGCTCATCAGATCAGCGCGTGTCACCGGAGTTCCTGATGCGCTGCCAATACCTATCGAGGTCCTTGCGAACGCCGGGCACCAGAAGGTAGAGGCCCAGCACATTGGCCAGGGCCATCGCGAATATCATGGCGTCTGAAAAATCCAGGACGGCCGCGAGTTGGGTGGTGGTGCCCAGCACCACGAACAGGCAGAACAGCGTGTTGAACGTCGTCTTCGCCCAGCGGTGCGGCCCGAAAATGTAAATGAAGCCTTCCAGCCCGTAGTAAGACCAGGAAATCATTGTGGAGTAGGCGAACAACATCACCACCACGGCCAGCACATAGGGGAACCAGGGAATCACGCTTGCGAAGGCGCTGGAAGTCAACTCGACACCGCTGATCGCGCCGTCGTTGAGCATGATCGGATCGTAAACCGTGAGGATAATGACCAGCGAGGTGAGCGTGCATATTACCACCGTGTCGATAAACGGTTCGAGCATGGCGACAAATCCCTGCGTGAGGGGCTCCTCGGTTTTTACCGCCGCGTGGGCTATGGAGGATGAGCCGATCCCCGCTTCGTTGGAAAATGCCGCGCGCCTGAACCCCAGCACCAGCACCGCGAGCAGGCCACCCGTGACGCCGTCCGGGCTGAACGCGTTGCTGAAAATGGCGCCGAACGCCGCGGGCAGACGGTCAAAGTGATAGCCAATGATGATCAGCGCGGTCGCGGTGTACAGCAGCGCCATGAAGGGTACCAGCCTGGAGGTGACCAGGGCGATGGACTTGATGCCGCCAAGAATCACCAGCCCCGTGACAATGGCCAGCGCGGCGCCAAACAGCCAGCCCTTGTCGGCAAAAAAACTCTGGTCGCCACCAGTCACTCCGACAAACTGCACATAGGCCTGGTTGGCCTGGAACATGCAGCCGATTCCCAGGCTGCCGACCATGATGCAGATCGCGTAGTACCAGGCCATCACCTTTCCGAGCCGCGGTAGCTTGAGTTCGGCTAGCCCCTTGTCGAGATAGAACATGGGCCCACCCGAGACCGAGCCATCCGCGTTCATTTGCCGGTATTTCACTCCCAGCGTGCATTCAACGAATTTCGAGGCCATCCCCAGGAAGCCGGCGACGATGATCCAGAACGTGGCCCCCGGCCCGCCAATCGAAATGGCAACGGCCACATGGGTAATGTTTCCCACCCCGACGGTACCCGACACCGCGGTGGTCAGAGCCCTGAAATGTGAGACTTCTCCCGGCGCGCGAGGCTCGCGGTCTTCTTTGCCCCTGACAATGCGGATGGCGTGCGCGAACCCCCTGACGTTGATCAGACGCAGGTAAAACGTAAAAAAGAGCGCGCCCGCAACCAGCCAGGCCACGATCAGCGGCACGTCTGTTCCGCCGACGGGCACCGTGAAGAAGACAAACTCCACCATCCAGCGGGCAATGGGCGCAAAAGCACTGTCAATGGTCTCGTCAATGCTGGCTTGCGCCGACTGAGCAGTCAGCCAGGTAAGGAGAGCCGCGCTTTGGGCGATCAGTCGGGTGGCTGTCATGAAGCGGTCCGTCTCTAGTGGGTAACCCGTCCAAGAATAAACCACCCGTGGCAATGATTCATCCACGCGGCGCGGGGCTGTGCGGCGGCATCTGGCCCGGATATGATTGCAGGCATGCAAATATTGATCGTGATTGGCCTGGTACTGGCTTTGCTGTTAGGACCCAACCTCTGGGTGCAGCGCGTCATGAGTCGGTACCGTATGCCCGATGACCGTTACGGGGGCACCGGCGGAGAATTGGCCCGAAAACTGCTCGATGAACTCGGCCTTAACGCAGTGCGCGTGGAGGAGACCGAGCAGGGTGATCACTACGACCCCCGAGACAGAACGGTGCGCCTGCGGCAGGATCATTTCCATGGTCGCTCTCTTACTGCGGTGACGATTGCGGCTCACGAGGTGGGTCACGCCGAGCAACATGCCAGCGCATATGCACCGCTGATGATCCGTACCCGCCTGGTGCAATTCAGCCAATTGGCGCAGCGCTTCGGTGCCGGCATGATGATGGCGGCGCCAATGATCGGGCTGCTGACCCGGGCGCCCGGTGTCACCGGGCTGGTGGTGGTTGGGGGACTCATGAGCCTGGGCAGTGCCGTGCTGGTTCACTTGGTCACCTTGCCGACGGAGTTCGATGCCAGCTTTGGCCGGGCTTTGCCCTTGCTGGAAAAGGGCGATCACCTGTATCGCTCTGATTATCGCCATGCCCGGCGTTTGCTGCGCGCAGCGGCCATGACTTACGTTTCCGCTTCCCTGATGAGTATCCTGAATATCGCCCGTTGGTGGGCCATTCTCAGGCGCTGAGATGCCCGATTGAGTCTGCTACACTGGCCCCGATATGTTCCGAAATGTCCACATTCTCTCTGAAAAGCCATCGGTCCTGTGCCAGTGGCTGGCGGAAATTCGTGACCAAAACATGCAGCAGGACGCGCAGCGTTTTCGTCGCAACATGGAACGTGTAGGTGAAGTGGCCGCCCTGGCGATCAGCCGGACCATGGATTGGCAGGAACGCACCGTCGAGACACCACTGGCACAGGCGCATTGCCGCGTGCTGCGTGAACAGCCGGTGCTGGCGAACATCCTTCGCGCGGGATTGCCCCTGCACCAGGGCCTGCTCAACTATTTTGACCGGGCTGAGAATGCGTTTATCTCCGCTTACCGTAAACACGAGGCCGGCTCGGATGAATTCGAGGTTGAGATTGAATACCTCTCCAGCCCGTCGGTTGCAGGTAAAACCGTGATTCTTTGTGACCCCATGCTGGCCACAGGTTCTTCCATGGTCCTGGCCTGGAAGGCGCTGCTGGCTCGCGGCGTGCCCGGCTCGCTGCACGTGGTCGCAGTCATCGCAAGCCGGGAAGGTATCGAGTTCGCCCAACAGAATATGCCGCCTGAAACTCAATACTGGATCGCAGCGGTGGATGATGAATTGACGCCGCGCAAGTACATTGTTCCCGGGCTCGGTGACGCTGGCGACCTGGCCTATGGCGCCAAGGACTGAGCCCGCACGCAGAATTTCCGTATACCGCAACCTGGCCGGCGTTATCGTCGCCATGGCGGTGGTGAACCTCGTTTATGGCATCACGTTTCCCCTGTTGGCGCTGGTGCTGGATGCCCAGAACGTCAGCAAAACCCTGATTGGACTGAGCACGATGATCCAGGCGGTCGCCATCCTGGCGGTGGCGCCGATCAGCCCGGGCCTGCTGGCCCGTTTCTCAGCGCGCCGGGTTATGGTCGTCTCGGCTGGCTTGCTCAGCGTGTTGCTGATCCTGGCTGGTGTATTTCAAAACGTGTATGCGCTGTTTCCAATCCGTTTTGCACTCGGCCTTCTCAATGGCCTGTTGTGGATTGCCAGCGAGGCTCTGATAAACGACCTTACTCCGGACCATCAGCGGGGCAGGGTCATCGGTGTCTACGCTTCCATCGGTGCGGCCGGTTTTGCGCTGGGCCCATTGTTGCTGATTCTCACGGGCTCGCAGGGTCTGCTTCCCTTTGTGGTGACCTGCGTGGTCATCCTGTTCTCGATCCTGCCGCTGCTCTGGGTGCATGATCGGGTGATTGCGACGGCTTCCGGCACGGCGGCAGGATTCTGGCGCGTGTTTTTTCTTGCGCCGACCATCATGCTGGCCAACCTGGCCTATGCCGCTGTGGTGGAGTCGAGCATTACCTTCTTTCCGCTTTTCGGGATGCATTTCGGCTTAAGCGAGGGTTTTGCGCTGACCCTCATGACTTTGAGTGGCTTTGGTGGCATGCTCCTGGTGCTCCCGCTGGGCTGGCTTGCGGACAAAGTCGACAAGATGGGCATGCTGAGCGCGATTGTGCTGTTGAGTGCTCTGGGCCTTTTGAGTATGCCGCTGTTCATCGCCCATCCGGTGCTTGCACCGCTGCTGATTTTCATCATCGGCGGGATCGAGGGCATGGTCTATGCATTGGGCGTGATGTTGGTCGGTGAACGCTTCAAAGGCGCCATGCTGGCGGGCGCGACGACCGTTTTCACCACCTTCTGGGGTGTCGGGACCGTTATTGGACCACTGGTAACGGGTGCGGGCATGGACCGGTTTGGCGCACCCTCAATGGCCTGGATACTCGGCGCGATGTTGCTGGTGTACCTGCCATGGCCTCTTGCGACCTGGTTTCGAGGGAGGCGATACGGAAGGGCCGCAGACCCCTGATTGGCGTTTTAATAGAGTTTTCGCTCGGGGAAACGCTTACAGTGCCAGGGGCGGGTTAATACGATCAATCAGGCGGAGCGTCGGGTGCGCCCATGGCCTTGCGTTGCCTCTTGCGTTCCTTGCGCATCGCTTCGTGGTGAGACTCCAGGCCGTCGCCGACGTAAAAGACATACAGGGTGGAATAACAGAAAAACACGGTGAGCACCCCGGCGATCTCAAGCGCAGCCACCCCGCCCGCAATGCCGGTGCCTATGGCGACGAGGATAAACAGGGCATCGAAGGTGTCTTGCAGTGCGCGTCTGAAATGCACCCCGGCAACGATGCCGGCCAGGCTGAACGCCAACGCGAGGCTGTGTTGCACGACCATCACGATGGCTGCGACGATGCCCGGCAAGATCAGCGTGGTCTCATCGAGCGAGTGATCATAGCTGCTTACCCGGTGAATGCCTTTGTGGACCCAGGAGACAGGCAGCATCAGCAGCCAGACGCCCATCACAACCAGGATCAGTTCCCGGGCATAGCCCAGTTGGTCGAGTTGGCTGGTGGCCTGGAAGAGGGTTTCCACGATGACGAAATCATCAGCGGGTGCCGGCTGTTCATCAACCTGGGAGAAACTGACGTCTCCGCTTTCTGCCAGCCGATCAACCCCGCCAATGGGCAATTGATCGATGGTACCGGGCCAGATGGCCTCCAACAGAACGATAATCACGAAAACAGCGAAGTGATAGGCCAGCACCTTTCGCAACAGCCTGAACTGTCCGCGACCCCTTTGGGAAGGTGCCGGCATCTGCGGGCTTTCAACTCGTGGATCAGACATTTCGTGGTTCGCTCAATTTTAGGGAGACGCCTGATTTTACCCCAAAGCGACTGAGTGTTTCGTTGCGGACCCTTCGCGATGGGGCTGTGGACGAAATTGAGCTATGATCTGTGCACACTTACACAGGCCGCCGGGCGGGATTGCACATGATTACACATCTCTGGGTCAACTGAACTTGAGCATCCAGACCAAAGCAGAGAGCAATGCGTTTGATAGCTGGCGATGCCTTGTCATTGCCCTGTACATGACCTTGGTGGGTTACGGCGTGCTGGTGGGCGTGCCGGTCATCTCAACCGCCTGGGTGGAGTTGCTGGGTTTTACCGAAGAGCAGGTGGGGCGCGTAGCGGGTGCGGACCTCGGCGGACTGGCGCTCGGTTCCGTGCTGGCCTCCCTGGTCATGGCCCGCTGGAATCGACGCACGCTTGCGCTCATGGGCCTGGTGATCGCAGTTGGCGCCAACTGGCTGTGTACTGTTTACGTGGACTACCAGCCCGTGCTCTGGTTGCGATTCATGGCTGGCACCGGCAGCGGCATCTATACGGCCGTGGCGGTGGCCACGCTGGGCGGAAGCTCCCGTCCTGCGCGCGCCTACAACCTGATGCTGTTCGCTTTTGCGTTTTCCCAGGCCGCCGAGATGCAGGTGTTGCCCATGTTGCCAATGAACGGTATTTACTGGGCCTTCATTATCTGTTTTATCATCAGCCTGCCATTCCTGCGTTGGCTGCCTGCCCATCCCCGCAGCGTGTCCAAGGCGGAGCTCGATAGCCAGGCGGCGCACCGCAAGCGTGTTCCTGCCGGCTTAATCTGGCTGTGCCTGGCGGCGATATTCTTCACTTACATCAACATCGGCACCTACTGGACCTACATCGAACTGGCGGCGCTTGACGGTGGTATAGATGGTGAGTGGGTGGGCCGTCTGTTGGTCATCGTGTCCCTGGGAAGCTTAGTGGGATGCCTCATTGCAACGGTGATTTCCAGCCGCTTCGGATTGGGAAAACCCCTGATGGTGACTCTCGCAATCATGTCGATCATAGTGGGCATTCTAGGACTCGACATGAGCTACTCCTACCTTTTGATCAGCCTGGGCATGTTCAACCTGCTGTGGATCTTCATCGATGTCTACCAGATGGCGACCGTTGCGGTCATTGACCGCAGCGGCGCCTTTGCCTCCCTGATGCCGGGTGCGCAGGGCCTTGGCCAGATTGTCGGCCCCAACATCGCCGCCTCCATGCTGGGTGCGGGCATGGGTTACAGCGCCGTGTTCTTCCTGTGTGCGGCAGCGGCCTTCATTGGCCTACTGATCTATGCCGCCATGTACTTCTGGCTGCGCCACCGGGTCACCGAGCTGGCCCAGTCTGCCTGAATGGTTCAGCTCGTGACACGAAGCAAGCAAGAAATCCTTTTCCGGGTCACGCGCGCCGCCGCGATGTGCCTTGTGCTGATGAGCGCGCCGGCTGGTGCCAACACCCATGCTGACCTTGTCACGCTGTTTGAAGATTGGCGCGCCTTCGAGCGTCCGCCACTTCTGGACGCCGCGCCGGACTACACGGCAGAGACCACCGCTAGACGTCACGTTGAGCTGAGGAACTACCAGGCCCGCCTCACCGCGATGGACATCTCCGATTGGCCGATTGAGCAGCAGGTCGACTGGCACCTGGTGCGCGCGGAGATGAACGGTATGGATTTCAACATCCGGGTGCTGAGGCCCTGGGCGAGGGATCCCGCATTCTACCAATCGGTTTGGACCTACCAGAGCGATACACCAGCGCATGAGGGTCCCACCCACCACGCGCTGGTGGAATTATGGACCTACGAGTTTCCGCTGGATGAGGCGGCTGAGGCGAAACTCACCGCCGAACTGAACACCATCCCGCCGCTGCTCAAGCAGGCCCGCGTCAATCTCACCGGTAACGCACGCGAGTTGTGGCTGGCCGGTATCAAGCACATCGAGGACCAGGGCAGGGACCTGATGAAGTTGGCTGAGCAGACACGAGACGGCGGAACCGATTTGCAGACAGCGGTCGCTGACGCCCTGGCCGCGACGCGGTCTTTCATGTTCTGGCTGCGCGGGGAGGGGGCTCGCAAGACCGGGCCATCGGGTATTGGCAAGGACAATTATTCCTGGCACCTGCAAAATGTACACCTCCTGCCGATGACCTGGGAGGACGAAGTCCGCCTGCTCAAGCGCGAACTCGACCGTGCACACGCCATGTTGAAGCTGGAGGAGCACCGCAACCGCAATCTGCCGCTGCTGCTGCCAATTTCCAGCGAGGCCGAGTACGCCGAGCGGGCCGAGGCCTCCGTGCGCCGATTCTCAGATTTCCTCATCGAGCAGGAAGTGCTGCCACCCTACGACTACATCGAGCCCGTTTTGAGAGAGCACATGGGGGAATTTGTACCGCCCGAGACGCGCAACTTCTTCTACACCGCCTCCCATCACGAGCCACTGGCGCTGTGGTCGCACTGGTACCACTGGTGGGATCTCGAGCGCATGGAGTTATTTCCGCACCCCAGCCCCATCCGCAGGGGTGCGTTGCTCTACAACATTTTTGACAGCCGGTCCGAGGGCAACGCCACCGGTTTCGAGGAAATGGTCATGCACGCCGGGCTGTACGATGAGACCCCGCGCTCGCGCGAGATCGTCTGGATCATGCTGGCCCAGCGTGCAGCCCGCGGGTTGGGCTCGCTCTATGTGCACGCCAATGTGTTCACCATGCAGCAAGCGCGCGATTTTCACGTGGCCTGGACCCCGCGCGGCTGGATGCGCGAGGACCTCGACCTGCTGGGCTTTGAGCAGCTGCTGTACCTGCGCCAGCCCGGTTACGGCACCAGCTACATCACCGGTAAGTACCTGATGGAACGTCTGCTGGCCGAGCGCAGCCGGCAGGAGCAGGGCAACTACAAGCTCAAGGATTTTTTTGCCGAGGTGGATGAAGTGGGCGTGATTCCCGTGCCGCTGATCCGTTGGCAATTGACGGGGCTCGACGACGAGATCCGATCACTGATGCGGGATTGAGCGGTTCGTATTTACCTCTCCTTGATCGTATATTTTTGACCGAGATCCGCCAGCCCTGCGGAGATCAACTCTGCGAGCACCTCAAGGTCGATGTCATCAAGCGTGTTGACGTACAGGCAGGATTTGCCCAAGGTATGCTTGCCGAGGCGTTCGAGGATTGAGCCGAAATCGGCGTAGCCGGGCATGATGTATATCGAGTGTTTGGCTTTGCGAGGCGAGAATCCGGTGGCCAGGTAATCGCCCTCGCGCCCGCTGGCATAGCGATAGTGGTATTCACCATAGCCGATGATGGTCGGCCCCCACATCCTTGGCGGCCAGCCGGTCACGCGTTGAAACAGCTGATCGAGTTGGCGCGCTTCGCGGCGTTTTCGCTCTGGCTCCACCGAAGCCAGAAAAGCGTCCACCGTGACTGCGGTGGGTCGCGTCTTGTTGTTTGCACGGCTCATCGGCTCAGTCTATCCCGATCTCTTTGATCAATCGCGTTTCTCCACGTTACTTATACTACGCTTTCTGCATGATTGGTGATTCTTCCCTTCCAGAGTTGGCGCGCGACATCCAGCGGCCTTACCATGAGCCCTGCGCATGAAAACGGATTAGGAAATGCCACGAAACTTCCGCCTCGAACGGCGGTTTTACAGTCCAGGGGGTGCATCGAGATGAGTGACCGCGCACGGCGGCTCTGGCCGTTCCTGTTGTGGCTTGCGGCTTTTTACAGCGTCTGGCTGGGCCTGGTCGTGATCGGAGATCACTGGCAGGACCTGCGCCAACACTGGGGCATCGCCGTTGCCATGGCCCTGGGTTCCTACGTGGCGGGCTCCACGCCAATGGGCGGTGGAACGGTTGGTTTCCCGATCCTGGTGCTGTTGTTCAACGAACCGGCCACGCTGGGGCGTGATTTCAGCTTTGCCATCCAGTCCATCGGCATGGTCAGCGCCACCATTTTCATCCTGTGCCGTCGCCAGCCACTGGAATGGCCGATGTTGCGGGCTGCAATGATCGGCTCGGCGCTCGGCACACCGCTCGGTATCGTGCTGTTGGCACCCGTCGTTCCCGGGCTGGTCATCAAGGTGCTGTTCGCCGTGGTTTGGGCCAGTTTCGGTGTGCTGCATTTCTACCGGATCAGGGAGATCACCCATCACGAGGGCATCATCCCCACGCACGTCCGCTTCGATACGCTCGCCGGCCTGAGTGTCGGGTTCCTGTGCGGGGCCACCGTGGCCAGCATCACTGGTGTCGGGATCGACATGGTGCTTTACGTGGTGCTGGTGCTGGTGTGTCATGCAGACCTGAAAATCGCCATCCCGACCTCGGTGATCATCATGGCTTTTACATCCGTGGTCGGTATCGCGGTCAAGCTGCTGCTGGGGGACGTGCAGCCGGGAGTGTACGCAAACTGGCTGGTTGCCGCGCCCATCGTGGCGCTGGGCGCTCCGCTCGGGGCCTTTATCGTCAACCGGATGGGCAGGGAGTCGACCCTGATCGTGGTGTCTTTGCTGTGCGTGGCACAGTTTGTCTGGACGATGTATACCGAGTGGGCGCAACTCAGCGTATTGGGCGTGGGTCTGGCCCTTGCTGGCGTGCTGTTGTTCAACCTGCTGTTTCAAAAACTTCACCAGATCGGAGACCGGCTGGAGAGGCGGCGGGGAATCAGGCTTGAGGGTTTCGATTAGCGCTGCAGTAAAAAAAGGCCAGGCAGACGCCTGGCCTTGAATTTTCAGGGACATCCATGTCTTTCGTTGATGTTTTATTCCATCGCCCGGTCTTTGATATGCATCACGATGACGGCTACCGCCCCGGCGTTCAACAGTGCGCTCGTAGCGCCAAGTATGTCTGTGAGGTAGGAACCTATCGCGGGAATTGGCCCCAACGAGCCAGACACGATCGACAGCGTAGCGGCGGTGATCAGATACATCATTCGGTTCTCGCCCGGTACGGTCATTACCCCGAGGACCAGACCAACAATGACAAGCACCAGTGCCTCTTCTGGAATGGCAAAAATACCAGCAGCCAAAGCGACTACGATGGCGACGAGTCTGACTATTTTAGTTGCGTTCATGGTTCTCCCTCATTCAGTTTAGATTCGAAATCAGGGGTCCCGCACGGCCTATTTCGGAAAACCGGGCGAAAAAACAAAACGACCCCTTAGCACTAAACTTAGCAGGCAATTTCACAAATACAACGCCCGGTGCCCAATATGAGCGATTGCTGATACCTGTCAACGGACAGGAACAGTGATCAGTCTGCGCTGGCGACCAGCTTCAGCTGCAGGCTCAGGATGGCGGTTTCGTCCATCAGTCCTGGTGATTCACGCACCCCCACGGACAGTTCGATTTCGCGGCTGATGGGCGCGGCGCCCGGTGATGGAGAGGGCATATGCATATTGAGTTGGGTCTCGCCTCTGTCACTTTTCAGGAAATCCACCTCGGTGGCGTTCAACGTCAACCTGACCAATAGCTCGTTGCCGGCTTCACCGGCATCGATGATGACAGACTCCGTGCCATTGGGTGGTGCCTGGGTCGTTCCGGAAGCCAGGTTATGCTTGGCGACATCAATCGTTCCATGACCAGCGAGGCCCTGGTTGAAGACCTTGATGTCTATCTGGTATTTCCAGTCGTCACCGATATTGCCCTGTTGGCTTTCAGAGAGCAGTGAAATGGTCAGCTTGCACGTCATGTGGGGGTCTCCATGATTAATCGGACGGCGAATGATCCGCACCATAGGACAAAAATGCCCGGGGATCAACGCGTCATGGTTCGAGCTGTCTCTAGAGTGCCAGCAATTGGCGCAAGTCAGCCACCATGGCGTTGGTATTGGCCGTGTTGGGCATCAATACGCGGCAGCGGCCAAGCGAATCGAACCCAAAGACCCGGTTGCTGTGCATGACGTCATATTCGCCACGCATGTTGGCGTCCTGGGCCAGGAAATCGACCTTAAATGCGTTGTTCATGGCCTTGAGTTCAGCCTTGCTGCCGGTAAAACCCTCAAGCCATTCGCCGAAGGCTTGCGTGTAGCGGGTCATGACCGCTGGAGCGTCACGGTCCGGGTCGACCGACACCAGGAAGACCCTGACATTCTCGGCCTCCGGGCCCATGGCTTCCAGCGCCACCTTGATCTGGCTGAGCGTGGTCGGGCAGATATCAGGACAATTGGTGAAACCGAAATAGAGTAATGTGGCCTGTCCCAGCCTGCTCTCGGTCCTGACCCTTTTTCCCGAGCTATCGGTCAATTCGAATGCCAGGTCCGGCATGACGCCGCTGACATCTTGCCCCCGCCAGGTGGGGGCCTTCGAACAGGCCATGAGAAGGACCGCGCCAGCCAGCGGGGCCAGAAACCTTATTACTCTGAGGTTCATGCGGTTTTTCCGGGAAATCGTGATGAAGACGGGTATTTTACCGCAAGCTCAATCCGCGATGAAATCAATGAGGCTCTTCGATTTAAGGCTGAGCTGGCATTTTTTAGCTGCACTTGTACAATAAGTTTATAAAGTTTTTATCCTAACAATGTGATTAAATGATGTTTCCTGATAGGATATCTGACCCGTAACAGGAATTGATTGGACGCAACTATGTTCGACAAAAGAAAAGACACAAATGACTCGAGGGGGTCGGCAAAGACACCACCGTCAACCGGCGTGAGCCAAACAGCTGCCGCGGCGGCGATGGGTAAATCGGCGCTGATCGGTCCCGGGATCCATATTAACGGAGACATTGTCGGTACTGAAAATCTTGTCATCGAAGGCAAGGTTGAGGGTCGTATCGAGTTGAATTCCAGCCAAGTGATCGTTGGGTCAAGCGGCAGGGTGGCAGCTAACATTTCGGCAAAGACCGTCAAGGTAGATGGAACGCTCCAGGGTGATGTTGAGGGCAAGGAGCGGGTTGTTATTTCCAAGTCCGGGCGTGTTCGGGGCAATATTACCGCCCCACGGGTGATGCTGGAGGACGGCGCCGTGTTCAAAGGTATGATCGATATCAACCCGGCGGAATCCGCGGTAGCCGAGCTGCCCTTGCCGAGCAAGTCCGCTGAAACCGCCCCCAAGCCTGAGGTGGCGGCCAAGGACTCGAATTATTCGACCAAGAAGTGATTTTGGCCGTGCCCTCCAAGGCTGAGCGCTGGGCATGAGTGTTGTCTCGCACCCACGCAGCCTGAGCGAGGGCGTGGCGCGTGTCGAGCAGGCCAGCCGTCTGCTGCCGGAAATATTCGAAGGGGTCGACCCGAAGCACGGAGTCACAGCACTCGAATTCGGGCCCGCAGTGCCGGAGACCATCGCGTTTTTCGGCCAGTTCAAGTGCCGCGTGCACGTCGCCAACTTGTTCGAGAATGAGGCGATTCGCACGCAGCAAGCCGAGTTGGATGAAGCCGCACTTAAAGAGGCGTTTCGGGCGCACTTCAATTTTCCTCGAGGCACCTTGCTGGACGTGTGTCTATTCTGGGATTTTCTGAATTACCTGCGGCCAGCCACCTTGAGGGCACTCAGTGCGGCCTTGCAGCCTTATCTGCACGCGGGAACCTGTGGGCATGGGTTTAGCGTGCTCAGCGTTGAAACGCCGCTGAACAATCGTGAGTATGGTGTCTTGCGTCCGGACGTGATTTGCAATCGTCCTGCGCGCATGCCGCAGATGGATTATTTCCCTCACACCCACGAGGGGCTGGATCGCGGTTTACCCGCATTCAAGATTCAGAAAGGTTGGCTTTTGTCCGACGGGCGCCTCGAAATGCTGTTCCAGGCGCGTATCTGAACCACGCGCGGTTCACAAATTCAGTAGATTCAATCCTGCGTATCCGGCATACAGCATCAGTATGACGCCTGCTTCCCAGCGTTGTAAGCCGCTCCCCCTGTAAAAGAAAAACAGCACCATGGTGGTCAATGCAAACACATAGGGCAGATCAAAGCTGAGAATGGAGGGCGCGACCACGATCGGTGCGATCAAGGCGGCGAGACTGATGGGCACCAGCGTATCGAAAATGTTACTGCCAATGATATTGCCCACCGACAGGTGCACCCGCCGCTTGGCGATGGCGGCGAGTGAAATGGACAGTTCAGGGAGGCTGGTCCCAAGTCCGATAATCAAGACCGAGATGATGATTTCGTTCAGTCCAAACTGGTAGGCGAGCGTCACCACGGAGCTTACGGTCAATTCCGAGCCTGCGATCACCATGCTTATGCCCAGGCTGACCTTCAGCCAAGGGCGGCTCTGTGGATGTATGGCAGCTTGTTCCACCTCGGTGGGAACGCGTTCCCGCGACAGCAGGACGACGACATAAACCAGGTAAGTGATGATCAGCATGAGACCCTCCACCCAACTGATAACACCATCGATCGCGGCCAGGTAAAGCAGGGCGGTTGCGCCGAGCAATACCGCACCATGCTTGAAGATATAGCGCTGAGGCAGGGTGAGGAAACTCAGCAGCCCAGCGACACCCAGCACGAATCCAATCTGTGCAATCACGCTGCCGATGGCGCTGCCGACGACGATTCCCGAGGCATCAATGCCACCGAGGTTCTTGATTCCCGCGTCGAGCGCCACGGCAATCTCGGGCAGATCACTGCCGACCGACAGCACGATAAGGCCGACGAAAAACTCGGACAGATGGTGTCTGTGGGCAATGGCAAGAGCGCCGCCAATGGTCAGCTCTGTCCCGGCCAGCAAGCTGGCCATGCCCAGAATCAACCAGAGGAATTCCATCTCTTTTCGCTCTTCCAGTATTGAACCCGGCGCTTTGAGGGCTGCCCGGGCGCATCCCCCGCCTGGCCAGGCGGGGGATGAGGTCAGATTATTCTGATCCGGTCGCTGTCAGGCCGCGCCGTTTCAGCAGCGGTGCGATGTTCGGGGCTGCGCCGCGGAAATCCCGAAATAATTCGAGAGCTTCCTTGGAGCCTCCACGCGAAAGCAACGTGTTTCGGAAATGGTCGCCATTTTCTCGTGTCATGCCGCCATTTTCCTTAAACCATTCGACGGTGTCAGCATCCATTACTTCACTCCAGATGTAGGAATAGTAGCCCGCGGAGTATCCACCGATGATGTGGGAAAAGTAGGTGCTGCGATATCTTGGCGGGATCGTGCTCATGGCCACACCGGCTGTTTCCAGCGCGGCAGCTTCAAAATCCAGCAGACCCTCGGCTGCGGGCACTTCATCCGGCGTCAACTGATGCCAAGCCTGGTCGAGCAGTGATGCCGCCAGGTATTCGGTTGTCGCAAAGCCCTGGTTGAAGGTGGCTGTGGCCAGCACCTTGTCGAGCAGTTCGCGCGGCATCGCCTCTCCGGTCTCGTAGTGAACCGCATAATTGGCCAGCACTTCCGGCCAGTCAGCCCACATTTCGTTGACCTGGGAAGGGAATTCGACAAAGTCTCGGGGCACGGAGGTACCTGCGAACTTGGGATACCGAACATCGGAAAACATTCCATGCAGGGCGTGCCCGAACTCGTGGAACATCGTCGTCACTTCGTCCCAGGTCATCAGTGTGGGTTCGCCATCAGCTGGCTCGGGAATGTTCTGATGGTTGGCCACCACCGGAGAGGTGCCGAGCAAGCCTGACTGGGGCACGTAGGCATTCATCCATGCGCCACCGCGTTTGCTGGGCCGGGCATAGAAATCTCCGATGAATAACGCGAGCGGCTCTCCATCGGCGTCAAAGACTTCCCAAACCCGAACGTCCTCCTGGTAGACGGGGAAGTCGTCCGTGCGCTCTTTGAACGTCAGGCCGAACACCTTCTCAGCGGCAAAAAAGACACCCTTGTTCAGAACGTTATCCAACTCAAAATCGGGCCGCAGCTGTGACTCATCAAAATTGAATCGTGCCTGGCGCACCTTCTCGG
>CAXQNK010000041.1:0-17438 GCA_964225175.1 Candidatus Nitrosopumilus sp. | reverse complement strand
CCCTGCTTCCACCGCCGCGAGGCTATTGGCTACCGCCAGGCCCAGGTCGTTGTGGCAGTGCGGGGATATCGTCACGTCATTTATGCCCGGCACATTGGCCTTCAGCCAACTGAACAGGTCATACATTTCACGCGGCGTGGAGTAGCCAACAGTGTCTGGAATGTTTACCGTCGACGCCCCGGCCTCGATGGCTGCCTGCACCACGTCCGCCAGGTACTGGCGCTCCGTGCGTATGGCATCCTCGGCGCTGAATTCAACGTTGTCACACAGGGATCGAGCCAGCGCAACGCCATCCGTCGCGCTCTTGATGACCTGTTCCTTCGACATTCCCAGCTTTTCCTTGCGATGGATGGGGCTGGTGGCGATAAATGTGTGGATACGCGATCGTTCGGCGGGTTCCAGGGCTGCTGCGGCACGCTCGATATCCCTGGGAACCGTGCGACACAATGCCGCAATTACGGGGCCTTCTATTTCGCTTGCCACGGCCCGCACTGACTCGAAGTCCCCAGGTGAGGCCGCTGGGAAACCTGCTTCGATGACATCCACCTTGAGCTCTGCCAGTGCACGTGCAACACGAAGCTTCTGACCAAGAGACATGCTGAATCCCGGGCTCTGCTCTCCGTCCCGGAGTGTGGTGTCAAAAATCTGGATCTGTCTCATGCCGGGATACCTCGTTTCAATTAACTGCTTTGGCACCTGCCCACTGGCCTTGGGAGGGTGCTGACTGATGCTCTACCCACAGCACATCGTGCAGGCGCTCAAGCTGTCTGCGCAAAAGCTCCGGTGACCTGGAGGATTCCAGATTTACCGTAAGGCTGCGGCCATGGCCATCGGCCTCCGATAGGTTCATGGAGCACACCATAAAACCTCGCCGCTCGATCAGGCCCAGCGTGCGCATCACGGCGCCTTCGCTGGAACGTAACTGAATATGCAACTGATGCCTCATCTGCCTGCCTTTACTTGGTTCGGATCATCTGGTGATTCGCCTGGCCGGGCGGGACCAGCGGCCACACGTTCTCCATCGGGTCAATGCGAACATGCAACAACGAGGGCCCATCATGGCTGAGCAGCCAGTTGATGCTTGCGGACACTTCGCCGGGCTGGCTGATGGTCAACGCATCGACACCAAAAGCCCTGGCAACCGCCGCAAAGTCCGGGTTGTCTGAAAGATCAACTTCGCTGTAGTTGCCGGCAAAGAACAGCTCCTGCCATTGACGAACCAGTCCCAGGGTGGAATTGTCCAGCAGCACGATCTTCACCCCGATGCCATAACGCCTGAGGGTCGCCAGTTCCTGGATATTCATCATGATGGAACCATCCCCGCTGACGCACACAACCGTCTTGTCGGGGTGAGCAACCTTCGCGCCGATGGCCGCCGGCAGCCCATACCCCATGGCGCCGAGGCCACCCGAGGTCAGGTGCTGCAGAGGATCATCGAAGTGGCAATGCTGGGCAACCCACATCTGATGTTGCCCGACGTCACAGGCAAATACGATGCCGTCACGTGCCCGGCTGAGGTCCCGCAAAAGCTCCGGCGCATAGATGCCCTCACCGGGTGCGTCATATCGCCAGGCGAACTCTTTTTTCCAGGCCTCGCACTGCCTGGACCACGTGTCGCTGGCCCCAGCCGGTTCGGGACACAAAGCGTCCATGATCGGGCCCAGTTCACCGGTTACCGAAACGTCCGGCCGGCGCAGCTTGGCGATCTCCGCCGGGTCAATATCAACGTGGATAACGCGTGCAGTCGGTGCAAAGTGACTGAGTTTTCCGGTCGCGCGGTCATCGAATCGGCCTCCAATGTACAACAACACGTCACATTGCTGAACAGCGTGATTAGCCGCCTCGTTCCCGTGCATGCCCAGCATGCCAAGAAACGCCGGATCGTCTGTTTCGATCGAACCCAGGCCCTTGAGCGTTGTGGTCACAGGCAACTTACTGCGCTTGATGAAATCCCGGAACGAATCCACAGCGTCGCCGATGACCACACCGCCGCCGCCAATCACCAATGGCCGCCGAGCAGCCGCAAGCATCTCGTTCGCCTGCCTGATCGATTCGTCATCTGCGATGGGTCCGCGCCAGGTGTAGTCGCTGCGTGCCGCCTCGCTTGGATCATAGGTGCCCACGGAGACGTCTTTGGGGAAATCGATCAGCACGGGGCCAGGACGCCCACTCTCTGCAATCCTGAATGCCTCGTCGACGGTTTTCAGAATTTCGCTGGTATCCCGAATGATGTAGCTGTGCTTCACGATTGGCAGCGTGATTCCGAAAATGTCCACTTCCTGGAAAGCATCCGTGCCCTGCAATGCATTGGGCACCTGGCCCGTGATCACAACCATGGGCACTGAATCCAGGTATGCATTGGCGATACCGGTGACCAGGTTGGTCGCTCCCGGTCCGCTGGTGGCCATGCATACCCCCGCCCGGCGCGTGACACGCCCATAGGCGTCCGCCGCGAACGCGGCACCCTGTTCATGCCGGCACAGGTAGTGCTTCAGTCCCGAGTCAACCAGGGCATCGTAAAGCGGCATGATGGCGCCCCCGGGATATCCAAAGACGTGCGTGACGCCGTTGTTCAACAAGGCATCGATCATCAGTTGCGAACCGCTGCGCAACTGGACAGAACTTTCTTCTAGCACACTCATATTCTTAACTCCCGGGGCCGCCTGTGGCGCGCTTCACGATTTGCTCAGCCAACTCATCCGCTCGCGCAGATCGCGGCCCACTTTCTCGATCTCATGATCGCGCCGCGCCTGCAACATCGCGTGGTACTGACCAGAGCCCTGCGCATACTCATCCATCCAGCGACGCGCGAAACTGCCGTCCTGAATATCTTTCAAGACCGCCTGCATCCGCTCTTTCACCGAATCATCAAGAATGCGTGGTCCGGAGACCAGGTCTCCATACGAGGCCGTGTCCGAGATGAACTCGTACATTTTGTCCAGCCCGCCCTCGTACAGCAGGTCGACAATCAGCTTCAGTTCATGAAGACATTCGAAGTAAGCGGCCTCAGGCTGATAACCTGCTTCCACAAGCGTCTCGAAACCATGCATCACCAGTTGCGCTGTTCCACCACACAAGACAGCCTGCTCTCCGAACAGGTCGGTTTCGGTTTCCTCGGCGAAGGTCGTATCCAGGACGCCCGCGTGGGTGCCGCCCAAGGCGTGCGCATAGCTGAGCGCCCGCTCCGCAGCCTCACCAGTTGCATCCTGATATATCGCGCGTAAACACGGCACTCCGCGCCCTTCCTGGTATTGTCGGCGCACCAGGTCTCCGGGGGATTTTGGCGCCACCATGATCACATCAATGTCGGCCGGCGGCTTGATGGCTTCGAAGTGGATGTTGAATCCGTGAGCGAATAACAAAGCGTCGCCCTGTGCCAACTGCTCGCGAATCATCTCAAATACAGCAGGCTGGGCCATGTCCGGCACAAGCATGGCAATAATCTGTGCACGTTGGGCGGCCGCCGGAAAATCGAGCACCTCAAAACCATCTGCGGTCGCCGCCTGCGCCGTGGGCCCGCCAGGCCGCGCGCCGATGACTACCTCATAGCCCGAATCTCGAAGGTTGTTGGCGTGGGCCCGACCCTGGCTGCCGTAACCCAGTACTGCCAGAGTCAAGCCCTCGAGGGCGTCTCGCTTTACATCTTCGGTCGTATGAAGTTTCATCAATTCAATTCCTCAATTCAGCGTCTATCATCCGGTGCCGGCTCATTCCGACGTCTCAATCCAATGCCAGTCTCGGCGCTTGCCCAATCGCGGGCCTTACACCCGCCTTCTCCGCTCAGTCCGGCCAGATATGAAAAACCCCGCTTCCTTTCGGTTGCGGGGTTTTCTCTGGATTGGTTGCTGGCGCTAGTTCAATCCGACCCCGTTCTGCCCAATAAGCAGCAGAATGCTAAGCACAAGTACCAGCCTGACACGGTCAACAGCGATTTCGGCCCACGCGAGGCGGCCCGTTGTTGTTGCCATCAATACTCGTGAATTCATGAACATATGGGCTTTATCACATTGTTAGGCTCGATATGTCAACCTTTTTTTTAATTTCCCGGGCGCGTATCGGCCGATTCACCAGCCTCAGTGCTGCGTTTTTCTGCCGGGCAGTGCTGATCGCGACCATCGTGTGGGGTATAATAGTCACCATAATTACCGCCCCAGAGGATGTCCATTCCTGACTGCCGGCGGAAACCCACATAAACATATGACAAGCACCGCAAACCGCCTTGGTGACGGTCGGCTTGTTGGGAAGATCAAGGAAACCAAGATGACGACCGAAACCCCGATCGCCGCGGGCATGCAGCCCGGGCCGCAGGCGACTATTCCCCACCACAACGGCCAGGCCAGCGAGTTGCTCTCCTGCAACCTCTTTGAAACGATTGAACACACCGCCCATGAGCAGGTGATCTTCTGCAACAACCCCGCGGTTGGCCTGAAAGCCATTATCGCGATACACGACACGACGCTGGGCCCGGCGCTTGGCGGTTTGCGCATGTGGCCATACGGCAGTGAACAGGAAGCCCTGAATGACGTTCTCAGGCTATCGCGAGGCATGACTTACAAAGCCGCGGTATCCGGCCTTAACCTGGGAGGCGGCAAGGCCGTGATCATCGGGGACCCTCGCAAGGACAAATCTGAGGCCTTGTTCCGGGCCCTCGGAAAATTCATCGATTCGCTGCATGGACGATACATCACTGCAGAAGACGTAGGCATTGACGTCAACGACATGGAGTTCATTTTTCAGGAGACCAACAATGTTGTGGGCGTGCACCAGGTCCATGGCGGCTCAGGAGATCCCTCACCCTTCACTGCACACGGCACGATCCAGGGCATTCGCGCGGCATTGCAGCACCGGTTCGGCAACGAGGAAATCGGCAAATACAGTTTTGCGGTCCAGGGGGCCGGACACGTCGGCCATCACCTCATCAGGATGTTGCGAGAAGAGGGCGCCAAGGTATTTGCGACCGACATCAATGAGGAAGCGATTGAAGACGCACGCTCCATGGGCGCGGAGATTGTCGGTCTGGATGACATTTACGACGTTGAAGCGGATGTATTCTGTCCCTGTGCGCTGGGCGCAGTCATCAACGAGGGCACCCTGCCCCGGTTGAAATTTAAAATCGTGGCGGGCGCTGCCAACAACCAGTTGGCCACGGAGCAATGTGGCGACGACCTGCAATTGCGAGGAATCCTCTATGCCCCGGATTATGCGCTCAATGCGGGTGGCCTGATGAATGTGTCCATTGAATTCGAGGGATACAATCGCGAGCGTGCAATCAGGATGACGCGCACCATCTACTACAATGTGGGACAAATTTTCAAAATCGCGAAACGGGACGGCATTTCAACATGGAAAGCTTCTGACCGGATGGCGGAGGAGCGAATCGCTGTGCTGGGCAAAATCAAGATGCCCTTCATGGGCAAGCCACATCGCTTTCCAGGACGCGAGCGCAATAACGGCTAGTTGATTGATAATGTAATGATGAACAGTGACTGGGCAATGGACGAAACCCTCGAGATGCTGCGCGACCAGGTGCGGCGGTTTTGCGATGAGGAAATTGCTCCACGGGCAGCCGCCATCGACGCGGACAACCAGTTTCCAGGCGATCTGTGGACCAAGTTTGGCGCACTGGGCCTGCTTGGCATGACGGTTCCAGAACAATATGGCGGTTCTGGAATGGGCTATCTCGCACACCTGCTTGCACTGGAAGAGATCTCGCGGGCATCGGGCTCAGTGGGCTTGTCTTATGGCGCCGCCAGCAATCTGTGCATAGACAACCTCTACAGAAGCGGCAGTGAATCGCAACGCGAACGCTACCTGCCCAAACTGTGCACCGGTGAATGGGTGGGCGCGCTGGCCATGTCCGAGTCAGGTGCCGGCTCAGATGTCATCGGATCGATGAATTGCCATGCACAATGGAATGGCACTCACTGGGTGGCGAACGGCAGCAAAATGTGGATCACGAATGGCCCAGATGCCGACATCCTGATCGTGTACATGCGCACCTCAAACAACGGGGCGCGCGATCAATCCGTAACGGCTTTTATCGTGGAAAAGGAATTGACGGGTGTGACCACCTCGCCCAAGCTCGACAAATTGGGGATGCGCGGCTCCAATACGTGTGAGTTGGTATTCCAGGATTGTCTTATCCCAGCAGAAAATGTTCTGGGCTTGCCACATGAAGGCACCGGAATTTTGATGGGTGGTCTGAACACCGAACGGCTCGTGCTTTCCGGCGGCCCCTTGGGAATCATGCAGGCTGCCCTCGACCTCGCCTTGCCTTATGTCCGCGAACGGAAACAATTTGGGCGCGCCATTGGAGAACTGGGCGTCATTCAGGCCAAGATCGCAGATATGTACGTGGCCCTGCAGTCCTCCCGGGCTTATGCTTACCGGATTGCCGAGGCCTACGATGCCGGACAGGCCTCCCGATTGGACCCGGCAGGCTGTCTGTTGCATGCATCCAGGCAAGCTGTGCTGGTTGCGCTCGAGACGATCCAGGTGCTGGGTGGTAATGGCTACATCAACGACTATCCCGCAGGACGCCTGCTGCGAGATGCTAAGTTGTATGAGATCGGGGCAGGCACTAATGAGATAAGGAAAATGTTGATTGGGAGAGAGTTGGTCAGAGGCAACGCATAACGCAGCGTAAACCCTGGGCCGGGGATCCACATTCGTCCCGCCCCGGCTAACCCGGAAACTGGAGGTTTCGTTTCATGAATACCGAAATTGTCATTGTAGGCGCCAAGCGAACACCCATCGGATCCTTTCAAGGACAATTCAAGACGGTGAGCTGCGCAGAGTTGGGAGCAGCCGCGCTGAAGGGTGCGCTGATTCACGGCGGTCTGGATGCCGAACGCATCGATGAAGTCGTCATGGGCTGCGTTCTTCCAGCCGGCCAGGGCCAGGCCCCCGCTCGTCAGGCAGCAATCGCTGCCGGAATCCCCCTGGCCGCCGGGGCCACGACCATCAACAAGATGTGCGGTTCCGGCATGAAAGCCATCATGCAGGGCTGCGATGCCATCGGTGCGGGAAGCGCCGAGGCGGTGCTCGCGGGCGGCATGGAATCCATGACCATGGCCCCTTACCTGTTGCCCAAGGCTCGGGGTGGAATGCGCATGGGGCATGGACAGGTACTGGATCACATGTTTTTTGATGGCTTACAGGATCCTTATGAAGGATTCATGATGGGCGAGTTCGCGGAGCGCTGTGCTGAAAAATACAGTTTTTCGAGGGAGGAACAGGATGCCTTTACGGTGGAGTCGACCCGCCGCGCAAACCGCGCAATCGAATCAGGCGAGTTTTCTGCTGAAATTTCACCGGTCTCGGTGAAGAGCAGAACATCCGAAACCCTGGTTGAAGTGGACGAAGAACCCGGAAGGATGATCCTCGACAACATACCGTCCTTACGCCCTGCGTTCAGAAAGGAAGGCACGGTGACTGCCGCAAGCTCATCGAAGATCTCCGATGGCGCTGCCGCCGTGGTATTAATGACTGCCGCCAGGGCTTCGGAGATGGGGCTGACCCCACTCGCACGCGTGGTCTCCTATGCGACCCATTCTCAGGAGCCAGGCTGGTTCACTACAGCGCCCGTCGGCGCCATCGCAAAACTGCTGAAACAGACCGGTTGGCAAACCGGGGACGTGGACCTTTTTGAAATCAACGAAGCCTTCGCCGTGGTGACCATGGCCGCAATGCGCGAGCATGCCCTGCCACGCGACAAGGTCAACGTGAATGGTGGCGCCTGTGCGCTGGGCCATCCCATTGGCGCATCGGGCGCGCGAATCCTGGTCACCCTGATGAATGCACTGGAGCAACGAGGGCTTCGAACCGGCGTGGCGTCCCTGTGTATCGGTGGTGGTGAAGCCACGGCCATGGCTATAGAGAAGCTCTAGCCGCTTCATGGGCACCTTGAACTCACAGGTCGACACCACGAGCGCGGACTTTCTCGCAAATGCTGATGTCACACAAGCTCTTGTCGCGGACCTCAAGGCCCGTCTCGAACAGGTCGAACTGGGCGGCGGAGATGACGCGCGCATCAGGCACCTCAAACGAGACAAGATTCTTCCCAGGGATCGCATCGCCCTGCTGCTGGACCGCGACTGCGGCTTTCTGGAATGTTCGCCCCTGGCGGCGCTTGGGATGTACGAAGACAAAGCACCCTGCGCAGGCATCATCACGGGTATCGGGAGCGTACACGGGCGCCAGGTCATGGTCGTCGCCAACGATGCCACGGTGAAGGGCGGAACCTATTTCCCGTTGACGGTGAAAAAGCACCTGCGCGCGCAGGAGATCGCACTTGAAAATCATTTGCCCTGCGTGTACCTCGTCGATTCTGGTGGTGCATATCTGCCGTTGCAGGACGAGGTGTTTCCGGACCGTGAGCATTTCGGTCGCATTTTCTATAACCAGGCACGTCTCTCAGCCGCCAATATTCCGCAAATCGCGGTGGTCATGGGCTCCTGCACGGCGGGTGGTGCCTATGTTCCCGCGATGTGCGACGAGTCAATCATTGTCAAGAACCAGGGGACGATCTTTCTGGGAGGACCACCGCTCGTCAAAGCCGCAACCGGTGAGGTGACCGATGCTGAATCCCTGGGTGGAGCGGACGTCCATTGCACCCGCTCCGGGGTGACGGATCACTATGCGGAAAATGATACTCACGCACTTGAGATCGCCCGGGAGGCATTGTTTCACATCAATCGGGATCCGCTCCAAAGCACTCGCCGGATCAAGCCGGAAGAGCCCCTGTATCCTCCCGAAGAGATCTATGGCCTCTTGCCCCGGGATGCCCGCTTCCCCATGAAGGTAAAAGATGTAATTGCGCGCCTCGTTGATGGAAGTAATTTTCACGAATTTAAGGCCAGGTATGGTAAGACGCTTATCTGCGGATTCGCCCATATCGACGGCTACCCCCTCGGGGTGGTCGCCAACAACGGCATACTTTTCTCCGAGTCGGCGCTCAAGGGCACACACTTCATACAATTATGCAATAAACGCAATATACCCATGTTATTCCTACAAAATATTACTGGATTTATGGTAGGCAAGGCGCATGAAAATGCAGGAATAGCAAAGGATGGAGCCAAAATGGTGACTGCAGTGGCGACCAGCCACGTTCCCTGTCTGACGGTAATTATTGGGGGATCGTTTGGGGCAGGAAATTACGCAATGTGTGGACGCGCCTATCAACCACGCATGATGTGGATGTGGCCAAATGCGCGTATTTCCGTGATGGGCGGAGAGCAGGCCGCTAACGTGCTGGCAACGGTGCGGCGTGACGCCATAGAAAGCCAGGGTGGGCGCTGGAGCCTCCAGGAGGAATCGGAGTTCAAAGCTCCTATTCTCGAAGCCTATGAGCAACAAGGACACCCCTATTACGCATCTGCGCGACTCTGGGATGATGGAATCATTGACCCGGCCGATACCCGCGCCGTACTCTCAAGCGCGCTGGCAATGACGGGCAATGCACCCATCACCCCCGGTCAGCACGGAATCTTCAGGATGTAACCATGGAACGCATTCTCCTGGAACGAGATCAACACGGTATCGTCACCCTTACCCTGAATCGGCCCGAGGTTCGCAATGCTTTTGACGGTCAGCTTATCAAGGAGCTCATTGGGCAGCTGCGCGCCATTGACGAGGACCCTGCGGTCAGGGCACTGATCCTGACGGGCGCCGATTCCAGCTTTTCAGCAGGCGCGGATCTCGGATGGATGCACCGGATGGTATCGGCCACACCTGACGAAAATGAACGCGACGCGCTCGAACTGGCAGAGTTAATGCGGGTACTGAATTTCCTGGCACACCCTACAGTCGCTCGCGTCAATGGTTCAGCCTTCGGAGGCGGCATTGGGCTGATGGCCTGCTGTGACATTGCGATTGCCGTGGAAACGGCGCGATTTGGCATGACCGAGACCCGACTCGGCCTGGCGCCGGCCGTGATCTCACCCTACGTGATCCGAAAAATCGGCCTGAGCTCTGCCCGCCGCTATTTCCAGACCGGCGAGCAATTCACAGCGCTGCAAGCGTTTCGAATGGGCCTTGTGAGTGAACTGTGTTCGGCTGACACCTTGGATGCCACGGTATCAGGCGTGGTTTCCAGTCTCCTCAAAAGCGGCCCTGAAGCCACTTCAGCGAGCAAGCGGCTTGCTTTCAGGGTGGCCGGTATTGATAGAGATGCCCAGTTCAGGATGGATTTGGAAAATGCCCGCCTCATCGCCCAGCTGCGCCAATCGCCCGAGGGTCGTGAGGGGCTGGAAGCATTTCTGGAGAAAAGACAGCCATCCTGGGTGGTGGATACGCACGAGGGATAACGGGTAAGATGCGCGCGGCAAGCGCGAAGCGAGTCTAAAGACATCAAAGGAGACCGGAATGAAAATGCAGCAAGTCAATGCCATTATCAGCGGCGGCGTTTCAGGCCTTGGTTTGGCCGTCGCGCACAAGGTGGTGGCCAATGGCGGGCGGGCGCTACTCATTGACATCAACGATGCCGCAGGAGCAGCCGCGGAGCAATCGATGGGTGAAAATGTGCGCTACCTGATGACCGATGTCACCAATGAAGCCGAAGTACAATCTGCTGTGAATACGGCCGTCGAATGGATGGGGTCAATTAATCTCGCCGTAAACTGTGCCGGAATCATTGGCGCCAGTAGGGTACTGGGTCGTGAAGCGCCGATGGCGCTGGATTTTTTCGCGAAAGTCATTCAGGTCAACCTCGTCGGCACGTTTAATCTCACCAAATCCGCAGGGGCAGCGATGGAAGGCAACACTCCGGGCGAGGACGGCGAGCGAGGCGTGATCATTTCAACCGCATCAGTCGCTGCATTCGATGGACAGATCGGTCAGGCTGCATACTCTGCCTCCAAAGCCGGTATCGCAGGGATGACCCTGCCCATTGCGCGGGAGTTCGCCCGCATCGGCGTTCGCGTCATGGCCATTGCACCGGGTATATTTCACACGCCGATGGTTGACGGCATGCCAGAACACATTCAGGATGCACTCTCAGCCTCGATCCCCTTCCCCAGCCGTCTGGGTCGCTCAGAAGAATTCGCAGATCTCGTCGCCCACATCGTGGAAAACGGATATCTGAACGGGGAGACCATTCGACTGGATGGAGCGGTTCGGCTTCAGCCCAAGTAAAACGGACACATCATGAAACACCGGATAGAGACATTTGCAGAGATCAGGGAACACATTCTGCGCAATCATGAATTGTTCCTTGACGAGCCTTTTCAGCTCGGATTCGAATGCAACATCAAAGACAGCGAGCGCAAGCAAGCGCTTTTTCTGGCTGAACTAAAGACATCGGACGGCCGCAGGTTCCTGCGCCTGGAAACACCCGTGGCGCCGCTGTCGGACCTGGACGCAGAAAAATGTCTTCGCATCAATCTGATGCAGCGTGTCGGATACCTCGCGGTTGGCGATATGGAGGGTGAGCCCTGGATCAAAGTCTGCGAAAACCTGGCATATGCCCTGATGAACCCTCAGGAACTGGAATACCTGATCAATTCGATTGCACCCTTTGCAGACCTTCTCGAAAACACGCTCGAACCCGGCACTGACCTGACCTGAAACGCCACCCCCCCTGGAGACACAAGCTCGTGGAAAAACTGATCAATTTGGCCAAAGAAACCGACTTTTTTGCCATGGGCGCCCACTGGGGCATGCGCCTTCTGATTGCCCTCGCAATCTTCGTGATCGGGCGCTGGGTTGCCAAGTGGCTCACCAACAATGTGCGCAAATTGTTAAATTACCGGGAGGTCGATGAGACCCTGGTCGCATTCCTGGCGAATTTCACTTACTCCATTCTCCTGACCGCAGTGATCCTCGCCTCGCTCGATGAGTTGGGCCTGCCGGTGACATCGCTGGTGGCTGTGGTGGGTGCGGCAGGCTTGGCTGTTGGGCTCGCGTTGAAAGACTCCCTCGCCAACTTCGCCGCCGGCGTCATGCTCGTGGCTTTTCGCCCTTTCACCAAGGGCGATTTTGTCGAGGTTGCCGGCATCTCGGGCAGCGTGAATGAGGTACGAATCTTCAGCACCATCCTGACCACGGGAGACAATAAATTAATTATCATTCCCAACGGACAGGTGGCTGCCGGAACAATTACGAACTACACGGCGATGGACAGGCGTAGAATCGACCTGGTCATCGGCGTCAGCTACAGTGATGACCTCAAGCTGGTGAGAGAAATTCTCGAGCGGGTCTGCTCTCAGCACCCCGACGTTCTAGAGGATCCGCAGCCTACCATCATGATCCTGGACCTCGGGGCAAGCAGCGTGGACTTTGCGGTTCGTCCCTGGTCAAAAACAACAGATTACTGGCGCGTTCGCAGTGATCTGCTTGAGAACGCAAAGTACGAGCTGGAAAAGGCCGGGTGCAGCATTCCATTTCCGCAAACCGACCTTCACGTGCACACGGTTCCAACCGGCGATTGAAGTTTTTACCAATCAGGCGCGCTGGACGCATCGAGTGGTGATTGCTTAGCTTCCATCACCGCCCCGGGTGCGGCTCGACAGGACTAAAGAGGTCAGCGGCTGGTTGAGCTGCAAGACCCGACGTTGGCAGGCTCCTCGGTGGTCACATGGCACCCTGAGAGAGCAAATGTGCGGTTCCCGACGCACCATTGCCTGGGAAAAAACCCAGTGTTTCGGACATGGACCGCGCCGTCATGGGGGCGCCGCTTGAAATTTATCCATTTTTTTCCGCGAGGGCGTTCCTGACTACCTCTCGCGATATTTCTGGTGGGCGTATTCGTGGCCCGGGTTGACCCCGTTTATTGATCATCCACGTGTCCTCAATTCGATCCTGATGGGGCAATACCGGCAATTGAAGCAAACCTTGTTACAGTTTCTCTCGAAACGGGCCGACGCGGGCCGAACGCTGCAATTAACCCGTTTTTACGACGATTTGACGACTGACCTGATGGAGCAATGACATCCGGGGCGTCTCTATATTTCAGATATCGCACCCCTTCAGCTTGACCTGGCACGACGGTAGGCAGGCAGCCGAAATACACTGTACGCCAGTCGAGTGAACGCCGAGCGACTGGCATTCAAGGATGATTGCTTTGCAACCCCGATGGTATTTTTTCTGCTCCACGAACCGCTCTCTGAATCCCTGCAGCGGGTACTGTCGGAATGCCTTCGAGTGTTTGAGCACGATGGCGAATTGCTCGCCACTGAATATGCAGGGCAATCTAATCAACACCTGTTTTCCAGATCTCGTGCGGCTCGGAAAATCCTCTATCGAGCCGAACCATTCCTGCGCCCGTTCCGCAACGAGGATATACTCGCACGGCTTAACGCGCTTGCCGAGCCGTTTCATCAATCTGTGAAAGCCGTGGCGCAGAAAAACTGCATGAACGGGTTTTATCGATGCACACTCTTCAGGCTCTCAGACGGGATATAATTGCCGGGATTGTCAGCTTTCCGGCTGCATTACCCCGAACCAGGACTCACCTCGTTATGTCAGATATTGAACTCATCGCCTCGCAGAAATCATTCGGTGGACGGCTCAATCGGTACAAGCACCGCAGTGAAACGCTCGATTGCGATATGATTTTTGGCATCTACCTGCCCCCCGATCGGCGCGAGCCCCCTCCAGTGCTCTGGTGGCTATCGGGCCTGACCTGCACCGATGAGAATTTCATGATCAAAGCGGGCGCGCAACGACGGGCTGCCGAGTTGGGCCTGGCCATCATATGTCCGGACACCAGTCCACGAGGCACTGATCTTCCAGGGGAGCACGAAAGCTATGACTTTGGATCGGGTGCAGGGTTCTACGTGAACGCGACCGAGTCCCCCTGGGATCGTCATTACCGCATGTACGACTACGTGACATCAGAGTTGCCGCACCTGGCGCGGGATGAACTGCCCGTCGCAGGAAAGCAAGCGATCAGCGGACACTCCATGGGTGGACATGGCGCGCTCATCTGCGCGCTCAAAAACCCGCGGCAATATCAATCTGTCTCGGCTTTTTCGCCTATCTGCAACCCCTCACAATGTCCATGGGGCATCAAGGCATTTTCCAACTACCTGGGAGACGATCGCAGCAACTGGGCCGAATGGGACGCCAGCGAACTCGTGAGCTCGTCGGGGGGGCTTGGCCCCATCCTGATAGACTACGGGACCAGAGACGAGTGGCTCGAGGAACAACTCAGGCCTGGCGCCTTCCAGCAAGCCTGCGATGCACATGGAGTTCCGATCCAGTTGCGAATGCACGAAGGCTATGATCACAGCTACTTCTTTGTTGCCACCTTCATCGACGATCACCTGGACTTTCATGCCCGGGCAATGGACCTCATCGCAAGCGCCTGAGATTGGCTGATCAGCAGCATTGAAATGATCAAGGTTCTGCACATCGGAAAATTCTTCTCACCCTTCCGGGGAGGCGTGGAGAACTATATGCGTGACATCATGGTGAGCCTGAATCATCTGGATGTTCGTAATTTTGCCGTGGTGCACAGGCACGAATTATCATTTCGGTCCATCGACGACACCATCGAGGTGGATGACATTCCATTCCACGTGATTCGGGCAGGCACATGGTTCAAATTCATGTATGCCCCGTTCAGCCCGATGTTCCCGATATTGATGCGCCGACTGGCCCGACTGTATCAGCCCAATATCATCCACTTTCACATGCCGAACCCTTCTGCGTTTTGGGCCTTGCTGATGTTGAGAATGCGAAATGTCGCCTGGGTGATTCATTGGCATGCGGATGTCGTGGCTTCGAGTCATGACCCCAAGTTGCGATGGTTTTATCACTTGTATCAGCCGCTGGAGCAGATGATGCTCAGACGCGCTGCCGCTGTCGTTGTGACTTCGGAGGCTTATCTCGATTACAGTGAGCCTTTGCGGGAGCATCGCGCGAAGTGCCACGTCGTTCCGCTGGGGTTGCAACCTGAAGCCCCCGACACAGCCGGGCAAACCAGCCAAAACATCAGCGAATACGTTCAGGATGACCGTTTCAAGGTGCTCGCCATCGGGCGACTGACCTATTACAAGGGCTTTGAATACCTGTTGCGAGCTGCGGCATTACTGAAGACCGATATACGTGTAGACATCATCGGCAGCGGTCAAAGAGAGCGCTCTTTGCGAAAACTGGCGTCTCATCTTGGGCTGGATGGGCAATTGCATTTGATAGGTCACGTCACAGACGATGAATTGCATGCGAGACTGCATGCATGTGACTGCGTCTGCCTGCCTTCGCTTGAGCGCACTGAGGCTTTTGGCATGGTCCTGCTTGAAGCCATGATGCATGGCAAAGCCACGGTGGTCAGCGACGTAGCGGGCTCCGGGATGGGTTGGATCGTTGAGCATGATCATACTGGAATCAAGGTGCCGCCGGGCGATGCGCAGGCACTCGCCGAGGCCCTTGCCTGGTTAAGGGACCATCCTGCACAAACCCGGTCAATGGGCGAACAGGGCAGGCTGCGCTTCAAAGAACTGTTTGTCATCGAACGTTCTGCCAAGAGCTTGCAAAAAATTTATCATTCCATCGTCCACGCTCAAGTCACCAATGAGGGCCCGGGCTCATGAACGACATTCGAGATCCCCAATCCGGAATTCGCACACCCCGCACGCTGGTCGTCATTCCTGCTCGCAATGAGTCTAAGGACATCGAGAATGTTATTTCCGAAGTCACTAAAACCACTGGCTTTCCGGTTCTCGTGGTGGATGATGCCAGCGAAGATGACACTGCGGAGTGCGCTCGTGCCGCTGGTGCGCTCGTGATGCCGTTGGCCGCGCAACTGGGTGCCTGGTGCGCCACACAGGCGGGCCTTCGATACGCTCAGCAAAAAGCATTTGAATTTGTTATTTCCATGGACGCGGATGGTCAACATGAACCCGGGGCCATGCCCGGGCTGATGAACCCTATCCTGGAAAACCAGGCAGACATTGTCATCGGCTGCTGCACAAAGAGGGGTTCTAAGCTTCGACAAGTCGCCTGGAAACTGATGAAGCTGGTCTCAGGACTCAGTCACCAAGACCTCACCTCAGGCTTCCGGGTGTACGACCGTCGCGCCATTGATGCCCTGGTCTCGCCGGAAGCGACGCTGCTGGAATTCCAGGACGTGGGCGTCTTGTTTCTGCTCCAGGCACAGAGACTCAGGATCAGCGAGGTCGAGGTTGATATGCCCCCGCGCACCAGTGGCATCTCCCGCATATTTCACTCCTGGTCTTCCGTTGTTTATTACATGGCTTACACGCTGCTGCTGGGAGCAACAAAACGGCAACGGAGGGCGCGGCTCTGATATGATGCGGGGCTAATTCCTGCGCGGGGGCTGTTCCCCTGCCATGAGAGCCCTGGCGGAGCTGTTGTTGGCATGATCCCTATCATCACCGGTGTTATTGGCATCGTCACTGCCGTGATCATCGTTTTCCTGATCAGGAGGGACCACCTGCATGCGCGTTACGGGCTCTGGTGGATGACCGCCGCATTCGCATTCGCCTTGCTTGGTCTGTATCCCTGGGTATTCGATGAGATCGCCGCGTACGTGGGAGTCGCCTATTCGCCTGTTTTGGCGCTGATGCTGGCCATCGTAATTCTGGTACTCAAGATTCTCGTCATGGACATTGAGCGCTAGAGGAACCAAGTCAAACTGAATCGATTGGTGCAGAGAATCGGCATGCTGGAAGCGGACATTCGCAACCTCGAGGAAAGTCAGAACGATGGTGACGATGACCCGGCCTGCTGATTCGCCGCTCGTTGTCGCGAGCTAAACGAGCAGCGCGGTACGCCATGAACTTGCTCACGATCCTCGGACTTTCAGGCCCCTGGCTCGCCGGTTGCCTTGCACTGGCGTGCATTCGCAAACTCCAGCGCCAAAGCGCTCACCCGGGCCGGTTATTCCGCCTGCTGGGTTACGGTTTTTTTCTTGGCTACGCATTGCTTTACGGGCTCATCCTCGCCAATCAAGCATTCGCCGGCCAGGTCCAGGTCCTGCCGGTTATGATCGTGCTGCTCGCATTGATCATGATCGGCGCAGGCATCATGGTCAGTCCGGCTCGGTCAGGACTACCGGGCGCGGCCACCCGCAAAATCCCCACATCCGCGGTCCAATCGGCAGGTGGAGGGTGGCTCAAGGGCATTCTCTTGGCATGGATTGCACTGCACCTCGTTTTTGCGCTTGCAAATGTATTGTCAATTCCCATGTTTCCGTGGGACAGCTGGTTGCTCTGGATGTACCGGGCTAAAGCCTGGTTTTATCACGGCGGACTCGCCGAGATCACCGGCCCTGAGCAATGGATCACGGCCTCTGGTGTGCCGCCCTACACCGTCGACGCGTACAGCTATCCGACATTTTTGTCCGTGATTGGATTCTGGGTGTCGCTGTGTCTTGGTCGCTGGAGCGAGACCCTCGTCAATTTGCCCGGAATTCTCTGCGGCCTGGCCATCGCATGCTCGCTGTATGGCCATGCGCTGAAACTCGGATTGTC
>CAXQNK010000040.1:0-12436 GCA_964225175.1 Candidatus Nitrosopumilus sp. | reverse complement strand
CCATTCGTGAGAAGGCACTGCCCGACGACGAGCAACTCCCCGTCGAAGGCTGAATGAGATTCGAAAAGACATAAAAAGTAAGCCACCCGAAGGTGGCAGACAATTGGCGATTTTTGATTATTTTTCAACGCCTTAAATGTGGCGTCCCCACGGGGATTCGAACCCCGGTTGCCGCCGTGAAAGGGCGGTGTCCTAGGCCTCTAGACGATGGGGACATTGGTGGAGCTAGGCGGGATCGAACCGCCGACCTCTACAATGCCATTGTAGCGCTCTCCCAGCTGAGCTATAGCCCCGGGAAGGCGCGGTATCTTACTGAGTATGCTCCGCTAAGTCAAACCCCTTCAAGCCATTGAAACGGTAGATGTCGAGCGCTGCATTTCCTCACCAATGGGCCGCTTGGCGGACCGCATCGTAGCAACGCTGTGCCCTTGCTGCAACAGATAACCAAGCCATTTATCCAGCACCAGATTCTGTCGCCATGTCTTCTGCCACAAAGCCTTGCGCGGGTACCAGGGATGGGCGCTGCGTCGACACCCCTGGGTCGGATCAAAAGCAGTCACCTCCGCCAGTCTTGCATCGACGTAGAGCCTGATATGCGCATCGGGTGCGAGGGCATGTTCCTCCTTGTCTTCAAACGCGTAGGTGAGGCGAATGAACTGTGTGTAGGGATGACGCTCGAGAATATCCATGCACAAAACCGGCGATCCCTGGACTTCGGACCGGTAAGAATCGCAACGATCTGAGCCAACCGGCACCAGCATCTGCAATTGCCGGAAGTTTTCCTCCTGCACGCGCTGAAGTCGAGCCAGGCCGGGCCGTGGTTGCACTGAGTGTCGGGCGCCAAAATTAACCATGCATGAAAGCATACACAGGCCAACCCGACAGGGACAAGCGCTAGAACATCTCTCTTTGAAGTCCCAGCTGCAAAAGTACGCGGCTTGAAATTTCCTCGATAGAGCTGTCGGTGGTATGAAACATCGGGATGCCCTCCCCTCGCAGGAGGGCCTCGGCTGCAGACACCTCCCTATGACATTGACGCAGCGAAGCATAACGACTGCCTGGTTTCCTGTTTTCCCGGATCTGGGCCAGCCTGTCCGGTTCGATCATGAGCCCGACAATTTTTTGTCGATGTCGCCTCAGGAAAGTGGGCAGCCGCATTTCATCGAGATCATCCTCGGTCAGAGGGTAATTCGCGGCTTTTACGCCGAAATGCAACGCCATGTAAAGACATGTGGGGGTCTTTCCGGATCGGGAAACACCGACCAGTATCAAGTCGGCATCCTTGAAATCAATGCTCAGGCCGTCATCATGGGCGAGGGCATAGTTTGTCGCCTCCATCCGTTCCTCATAGCGCTGTTCATCCTTGAGCCCATGCGCCTGCCCCACAGAGGGCAAATGCCGAACCTCCAGGGCTTGCTCGAGCGGAGCGATAAACGTTGCGAAAAGATCGAGAATAACGCCCTTGCTTTGATGCAATATGGCACACAAGGATGCATCAACGAGCGTGTTGAAGACAATCGCGGGCGCGCCGTCCTGTTCGCTGACCAGATTAATTTGGGAGGCCACCTTGTGCGCCGCATCCGCATTCTCCACGAAAGGGATGCGATAACGTTCAAAAGCAACGTCCGGAAACTGGGTAATCAGGCTGTTGCCGAGTGTCTCCGTCGTAATCGCGGTGCCGTCTGATACAAAAAAAACACTGCGCTTATCCATGGAGTTGCTAGAATGCGGCGCATTCCCTTTGCTGAGTTGAGAGAACTGATGGCCCAATATATCGCATGGCTTGATGAAGTGGGAATGAATGATTTACACCGCGTCGGCGGTAAGAACGCCTCGCTCGGTGAAATGATTTCCAATCTTTCCGATCTGGGCGTCAGAGTTCCAGGGGGATTCGCCACGACCTCCGAAGCATTTCTCGACTTCCTGTCTCAATCGGGCCTGCAGGAACGAATCAATGCCGAGCTGTCAGCTTTGGACGTTGAGGATGTTGCCGCCCTCGCCGTCAGCGGCAAGAACATCCGCGAATGGGTCCTTGGAACACGGTTTCAACCGGCATTGCAGCAAGCGGTAGAGGAAGCCTGGTCCACGCTGTGTCAACGCTATGGCGAAGATCCCGCCGTTGCTGTGCGCTCCTCTGCAACCGCGGAGGACTTACCGGATGCGTCCTTTGCAGGGCAGCAGGAGACTTTTTTGAATGTCCGTGGGCTTGATCGGGTTCTTGAAACCATGCACGAGGTGTTTGCTTCTTTATACAACGACCGCGCGATTGCATACCGGGTGCATCAGGGCTTCGCGCACAACGATGTCTCCTTGTCGGCCGGCGTCCAGTTAATGGTTCGCTCCGATCGAGCTTGCAGCGGGGTGATGTTCACGGCGGATACAGAATCCGGCTTTGATCAGGTTGTGTTTATTACCGCGTCATGGGGGCTCGGTGAGACCATCGTGCAAGGCGCGGTAAATCCAGACGAATATTACGCCTTTAAACCCTCATTGCTCGCCGAACGCCCGGCCGTGCTGCGAAGGACCCGCGGTGGAAAGGCGATCAAGATGATTTACGGCGAATCAGGTGGCGTGGAAACCGTCGATGTGCCGAGCGATCAGCAGGAAAGCCTGTGCTTGGACGATGCCGAGATCGAAACCCTTGCGCGCCAGGCGATCATCATCGAGAGGCACTATGGTCGGCCCATGGATATCGAGTGGGCAAAGGATGGGGTATCAGGCGAGCTGTTCATTGTGCAGGCGCGACCTGAAACAGTGAACAGTCAACTGGACCATGGTCAGAGCATTGAGCGATTCCGCCTGCTCTCCACCGGAACGCTTCTGTGTGAAGGCCGCAGTATTGGCAACCGAATCGGTGTTGGGCGCGCTCGCGTCGTCGCCTCTCACAAGGACATGAATGCAGTCCAGCCTGGCGACGTACTGGTCACCGACATGACGGACCCTGACTGGGAACCGATCATGAAGCGCGCCTCGGCAATCGTGACCAATCGTGGAGGACGAACCTGCCACGCCGCCATCATCGCCCGGGAATTGGCTATTCCAGCCGTTGTCGGATGTAAAACGGCGACCACGGACGTGCCAGACGGCGAGGACGTGACAGTGTCCTGCGCCGAAGGCGAGGCCGGACATGTGTACCTTGGGCGACAGGAATTCAAAGTCCAGAAGGACGATTTGGAGGGCTTGCCCCCTGCCCCGATCAAGATCATGATGAATGTCGCCAACCCGGACCGTGCGTTCGACTTCTGCATGCTGCCCAATCATGGTGTCGGACTCGCCCGCCTGGAATTCATCATTAACCGCATGATCGGAATTCACCCCCGGGCGCTTCTCGAACTGGACCAACAGGATGCAGAAATTCGTGAACAGATCCGGCACAGGATAGCGGGCTATGAAAATCCCGAGTCGTTCTATGTGCAGCGGTTGGCAGAGGGGATTTCCACCATTGCGGCCGCATTTGCGCCCAAGCCAGTAATCGTTCGACTGTCGGATTTCAAATCAAACGAATACGCCAATCTCATTGGTGGCGCCCGTTACGAACCGCACGAGGATAATCCAATGCTCGGCTTTCGTGGCGCAGCACGCTACCTGTCAGACCAGTTCAAGGATTGCTTCGAGCTGGAATGTCGCGCCCTGCGCTTCGTGCGCGAGGAAATGGGGCTGGACAACACCTGGGCGATGGTGCCTTTCGTGCGCACCGTCGAGGAAGGCCGCGGGGTGCTCTCCCTGATGTCAGATTTCGGCCTGCCTCGCGTCGAGGGCGGCATGCCGGTCATCATGATGTGCGAGTTGCCCTCGAATGTGCTGCTCGCTGACGAGTTTCTTGAATATTTTGATGGTTTCTCCATCGGATCCAATGACCTCACGCAATTGACACTCGGGCTGGACCGGGATTCCGCGGATATCGCTTCGCTGTTCGATGAGCGCAACCCCGCAGTGACCAAGCTGTTGTCGATGGCAATCCAGTCCTGCGTGCGAAAAGGAAAATACATTGGCATTTGCGGCCAAGGGCCGTCCGACCACCCAGATCTGGCAGAATGGCTTGTGGGCGAGGGAATCGAGAGCATTTCGCTGAACCCCGATACGGTCATCGAAACGTGGTTGCGACTGGCTAGTTTGTCGAATGGAAAAGACTAATTCAAACCTGAAAATGGACCCATGTGACCGCGGTAATACCGCAATTCGGCGATAGATTCCCTGATGTCCTCAAGGGCAAGGTGCTGCCCTGATTTCTGAAAACCCTCGAGGATTCCCGGGTTCCAACGGTGCGCCAGTTCCTTGAGAGAACTTACGTCCAAATTTCGATAATGAAACCAGGATTCCAACTCGGGCATCAACCGCCCCATGAAACGCCGGTCCTGGCAGATGCTGTTACCGCACATGGGTGATTGTCCACGTTCACTCCATTGCGCGAGGAAATCCAGCGTGGCAAGCTCCGCTTCTCTGAGGCTCACCGTGCTTTCCAGCACTCTCTTCCAAAGTCCAGAACTGCGATGCTGGCGCGTGTTCCATGCGTCCATGGCATTGAGAACCGCCTCATCGTGTCGAATCGCGAGCACAGGTCCCTCAGCCAACTCCCTGAGTTCGCTGTCCGTTACCACGGTGGCAATTTCAAGGATGCTGTCACTGAACGTATCAAGACCGGTCATTTCCAAGTCGATCCAAATCAGATTTGAGTGAGTCGTGTTCGCCATGCGAGTTGTTCCAATCGAAACGGGCTCAATCATAACCAGCCCGCCCCAGGTATGCCATCTTCCCCAGACCCTGCGTTCCGCTATCGACTGGCAAACGCCTGACATTTGCGCGATGCGTCTCCACGCGCCAGAATCTCGCCCATGCATCAATTTTTAAAGAGCACATACCAGATTTTGTGTAAACCCCGTGAGCTGAGCAAATCGTGACACAGGAAGGCCTGATGCTTGTTTCTTACGGCAGCCACGGGCTGGCTCGGCTGGATGACGGCACGACGGTGCAGTGCCAGTATCGTCGACAGGTGGGCCGGCCGTATTGCGGAGATCGTGTCACCCTGGCTATTTCTGAGGATGGTGCGGGCGTTGTCCAGGCCATACAGGCTCGTCGGAATGAATTTGCCAGAGCCTCAGCCCAGCAGCGGAAAAGCACGATAGCAGCCAACCTCGACCAGGTACTGATTGTAATTTCCCCGAGACCCGAGCCCAGCAGGGACCTCGTCGAGCGCTATCTTCTCGCCGTTCACAGTTTGTCGATTTCGCCCATAATCATTCTTAACAAGGCAGAACTTTCGAAGCCTCAAACAGGTTACGGAGCCGATGTTCTGCGCCACCTGCCCGCCTACCGGACCTTGGGTTACGTGGTAGTTGAAACCAGTTGTAAAGGTCCGCCAGGCGTGGATGCGTTACAGCCTGTTCTGAAAAACAAGACAAGCATCCTCGTGGGCCAATCAGGGGTCGGCAAGTCTTCCCTTGTCAGGCAGCTCCTGCCGGATCTGGAGATACAGACGGGCGCCGTGTCGCGTGCAACCGGTAAAGGCACGCATACCACTACCACGACCATTCTCTACGATTTGCCGGGCGGCGGGTTCCTGATGGATTCACCAGGGGTCTGGGAATACGGGTTATGGAAACTTGATGCCGCAGACATTGCCGAAGGATTTGTTGAATTCAGGCCAATGCTGGGAGCATGCCGATTTAACGACTGCCGGCATGACAATGAGCCGGGTTGCGAGATCAAGGAAGCGGTGAGCGCCGGGACAATTCTGCAGTGGCGATATGAGAGCTATCTTCGATTGCTGAGCCAGAATTGACTACTGAAGCGGCAAGGGGATGTGCTATGCTTGCCGACGTCATTCATGACAGGAGAAAAGTAATGACAAGGATTGTTTTTGTTGGTTTTTTCCTGCTTTTGAGTTCCGTGTCCTGGGCAGAGGTCCTACTGGTGGAAGGTGTCCGCCAGGTGGATCGCATGCAACTGCCAGAGAACGGCAAGAACAAGCAGGATGTCGAGTCCCAGTATGGAAGTCCGGAAAGTCGACACGAGCCCGTGGGTGATCCGCCAATTTCGCGATGGGATTATGCAGACTACAGCGTGTATTTCGAACATGACCTCGTGCTGTTCACGGTATTGCACCCCGGAGGCGTTGTCGAAAAGGGATAATCCTCGTCCCAACTCCACTGTTTCGGCCCCAAGGCGAAAAATCCCACTGCCAACAGCACCGGGTCTGCGCTATCCTTGCGCCTTTCAATAAGGTGCCCACCGTATGAGTGAATCCGAAGCATCGCGAGCAAACGCAGCCGCCAGCGATCAACCCGTTCGAGAACTTGAACACAATGGTGTTCGATTTACCCTGCTGGGCACTGCGCATGTTTCCCGAGCCAGCGTTGATGCAGTTCAGGAAATGGCCGTGAGCGGGCGCTATGACGCCATCGCCGTGGAGTTATGTCCTGCCCGTCTTGAAGCGCTGACTAAACAGGACAAGTGGCGCGATCTCGATTTGTATCGAATTATCCGCGAACGCAAGGCGGGACTGGTCATTGCCAATTTGGCCCTGAGTGGATATCAGCGCCGGATTGCCGAGCAGTTCGGCATTGAGCCGGGTGCAGAACTGAAAGCCGCCGCACTGGCCGCGGACGAAAACGATGTCCCCCTGTCCGTCATAGACCGGGATCTGGCCACGACGCTCAAGCGCTGTTACCGCTCAGTCCCCTGGTGGAAACGGATGTACCTGACAACGGGCCTGCTGCTGAGCTCGGTGTCCTCGGACGATGTCGATGAAGAGGCTATTGAGCGATTGAAGGAAGGCGATATTCTCGAGTCCACCTTCACTGAATTCGCCGAACAATCACCAGAGCTGTACACGGCACTCATCGATGAGCGTGATCGTTACATGGCCGCCCGCCTGCTGGAGGAATACGCAGACAGTGAATATCGCGATGTTCTCGTTGTAGTTGGTGCCGGGCACCTTGAGGGACTCGAGAGGTATTTGTCCCAAGGCATGTCCGATCCGGCCAGCGAAATCGAGAAACTTGCCGCAATTCCAGGACCATCACTTTGGCCCAAATTGATTCCCTGGGGCATTCTGCTATTGGTGTTATCTGGTTTTGCAATTGGCTTCTCACGCAGCCCTGAGCTGGGCTGGCGACTGGTAACGATCTGGGTGGTGATCAATGGGGGATTGGCTGCACTCGGCGCCGTCGCGGCGCGGGCACACCCTGTGACCGTTCTGACCGCATTGCTGGCCGCTCCCCTGACCTCACTGAACCCTGCCGTGGCAGCTGGCATGGTGAGTGGCCTAGTGGAGTCCTGGCTCCGCAAGCCCAGGATCTCCGACCTCGAGCGTCTCCATGCCGACGCGATGACCGTTCGAGGTTGGTACGCCAATCCTGCCACGCGAATTCTGCTGGTCTTCCTGCTGTGCAATCTTGGCTCAGCGATTGGAACCTGGGTGGCGGGGTTCCAGATTTTCGATGCGCTCAGTTAGAATCAAACGATCGTGAATATTGGCCCCTACACATTGCCTAACGCCCTTGCGCTGGCGCCCATGGCCGGTGTAACAGACTTACCCTTCCGCCACTTGTGCAAAAGCCTGGGTGCGGGCTATGTCGTCAGTGAGATGCTCCACAGTGATCCAAGACTACGCCATTCGAGGAAATCATCCCTGCGCAGACACCATGCCGGTGAGGTGGCGCCCATCGCCATCCAGATCGCGGGAAGTGACCCCGAATGGCTGGCCGAAGCAGCCGCCTACAATGTCTCTACAGGCGCGCAGATCATTGATATCAACATGGGTTGTCCCGCAAAGAAAGTCTGCAATAAGGCTGCCGGCTCCGCCCTGCTGGAGAACGAGCCGCTGGTACGAGACATTCTCGATGCCGTCGTTAAGGCAGTCAGTGTGCCGGTGACCCTCAAGATCCGCACCGGACCATCCCCAGAGTGCAGAAATGGAGTGCGAATCGCGGAGATCGCAGAAGACTGTGGAATCACCGCATTGGCGGTTCATGGGCGCACGCGTGCTGACAAGTTCAGAGGCACAGCGGAATACGACACGATCAGGGCCATTTGCTCGAGCATCACCATACCGGTCCTGGCCAACGGCGACATTACGACCCCCGAGGATGCTCGACGTGTACTCGAAGTCACCGGAGCCGCCGGCCTCATGATCGGGCGCGGTGCACAGGGTAATCCCTGGATTTTCAGAGAGATCAGCCACTTTCTCGAAACGGGCAGGCAATTGGCTCCTCCCAGTTCAGGCGAAGTGCATCGCGTGATGCGGCGTCATCTTAACGCTCTGCATGAGTTTTACGGTGAAGTCCAGGGTGTCAGAATTGCCCGAAAGCACCTCAACTGGTATCTGGCCTCCCGGCCGGGAGGCCAGCTCATGCGCCCCAGACTGATGCGAGCCCAATGCGCAGATGAGCAGTTGAGCATCCTCGATGAGTACTTCTTTGGTGCGGGCACGATGGCAGCCTGAGCATGAATCTTGTCAATCCGCAGCGGTCAAATGCGACGTTCTGCCCGGCTTGGCCCGGATGTGAGCGAACATGAACTGGAAGCGAGTCCTGTTCAGGCCGCGCTGGCAGCACAAAGATGCCAGCGTCAGGCTGCAGGCGGTCCAGGATGCGCAAGACACGGAGCTCCTCGAGGTCTTGAACACACTGGTGCATGAGGATGAGTCCGCCGCAGTCAGGGCCGCAGCCGCCCGGCGATTACATGATCTCACCGGGGTAGTGGCAGCCCTCGGCAAAGAAAAAGACAGTGGAACGCGCGATGTCCTGGCCGCGCGCCTACGACAGCTGATGCTGTCAGACGTCGATAACGAGACTGCGACTGAACAGCGCTTGAAAATAATCCAGGAAAACGACGATCGCGATATGCTGGAGGCAGTGGCCGCTGCAGCCAGGGACACTCGTCTGCGCAAGGCGGCATTGGCACGCTGCGAACGCCAGGGTTTTCTTGGCGATCGTGCCATAAACGACCCCGATCCCGACGTTCGCGCGCTTGCTGCCGCCTCAATTTCCCAGGCTTCCACCTTGCATCGCGTGATTGACGGCACACGAACCACGGATAAACGTCTGCACACTGAATTGTTGGCACGGTTGCAAAAAGAACAACTGACAGCCCGAGATCCAGAAGCCATCACGAGGGAAGCCATCTCGCTGTGCGAAATGCTTGAGGAAAAGCTGATTCGCAATCAAAGCCTATCAGCGACACAGGACGAGGTGCTCAGGAAACGCTGGGAAGAGGTCCAAGAAGCTGTGCCCACAGAGCTTAAGCGGCGCTTTGACTCAAACTGGTCACAGCTTCACAACCCGAAACCAGCCGCTCGCAGCAAAGATCAGCAGCGTGCGCCACAGGGCTCGAAATCCGCGTTGACGAACGACAATATGGCTGAAGAAAACCCTGATCAAAAAAAAGTCGAGCCTGCAGAGCAAGGAGCAGACAGCGAAGCCCTTAGATCAGTTCTGGAGAAGATCAGGAAAGCAGGCAGTGAAGATTCGACACCCGGGGAGCGGGACGTTAAACGATTATCAAGGCAATGGGCCACCCAGCTGAGGTCCGTTACTCCATCGTCCGCAACCAGGGAACTCGACGCTCAGGCCCAATCAATTTTGCATGCTCTGACCACCGCCAATACCGCAGCGCGTGAAGCATCGGAGAAACTCTTTGAAGAGATCAACCAGGTTCTTGACGCCATGGAAGCGGCCCTGGACAAGGGCGCGTTACAGGACGCATTGCAACATCGCTCAGAGCTGCTGCGCATCCAGGCGTCTCTCCCCCGCCGTGAACTGGAACCCGGGCAAAAAGCGCGCTGGAACGAAGGTCAGGGTCGATTGCGGGAACTGCGGGACTGGCAGCACTGGGCCAATGACAAGATTCGCAAACGCCTGATCTCGGAAATGGAGGCTCTGCCCCGAACCAGCTTGCATCCGGACGCCATGCTTGAGCGAATCAAGCAACTGCAAACGGAATGGAAAGCGCTGGAGGCTAGCGAGCAGATTCCGGGCGATCGGCACTATGCTGCCGCGCACTGGATGAGAAGAAAATTCAATACAGCCGGTCAAGCTGCCTTTCAACATACCAAGCCGTTTCTCGACAAGCGCAGCGAGGTCCAGGACCGTAACCTGTCAAAATTACTGGAACTGGTTGAAAGCCTCCGTGAACAGGCAAACGCAGAAACCGTTGATCGACAGGCGCTGTCCGAAACCATGGTAAAAACAAGAGAGGCCATGCGGTCACTGTCGTCCATTCCCGCACGACAGCGTTCCAAAGCTGCGGCCAAACTACGCGAGGCGCTGGAGCTTGGCCAGGCTGCATTGAGTGCGCACTACGCACTGATCGAAAAGAACAAGCTCCGACTGGTTCGCGAAGCCGCGCAGCTCGCTCACATCGCAGATCATTCCGAGGCGATAGCGAAAGCAAAAAAACTCCAGCAGCAGTGGAAAAAAACCGGAAGACTGTGGCAGAAGCGTGAAAATGAACTCTGGAGAGAGTTTCGTATCCCGATTGACCCCTTGTTCAAGCGCCTTGAGGATGACCGAAAAACCGTGCAAGCCGAGCAGGACGCAATTGCCGCAGAGCAGCAGGCCCTGTTGGACGAGATGGCTTCAGTTCTTGAAGCACCTGATGACGAGTTGGGCACCTGGGCTGGAAAAGTCCGTGGGCTCGAGAAAGCCTGGAGCGACTTTCCACGCCCGATCCGCGCCAAACGGGCGCAATTCGATCGCGACATCAATACCTTCCACGAGCGGGTGGCGCAGTTACAGCGCGATACACAGGCAAGAGCCAGGGTTCTGCGGTGGAAACTTAACGAGCTCCTGCATCGCGCCGAAGAATCAGCCATCAACAAGACCCTGCAAGCCGACGAGCAGGAAGCACTTCGACAATCCTGGAAGGACATTCATGCCTCGGCCCAGACGCCAGAACCCGAACCCGTGCAACGTTTCGAGGATGCGCTTTCGGGCAATATTGCAATCCCGACTGAAGAGGACCTGCGCGATCGCATATCCACCGCTCGCTCCATGTGTATCCAGCTCGAATTTCTTGCTGGCCTACCCAGCCCGGAAAGTGAGCGGGATCAGAGAATGGAATTTCAGGTGCAACGTTTGTCCGATACCCTGTCCGGGGAGAAAGAACGAATTTCGGCGCGAAAAGAAGCGGCTGAGCTGGAAACCGCCTGGTTGGGGTACGATTACCTGCCAGAGACGGAATATGCCCACTTTACCGATCGGATGCGCTCGGCACTAAAAGCAATAAACGAGGGAAAATAAATGCTCAGATCAGACCGCTCGGGGACAGGTGTAACGGTTGTTTTCATCGCGTTGCTCAGTTCCCCGGTCATGAGTGACAGCGGCGCAACGCCCGAGGCTGCGGCCACCTGGCTTTCGATCCTGCCACCGGTGTGCGCCATTGTGATTGCCCTTCTGTTCAAAAGAGTCATTCCAGCGCTTTTGGTCGGCGTAGTCCTTGGCGCCTGGCTGATCGAGGGTCTCACGGTCAGTGGGTTTTGGCGTGGTTTGTTATCAAGCTTCGAGGTGTACGTGCTCAATGCCCTGGCCAATCGTGATCACGCGGCCATCTTGTTGTTCACCATGATGATCGGCGGAATGGTCGGCATCATTTCTCGTAATGGCGGCATGCAGGGACTGGTCAATACCATCGCACGATGGGCGGACTCAGCGCGCCATGCAGCACTCGCCACAGCTTCCATGGGGATGGCTGTATTTTTCGATGACTATGCGAATACCTTGGTAGTTGGCAATACCATGCGCCCGGTGACCGACTCCAAGGGGATATCGCGCGAAAAACTGGCTTACATCGTTGATTCGACTGCGGCCCCGGTGGCCTGTATAGCACTCGTCACGACATGGATTGGTTACGAGGTGGGCCTGATCGGAGACTCGCTGAGTCAAATTGATGGCATCGACATGGACGCATATATTCTCTTTCTGCACACCATCCCCTACAGTTTTTATCCATTGCTGGCCATCATCTTCGTATTCATGGTGTGCTGGAGCGGTAGGGACTTTGGCCCCATGCTCGCCGCTGAGAAACGTGCTCGCCTTGAAAGGGGGCCGCGAATTCCCGACGAGGTGCTCCACGAAAATAATGACAGTGGACCTATTGCCGCCGTAGAGGGACGGCCGCATCGCGCCATCAATGCCATCCTCCCAGTCGTTGTTTTAATCGGTTCCGTGCTCGTTGGGTTATACGTGACCGGAACCCAGGCTCTTGAAAAAGAGAGCGCCGATATGCGGGACATTATCGGCGCTTCAGATTCTTACCGGGCCCTGCTGTGGGCCTCGTTTCTGAGTGTCCTTTGCGCAAGCATCCTGAGTATGGGTCAGCGCATACTTGATTTAGAGGGGGTCGTGGACGCGTGGTACCAAGGCATGCGTTCCATGATCATGGCACTGATCATTCTGATGCTGGCATGGGCGCTGGGCGAAACGACGGACATCCTGAG
>CAXQNK010000039.1:0-14940 GCA_964225175.1 Candidatus Nitrosopumilus sp. | reverse complement strand
GCCAGCAGTGCATTCATTCCCAGTTCGGACATCTCCTCGCGTCGCAGAATTTCTACCTCGACGGAGGAATAGGTTTCGGCGATTTCGCGGGCCTGTTGCGCCAGGTAGGCGGGCGTGCAGAGATTACCCGGCAGATTGCCCAGCTCGCGCGCGCGGTGGTAGCCTCGCGCAATGCTCCGGGCTTCATCCAGTACGGGTTGTTGATCCGCATCGCCCTGGAAACTGACTCGGGTCAGAGGTACGGGTGAATCGTCCTTCACTGGCTTGGTGGCAGTGTAGAGATAATTTGACCGGTCCAGTGCGATGGCGGCATGGCGCAGACGCCAATCCGGGTCGAGATCCTCCACGGCGACTTCGTGCAGGCAACAATGTGCTTCGGTCAGGGGGTGGTTGCGCAGCAACTTGCCCGCGGCCAGGCAGGTTGCCTGCACGAAGTCGCCGTGGAGGACCTCGACTCAGATTGGCGTCTGCGCCATGCCGCCATCGCACTGGACCGGTCAAATTATCTCTACACTGCCACCAAGCCCGTGAAGGACGATTCACCCGTACCTCTGACCCGAGTCAGCTTCCAGGGCGATGCGAATCAACAAACCATCCTGGATGAAGCCCAATGCATTGCGCGAGGCTACCACCGCGCGCGCGAGTTGGGTAATCTGCCGGGCAATCTATGCACACCCGCCTACCTGGCGCAACAGGCCCGCGAAATCGCCGAAGCCTATCCCTCGGTCGAGGTTGAAATTCTGCGACGCGAGGAAATGTCCGAACTGGGAATGAATGCACTGCTGGCCGTGGGCCAGGGCAGTGCCAACGATCCGCGCCTGATCATTCTCAAACACCAGGGTGCAGGCAAAGATGAGCAACCAACCGCCCTGGTGGGCAAGGGCATTACCTTTGACAGCGGCGGGATTTCTCTAAAGCCCGGCGAAAACATGGATCAAATGAAATTTGACATGTGCGGGGCAGCCACCGTCATCGGCGCCCTCGAAGCCTGCGCCGCGATGAACCTGCCGGTCAACGTCATCGCCATGGTGGCCGCGGCGGAAAACATGCCGAGCAGCAAGGCCTATCGCCCGGGTGACGTTCTAACCAGCATGTCGGGAAAAACCATCGAGGTGCTCAATACCGATGCGGAAGGTCGCCTCGTGTTGTGTGATGCACTCACCTATTGCGAGCGTTTCAACCCGAAAACGACGGTCGATGTCGCCACCCTGACTGGAGCGTGCGTCGTGGCGCTTGGCCACCATGCCTCTGCAGTGATGAGCCCGCATGACGATCTCGCCGAGGAATTGATCGACGCGGGACTACAGGCCGTGGATCGCGCCTGGCGCCTGCCGCTGTGGGAGGAATACCAGGCACAGTTAAAAACCCCGTTCGCGGACGTGAAAAACGTGGGTGGCATGTCGGCCGGGGCAATCACCGCCGGTTGTTTCCTTTCCCGTTTCACGCGCAAACAGCGCTGGGCCCACCTCGACGTCGCCGGCTCAGCTTGGAAGTGGGCAGCCACGGAGGGCGCAACCGGCCGGCCTGTCGGTCTGCTGGTGCAATTTTTGATCAATCAGGCTTGAGTCAAGCAATGGCTGATTGCCAGGTCGATTTTTACATCCTCGATACCGCTGGCGAGGACAGTGGCAAACTCGCTTGCCGACTGGCCGTGATGTCCTGGGAACGGGGACACCAGACCCTGCTGATTGCACCCACGCCTGACCAGGCTCGCAGCCTGGATGAACTTCTGTGGTCCTATCCGCCGGAACGCTTCGCCCCACACGGAATCGCAGGCGAACCCGCCGCGGTGAAAGCGCCCATCATTATCGCCATGGATCCAGACCAGGCGTCTGCTGATGTGGTCATCAATCTTTGCCCGCAACCCATTGATCAACCGGAACGCTTTCAGCGTCTGCTGGAGATCGTTCCGGGCATAGAGGAAGAACGCCGAGCATCCCGTGAGAAATTTCGGTTTTACCGCCAGCGGGGACTCGCACCAAAAACACATGAGATATCCAAATGATGGAGAAAAGCTACGCCCCGGCTGAAATTGAGGAGCGATGGTACGCGCGGTGGGAACAGTCCGGCGCTTTCGCTCCGGCCGATTCGGGCACACCTTTCTGCATCATGCTGCCACCGCCCAATGTGACCGGCAGCCTCCACATGGGTCACGCCTTCCAGGACACCATCATGGATATCCTGACGCGCTACCACCGCATGCAAGGCGAGGCCGCATTGTGGCAACCCGGGACCGATCACGCCGGCATCGCTACTCAAATGGTGGTGGAAAGACAGCTGGCACAGGACGGTGTTTCACGCCACGATCTCGGTCGTGAGGCGTTTCTTGATTCGGTCTGGAACTGGAAAGAGAAATCGGGGGGAAGAATCCAAAACCAGATGCGACGCCTGGGTGTCTCCGTGGATTGGGAAAACGACCGCTTCACCATGGACGAGGCACTTTCGGAGGCGGTCAAAAAGGTATTCGTCGACCTCTATAACGAGAAGCTGATTTACCGCGGCAAGCGGCTTGTCAACTGGGATCCGGTCCTGCACACCGCCTTGTCGGATCTCGAAGTCATCTCCGAAGAGGAAAGGGGCAAGCTCTGGCATATCCGGTATCCACGAACCGATGGCAAAGGCCACGTGGTGGTGGCCACAACACGCCCGGAGACATTGCTGGGCGATGCAGCGGTAGCAGTTCATCCCGATGATGAGCGCTACGAAGGACTGGTCGGCAAGACGCTCGAATTACCGCTGACTAACCGGCAGATTCCGGTCATCGCGGACGAGTACGTTGACCAGGAATTCGGAACCGGTTGTGTCAAAATCACCCCGGCTCATGATTTCAACGACTATGACGTCGGGCGTCGGCATGATTTGCCGCTCATCAATGTGCTCAACGATGATGCGTCTCTCAACGAGCAGGCGCCTGAGGCCTACTGCGGACTGGACCGGTTCGAAGCACGCGAAAAAATCCTGGCAGACCTGGAAAACGCCGGGCTGCTGGAAAAAACTGCGGATCATACGATGGTGATTCCCAGGGGTGACCGATCAAATGCGATTGTAGAGCCCTACCTGACGGACCAGTGGTACGTGAAGATTGCACCGCTGGCCAAACCGGCCATCGATGCCGTGGAATCCGGACGCATCCGCTTCGTTCCAGAGAGCTGGTCTCGCACTTATTTCGACTGGATGCACCGAATCGAGGACTGGTGCATTTCGCGCCAACTCTGGTGGGGTCACCGGATTCCCGCTTGGTACGACGCGGACGGCGGCATTCATGTCGGCATCGACGAGGCGGATGCCCGACAACGCAGTGGTCTGGGAGCGGATATCAGCCTGCGGCAGGACGACGATGTGCTCGACACCTGGTTTTCATCCGCCCTGTGGCCATTCACCACTCTGGGATGGCCCGAGCAGGACCCACGTCTCGAGCGTTTTTATCCCACATCCGTGCTGGTGACCGGTTTCGACATCATTTTTTTCTGGGTCGCAAGGATGATCATGATGGGCCTGCATTGCCTGGACGAGGTTCCGTTTCGGGAGATATACATCCATGGCCTGATACGCGATGGCCATGGGCAGAAGATGTCGAAGTCCAAGGGCAACGTGCTGGACCCCATCGACCTGATCGACGGTATCGACCTGGAAACGCTCGTGGCCAAGCGAACCAGCGGGCTCATGCAGCCACACATGGCACCCGCCATCGAAAAGGCAACCCGAAGTGAATTTCCCGATGGCATTCCCGCATTCGGATGCGATGCATTGCGTTTCACATTCGCCGCCTTGGCCACTAATGGCCGCGATATCCGCTTCGAACTGGGACGAATCGAAGGCTATCGGAATTTCTGCAACAAGCTATGGAACGCGGCGCGCTTTGTCCTGTTGCAAATCGGCGACGCCGAGGTCTCCAAGACGGCCATTCTCTCCGTGACGGACCGCTGGATCCTGTCGCGCATGCATCGTATGGTCAGCGAAGTCCGCAAGCACGTGGAGAGCTATCGAATGGACCTCGCAGCGCAAAGCGGCTACGAATTTACCTGGAACGAATACTGCGACTGGTACCTGGAGTTATCCAAGCCCGCGCTCCAGGTGGGCGATGAATCAGAGCGCCAGGCAACCCTGCATACCTTGCTGCACGTGCTCGAAACCACCTTACGCACTCTGCACCCCATGATTCCCTTCATCACCGAGGAGATCTGGCAACGCGTGAAAATGCCCCTGAAAGTCGAAGGCGACAGCATCATGACACAACCTTTCCCCGTGGCAGACGACGTTGACGAGGAAGCGGAGCAGGCCGTGGAATGGCTCCAGGCGGTGCTACTCGGCATACGCCAGATCCGATCGGAGTTGGGACTGTCTCCCGCGCGCGAACTGGTCATTGAACTGCAAGGGGGCAACAGTACCGACCGCGCCCATGCCGAACTCTTTCAAACTGAAATCTGCAGCCTCGCCAATGCCGCCAGCTGTAGCTGGCTGCAAGCCGATGCGGATTCCTCGCACGCCGCCGTGGCCCTCGTCGGGGACCTCCGGGTATTGATCCCTCTCGCAGGACTCGTGGATGTCAAAGCGGAGCTGAGCCGAATAGCGCAACAACTGGAGCGCGAAGAGAAACAGCTCAATCAATCCAGGAACAAGCTTGGAAACAAACGATTCGTTGACAATGCGCCCGCGAGCGTCGTCGAAAAGGAGCGCGAGCGACTGAATGCACACGAGGCTAAAGTCGAGGGCTTTCGCGCGCAAATCGCTCAGTTGGAAAGACTGGAGCGTGGCTGACCCCGAACGAACTCGAATCAGCAGTCCCAGCGGGGCAGCATTTTCCCGATGCGGCAAATACCGTTATGCCCTCTGGCGCAACTGGGACCCCGAGCGCCCGAAAATCCTGTTCATCGGCCTCAATCCATCCAGTGCAGATGCACGTCACAATGATCCCACCATTCGCCGTTGCATCAACTTTGCCCGGGACTGGGGATACGGCGGCCTTCTGGTTGGAAACCTCTTCGCCCTGCACAGCCCGCACCCACACTCGCTCAGGCACAGCCAAAACCCCGTTGGCCCACGCAACGACTATTGGCTGAGGCTGATGTCATGCGATGCAGACAGGACGCTTGCGTGTTGGGGCAACCATGGTGCGCTCATCGGCAGGGATGCAGTCGTGGCGGCAAGGTTTTCTGATTTGTGGTGCCTGCGCCGCAACCGAGGCGGTGCGCCCGCGCACCCGCTCTACATGAACGCAGGACAGAAACCCAGGCGCTGGCCAGGGTTCGGGAGCGGGAACCCGCTCAGGCCCCCAGTGCCAGGCGCATGATCAGCGCGTCTTCCCGACCCTCTTCGGAGGGGTAGTAGTCACGGCGCCGACCAACGGTCTCGAATGATTCCCGCCGATACAGGGACACCGCCCGCTCATTGCTGGGACGCACCTCTAAAAACAGTGATTGACAATCCAGCCGACTTGCCTGGGAGATCACGTGACGCAATAGCAGGCGACCGTGCCCACAATGCTGCGCACTCCGCGCCACGCAAAGATTGAGCAGATGGGCCTCGCCCCCGCCCCAGTTGATAATGGCATACCCGACCAGCTGCTGCCCAAGAAGCAATGCGGTACATGCGTACCCGACGCGCAGGCAATCAGCGAATATGCCACGAGACCAGGGGTAAGGGTAAACGGATTGCTCTATTTCCACGACGGCATCGAGATCCGATGTCTGCAACGGCCGCAGCGTCGGAAAAGCGTTCTGCGCAGCGGCACTCACTGAGCTCGCACCAAGTCCATCTCGCCAAGTGTGGCCCAAATGTCCCGACAAGCGCCCGTCCGCTGGCTCAGCTGATCCAGTTTCGGAAGAATGCGAAACCGAGCCTGGCCAATTTGCTGCGGGCAATCGGATCCAAGCAGCCGCCGGGCGAGGTCCTCACCGAAAATCAGCACCGCGGTGGACAGCTGCGCCTGCACAAGTTCCATGAGTTCCTCGCCTCCGGGACTGGGTTCAGGCCAGGCCCAGACCGGGGGTTCCGCCAAGACCCGCGCCAGATCCGACCCAAACGCCGAGGCAGGCAGTTCCTGGCGATCGCACACCAACAGCACGCCACTGGAACCCGCGCTCACTCCGAGCCGAACGGGCTCCGAAATCACTTCGGGTAACCGCTCGCCGGGGCCTTGTGGCCCCTCGTCCGTTCTGAGGCTCCAGACCGGAATCTCGAGTGCTCTGAGGTATGCCAGGCGCTGGGCTTCGCTCATTGGCGCTCGTCCTTGCCAGAGTCGTCTTCACGCTCATGTTGCCCGCGCCGACGCAAGGCCAACTTCCTCGCGCGACGAAGTTTTCCGTGCCGGCGACCCAGCAGGGTAATCACGATACCGGTGCTCACATACACCAGACCAATCAACATCATCATCGCCGGGGGATCGATGGCCAGGAGGATGAACAGGATGACGGCGAGAAACAGGAAGGCCATCGGCACTCGATCGCCCTTTGGCCAGCTTTTGAAGCTGAAATAGCGGACACGGGAAAACATCAGGACAGCAAGCACCGAGGTGAGCCCCAAAAGTGCCCATCGGACCGAGTCGCCGCCAATACCACGATCCACGAAGAACCAGATCGTGGTCACCAGGGTTCCGGCAGCCGCCGGGCTGGCAAGACCCTGGAAATATTCCTTCACATCCATTCCGGCCTGGGTATTGAACCGAGCCAACCTCAATGCGGCACAGGCAACGTACAGGAATGCAGCCAACCACCCCAGCTTGCCCGCGAGAGGACTGACCTCGCCAAGGCTTCGTAACGACCAGTTAAACGACAACAGCGCGGGGGCCAGTCCGAATGAAATCAGGTCTGAAAGACTGTCGTATTGCACGCCGAAATCAGATTGGGTTTGGGTCAGACGGGCAACCCGACCGTCCAGCCCGTCGAGCACTCCGGCCACGACCACTGCGGCCGCAGCGGCTGCGTAATGCCCGTTAATGCCTGAGATGATGGAGTAAAAACCAGCAAACAGCGCCCCGGTGGTCAGGAGATTGGGCAACAGGTAGACACCTTTGCGTCGAGTTTTTTCGCTGGAGGCCATGTCCCGCTCCGAAGGCTACACGGCTTAAATCATAGCACGCGGCTCTGCCCTTGCCCTGCTTTGAAATAGTGCTTTGTGCTATAAAGATGTCGTTATCTACACAGAAAGGAAGACGGTGTGAAGATTGGAACTCAAGCCTGCCTGCTATTGCTGATCACGCTGGTGTCAGCCGGGCCGGCAGCTGCGGAAAACATCTACCGATGGGTGGACGACAACGGCGTGGTGCATTTTGGCGGCGAGCCACCCATAAACGCTGAGGCCACGCTTATAACTGCCGACCTTGGCACGGGGGGCCTGGGTGCGACCACGGCGGAAGACATGTCCAATGACGCCGGTGAGGAGGACATCTCCTACGCCGAGAAACAACGGCGAGAGCGTGCAGAGCAGCGTCAGAAACAGGCCGAAGCCAATGCGGAACGCCAGCGCGAATGTGAATCCATGACTCAGCGCGTCGCTGCGCTCGAGCCCAGTCCACGAGTCATCTTGAAGGACGCCGACGGAAACCCCGCGCGCATGGACGACGACGCGCGCCTTGACTTGCTGGAAGAGGCCAGGAGTTACCTGAGCGCGAATTGCCGATAAACCGTTCCAATACCGCGATGCGACTGTCACCAGCAGACGCCTGACGCTAGAATGCCCGGATCAGTGAGCCATATGTGCACAGCCTTGGGGCGCCGTCCATGAAAGCCAGTACATTTCATCTTTTCACCACCCGTGAGACTCCAGCCGATGCGGAGATCGTCTCGCACCGGCTGATGATCAGATCCGGCATGATCCGAAAATTGACGTCTGGCATTTATTCATGGACGCCGCTTGGGCTTCGTGTGTTGCGAAAAGTTGAACAGATTGTCCGTGAGGAAATGGACCGTGCCGGCTACCTGGAAATGCTCATGCCGGCGGTACAGCCTGCCGAGTTATGGCAGGAAACCGGGCGCTGGGAAGAGTTTGGCGACCAGCTGCTGAAAATACGTGACCGGGCGGAACGCGATTATTGTTTCGGACCCACGCACGAAGAGGTCATCACCGATTTCGTTCGCAACGAACTGCGCAGCTACAAGCAGTTACCGATTACTTTCTACCAGATCCAGATGAAGTTCCGGGATGAAATTCGGCCGCGATTTGGTGTGATGCGAAGCCGTGAGTTCCTGATGAAGGATGCCTATTCCTTCCATATCGATGCAGCCAGTCTCGATGAAACTTATTGGGAAATGCATGAAGTCTACAGCCGAATTTTCACCCGCAGCGGCCTGGACTTTCGCTCCGTAATGGCCGATTCCGGAGCGATTGGCGGGAGCCAGTCGCACGAATTCCACGTGCTTGCAGACTCGGGAGAGGACTTGATCGCTTTCTCCAGCGAGTCAGATTACGCCTCGAACATCGAGCTGGCAGCATTGCCTGCGCCTTCCGGCACGAGGCCCGAACCCCAGCGCGACATGCAAGCCGTCGACACGCCCGGCGTCCGGACCATTGAAGACCTGGTCACCGGCTACGATGTCACCGAGGACCACACCATAAAAACACTGATCGTCCACGCCAGCGACGCCATCGATGCACCTTTTGTCGCGCTGCTGATCCGCGGCGATCACAGCTTGAATGAACTGAAGGCGGAGCGCTTGGAGCAGGTTGCCAAACCGCTGTGCTTCGCAAGCGAGGAAGACATTCGTGCCGCCGTCGGCGCCGGGCCAGGTTCACTCGGACCTGTGGGGCTCGAACTGCCTTGCATCGCCGACCAGGCCCTCGCCGTTCTCTCGGATTTCGCGGCGGGTGCGAACCGGGAGGGCCAGCATCTGCTGGGCATCAACTGGGATCGAGATCTACCTCTGCCTCCTCTTGCTGATCTGCGCAATGCCATCGCAGGCGATCCAAGCCCGGACGGCCAGGGCGTTTTACAACTTGCACGCGGTATCGAGGTCGGACACATCTTTCAGCTCGGAACCAAGTATTCCGAGTCCATGAACGCCGTCGTTCTCGGTGAGGACGGCAAAGCGCATGTCATGCCAATGGGTTGCTATGGAATCGGCGTGACACGTATCGTCGCCGCGGCGATTGAACAGAACCATGATGAGCATGGCATCTGCTGGCCACGCCCCCTGGCACCTTTTGAACTCGCGCTGCTGCCCATGAATGCCAAGAAATCGCATCGCGTGCGCGAGACCGCTGACCAGCTCTATGCTGAACTCAAGGCGGCAGGTATCGATGTGCTGTATGACGATCGCAGCCTTCGTCCCGGCGTCATGTTCAATGACATGGAATTAATTGGCATACCTTTCCGGCTCGTGATCGGGGAACGGGGCATCGACGCGGGCATGCTAGAGTTCAGGGAACGACAGGCGGCATCCAGCGAGGAAATACCAGTTTCCGGTGTGGTTGAAGAGATTGTCCGCAGGCTGCGCGACTGACCCGTCCGCAGCAGATCAGTCGTCACCCTTGCCGGGCATGCTGCGGATGTGGACATCCGATTGGGGAAATGGAATCTGTATATCGGCCTGGCCCAGACCTTTGTATATCGCCTTGTTAAGTTCGTGGACGATTCGCCCGCGAAGCTCCGGATGGTCGATCCAGGCCAGCAACTCGAAATCCAGAGAACTGGGACCAAAGGCACGAAAACGGACCCGGGGGGCCGGGTTTCTAACAATTTCCGGATGATCCAGGGCGATTTTGGCGAGCAGCGTCTCAACCTCATCAACATCACTGCCATACGCCACACCAATCGGCACCCGGATCCGTTCTTTCTCCCAAGGTCCGCCGCTCTCGTTGATGATTTTCGCATTGCCCATGACCGCATTCGGGATGGTGATCTCGATGTCATCTCTAGTCAGCAATCGTGTCGATCGCATGCCGACCTGCTTGACGATGCCCCGCTCACCGGAGTCCAGGATGATGTAGTCGCCAATTTTGTACGGCGAATCCGCGATGATGAATATTCCGGAGAAAAAATTAGCCAGCGTATCCCGGGCGGCGAAACCCACCGCGATACCAATAACGCCCGCCGAGGCCAGCCACGCCGTTGGGTTGATACCCCAGATCAGCATGAACATGTAGGCGCTGGCCCCGAACACCACGATTTTCATGGTCATATCAAAAGCCGGCAGGGTACGCTCCTGAATGATCGTGAACCTGTGCCGATTACTTGAAAGTATTTCCAGGATCGTATGCGCCGTTTTCATCGCCGCGCCGGTCCACATCACCAACAGGATCATGTACAGAACACGCACCGTCAGGTTATGAATCAATTCCGGCAGGTTGATACTCGTGATGCCGATCAGCATCGCGAGGATGATCATGGTCGGAAGAATCGGGCGGTTCAGCACCTCGATCAGGTGATCGTCCAACTGATTACTCGTGCGACTGGTCAGGCGTTTGACAAACTTCGACTGAAAGGCCTGAAAACCCTTGCCTGTCCCGTAAGCAAGAAATATGAGCAGGGGAAGCATCACCACGGGAAATTCCGCGAGAAAATTCCAGTATGGCTGGAGCCAGTCGGGCAACCAGGCAGAAAAATCATGCTCAGCGAGCAATCGGCCAGCGAAGTCCGGGCTGCCGGTCTCGCTCACGGCCGGATCACCGGCTGTTTGAGCACCTGCGGGGGTGACGTCGGTCATCGACTCTCCTGCCTGGGCGGAATCTAATCTTAGCCAACTGATGCGCAAACCGCTACCGGCGGCCGAGGTGACGCTCGCCGCGGGCGGCCGCCAACTCCATTTGTTTCGCCCGTTCCAGCAGGCGCTCACGTTTCTCAGGCGTCAACCGGTCAAAACATCGCGGGCAGGAAACATGCAGCTCAAATTGGGGGGACTCATAATCGTCCTGCGAGAGCGGCATCCTGCAGGCCGGACAGACCTGGCGATCACCCGGTTGCAGGTCGTGGTCCACCGAGACGCGATTGTCAAACACGAAACACTCCCCCTGCCAGCGGCTTTGCTCTTCGGGAATGTTTGCAAGGTAATTGAGAATCCCTCCCTCGAGGTGATAGACGTTTTTGAAGCCCTTGTCCTTGAGATAGGCCGTGGCCTTCTCACAGCGAATCCCCCCGGTGCAAAACATGGCAACGTGCTCATCACGCTCCGGGTCGAGGTGGCGCTCAGCCCATTCCGGAAATTCCCGAAAAGAACGTGTTCCCGGATCCTCGGCCTCTTCGAAAGAGCCCAGGTGACACTCATAATCGTTGCGGGTGTCAACCACCCGAACCTCAGGACGCGCAATCAGGGCGTTCCACTGTTCTGGCGGCACGTACTCCCCGACCGCATTGAGTGGATCAATACCGGGCACACCCAGGCTGACAATTTCTCTCTTGAGGCGAACTTTCATGCGATGAAACGGTTGGGCCTCGGCCACCGAACTTTTCCATTTCAGGGCACTAAGGCGAACATCGGTTTTCATGTATGACATCAGTTTTTCAATTGCATCTGCCGAACCTGAAACGGTTCCATTCACGCCTTCGCTGGCCAACAATATTGTGCCGAGCAAGCCCAGGGCCTCACAGCGCTGCTGCAGTGGCAACTGAAGTTCCTCAAAGTCGGGCAATGGCGTGAAAAGGTAAAACGCCGCAATCACCACACTGTTTTCAGATGGTTGAGTGGTCATGAAACCTCAAGCCTCGCAGTGGCCCATTTGGAATTTCAGGCGCGCCACACCTTCAATGCTCGCCTCAACAATTGAACCGGGCGCAAGTGCTGCGACTCCGGCGGGGGTGCCGGTAAAAATCAGGTCTCCAGCCTGCAATTCGTAGAGCGTGGAGAGTTCTGCAATGATCTCGGGCACCGACCAGATCATCTCGGAAAGGTCACCGCGCTGCCGTGGCTGGCCATCCACGTGCAACTCGATCAATCCACTGACCGGGTGCGTGCCGAGTCCGGTCACCAGGTCCGATATCGGCGCTGATTCGTCAAAACCCTTGGCGGTATCCCAGGGCCGGCCCAGTTTTTTCGCCTGGGCCTGCAGGTCCCTCCGCGTCAGGTCGACGCCCACAGCATAGCCGGCAACAAGATCCAGGGCGCTCTCAACCGCTACCTGGGCTCCGCCACGGCCCAACCCCACCACCAACTCGACCTCATGATGAAGATCACTGGTGCGGGTCGGCCAGCTCACCCGGTCGGATTGCGTCACGGCATCCGCTGGCTTGGAGAAGAAAAATGGCGGCTCGCGCTGCGGATCTGCACCCATTTCCAAGGCGTGTGCGGCGTAATTGCGACCCACGCAGTACACGCGGTGCACCGGAAAGCGCCGAGCGGAATCCAACACCCCGATGCTCGGGGACGTGGGGGAACAAAAGAGATATTCCGTCACCGACCCAACTCAGGACAAGGACCGTATTCCCACCGCAGAACGAATACGATGCATGAACGGCGAGGCATAATCACGCGCCCGCTCGGCACCTTGTTTCAGGATGCGCTCGATCTGCGCGGGGTCGGCCATCAAATTTTCGTAGCGGGCACGCGGCGCCGCGAGTTCGCCGTTGATCAGTTCAAAAGTCTCCTGCTTGGCTGCACCCCAGGCGATCCCATCCGCGAAGGCCGTACGCATCGCCTTGCGCTGCTCATCGCTGGCAAAGGCCGCATAGAGAGCGTAGACGGTTGAGCCCTCGGTGTCCTTGGGCTCGCCGGGCTCCAGTGAATTGGTTACGATCTTCATGATCGACTTGCGCAGTTTTTTCTCGGGCAGCCACAGTGGAATCGTATTGTCATAGCTCTTGGACATCTTGCGGCCATCATGACCGGGCAGAACCGCTACATGCGGGTCGACCACCGCCTTGGGCAGCACGAAAGTCTCGCCAAAGCGGTGATTGAAACGCTGGGCGATATCTCGCGCCATTTCGAGATGCTGAACCTGGTCTCTGCCCACGGGAACGTGGCTGGCACCAAACATCAGAATGTCCGCCGCCATCAGGATCGGGTAACTGAACAAACCCATCGTGATCGCAAAATCCGGATCCTCATCGCTGTCCATGTTGTCCTGCACTGCAGCCTTGTAGGCGTGCGCCCGATTCATCAGCCCCTTGGCGGTATGACAGGTCAGCAACCAGGTCAATTCAGTGATTTCCGGAATGTCAGACTGTCTGTAGAAAACAGAGCGCTGCGTATCCAGACCGAGCGCCAGCCAGGTGGCGGCGATCTCGAGGGAAGAGCGCTGCACGATTTCCGGATCAGCGCATTTGATGAGCGCGTGATAATCCGCGAGAAAATAGTATGAATCGCCCTGCTCTGATTGGCTCGCCTTAATTGCTGGCTTGATCGCACCCACATAGTTGCCAAGATGCGGGGTGCCGGTCGTTGTGATCCCGGTCAGGAAAGTGCTTTCGCTCATGTCATCGAAACCCGACTTCTGGTCGTTAAGAAAGTGGCTATTCTAAGGCAACACGCAGGCAGGTGGCGTAGTTTACAGCGTGAAATGGTCTCAAACAGGAATATCTGAAATACTAGCTAACGGGAAGACGCACAGGGAAATGTGAAGATTTTGCAACTCACCGCGCTTTTGCTGCCGCTGGCAGCCGCACTCTGTCTATCCGAGAGCCTGGCCGCGATCGGAGACGACCCTGCATCAGCGCCAGACGGGGGCCCGTCGGGCGTATGGCGAGATGAACGGGCCGCAGGCCCGAACCACGGCGCCCAACAGTCTTTACCGGAACAGCCGCATGCCTCCGAAGAACCTGAAGCGGAATCTTCGGACACGATGGAAATTGAATCAACTGCGGACACGGTCAATGACAAGTGTCTGCAGGCGCCCAGCGATGAATCTTTCGAGGAATCAATTCAATCTGGCATTTTTTCCTACTCATGTCGCGCCGTACGCTGGTTCGACGGCCTGTTCGGAAATGAACAGGAATTCCAGGAACAGGCCGTCTATGGCCGGCTGTCACTGGGGCTTGCCTGGAACCAGTACGAGGGGCTCGACCCCAGTGGCCGATTCCGTCTTCGTACAGAACTGCCCAACGTCAGTTCAAAATGGAACGCCTTCATTGGGCGGGTGGACGAGGAAGATTTTATCCGGGGCACCGAAACGGATCAGGACAGCGCATTTCGTCGTGGCATCAACGACACGGGCGAACCCGAGTGGCTGTTCGGGCTGGGTTACAAAGGTCGCAAGCGCGGCCAGGGCGGCTGGGATTATTCCATAGGCGTGAGGCTTCGCCTGCCACCAGAACCTTACGCCCAGGCGATTTATGACCGGGAATGGTCCCTGGGTCGCAAGCAGCGTCTGCGTTATCGGCAAACTTTTTTCGTTCGCTACAACAAGGGCTATGGCACGACCACCAGGCTCGATTCAGCCCGCGAGCTGAATGACAACGACATCTTGCGGTGGGAGGGCATCGCCACGCTTGCAGATTACACCGAGGGCGTTGACTGGTGGGCGGCGCACACGTGGTATCACCGCACGGGACCTCAGCGCGGCATCTCCCTGCGCAGCTTCATCCGTGGGCGTACCCAGGGGGAGGTTCCACTCACAGAGTATGGTTTCGAATTGAGTTGGCGTCGCCAACTCAACCGGGACTGGCTGTTTCTGAACATAGGACCCACCCTGAGCTGGCCACGCTATGAACTGGAAGAAAAACGCAAAGCCTCCTGGGGCGTGGCCATACTGCTGGACATGGATTTCGGTTATTTTTTGAAATAAATCCCTAACCTGATGAGGCCGGAGACGGGCAGCTGTCTCGGTCTGAAGTCTCGCGTGAGGCACTCGGGGCGCCAGCGACTACCGCACGAAGGCAGTACAGCATATCAGGCACGCCGCGAGCCATGTTTCGCCTGACCAGCCAGCGTGGAACCGGAAAGCTGGGTTGAACCCGGATTTCGTGGGTGACCAACACCGCTTCCTCGTCCTCGAGCGCTTTGAAAGTCCAATGCCCCTCAAGCGCTTTCAGATCACCGGACACCCGTTGGAAACGAATCGATTCAAAGGGCACCC
>CAXQNK010000038.1:0-41259 GCA_964225175.1 Candidatus Nitrosopumilus sp. | reverse complement strand
CGTGCAGTCGACACTGGACCGATTGCCCAATTGGGTGCATGAGGCCCTGGAGCACGTGCAGGTGGTGATAGAGGATTCACCAGGGCCTGAGTTTAACGAGGAAGGTGAAGATCTATTGGGACTCTATGTCGGAGTTCCGCTGACCGAGCGTAGCGTTGAGGATGTGGGGGAACTGCCCGACATCATTTACCTTTTCCGCAAGCCTCACCTCAAGTTAGGTCTGTCACCCTCAGAACTGCGCGAGGAAGTCGCTCGTACCCTGATCCATGAGTTGGCACATTATTTCGGCATCGATGACGATCACCTGGATCGCATTGGCTGGGCCTAGCGGCCCAGTTGGGCGGCCAGTTTCTGACGGCGTCTCCACAGCACCAGCCCCGAGACGCTGAGAAAAATCAGCCCAAGTGCTGCGATGTCCATTAGCCAAACTCCGATCGGCCCGGCAATTCGGCCGCTATGAAGATCAATCAGCACGCGTTCCAGGGTCAGGCCACGCCCGATGGCGTCTTGTTTCAATGCTGCGGCCAGGGTCTCATCAACGACGGAGGGTTGTGCCCAACGGACGTCGGTGGTGTTTTCGATTGCGGCCCGCTCGAACCGGGTCAGGGCAGCATCTGCCAGCCAGGTCTCGCCCGGTGTGCGGAGCACGGCGCGGCCTGCGACCAGACCGATTGCAAGGATAGGGCCGTCCAGTTGCTCACTCAGATCCATGAAATCAATCCGTTCCCCTGCGGCTGTGAGCAGCAATACGCTGTCCGAAGCCGCTGCAACAAAAATGCCGTCTTGCGCTACCAGCCCGGCGAGGGCAGTGACCGGCTCGGCAACGGGTTTATCCTCGAAGTAGAGGCGATCATTCAGCAACGATGCGCGTCGTTGACCACTGGTGTAACTGGCTGTGATGGCAGGGGTCTCGACGCCGTAAGCTCGCAGAAGCCACGGCCAGTCGACATAAATCCGGTCCAGCTGCAGTGCGGGCGCGTGATTAAGCGCAATCCCTGTCACCGAGAGCAACAGCACGAGGACGACGGTAAGCCCTCCCAGCCATCGGTGCCAGTCAGGCAGCGGAGAGCCCGGGCGGCGAGACGCTTTATCCTTGTTGTTTGATGTTTGCATGCAGTACCAATGCGGCCTTGGCGACCCGGGTCATTGCGCCGACAGACAGGGTCGCTCCGGTGATGCCATCGATGGCTCGGTCCAGTTCACCCTGTGGGTCCATTCGTGCATCTCGGAACTGATCGGTGAAAAAAGGATAGCGCACTTCCCAACCACGGCTCTCCCGGAATTCAAGTACCTGGATGTTTCGGATGCTGTCATCCCGAATGGTCACCCCGATGGTGATCGGCATTTCCTTGCCAATCTCATCGAGGACCCATGCACTGGTTGCGCCATCATACCAATAGCGCACGCGGAGCGCGTCGTAACGGTGTCCCAACGCGTCTTCTACCGCATCGCGCAGCTCACCCGTCAGCCATACCGTGCTGACGTCCGGCTGGCCGGATGGAAAGGCGCTGTCGAGATAGTCGCTGGTCTGCATATATCGCCCCGCTTCATCAGCGGGCGTCGGGACGGCGCTGGCGAGCAGCAGGCATACGACATGAAGTTTGAACAATCGTTGCATGGTCAGTTGAAGGCGTAACCGATGCCGAGATCTATGGCACTGAAATCCTTACCCTGGGCGCCGGGGAGGTCGTGTGTCCTGTCGCGGTAATCGAACTTGACGACGACGGCAGGCACTGGCCAGAAGTTGAAACCAAATTCGGTTTGGGTGAACTGATCCGTCACGCGCGCGCCGTCCAGGTCCTCGTAGCGTGCATAGACGCCCCAGCGTGAATTGAAACGCCAGCTGGGTTCGATGTACCAGCCGGATTGGTGATCAGCACCCGCGGCCTCTGCGCCGCTGCCGTTGAAGCGCCAGGCACCATAAAGCCCGGTGAGGGAAAACGGCCCGCGGCTGAAGCGCGCCTGGGCCGAAAGCAGGTGACCGGCATCCAGCCCGTCATTGGCCACCTGGCTGGCATCAGACTGGTACTGATAGGAGGCCGCCAGCTCCAGCCCCGGGAGGCCGGTGTATTTCAGGCGCAATGTGTATGCGGGATCGCTGGCCAGCGCTTCTGCCACCTTTTGGCGACCGCTGCGAACGCGGAATGCGCTGCTGCCCTCAGTGGGTATAGCGAGCCCGGAGTGGACGGCGGCATTCCAGCTCAGGCCATTGTCGAAGTGCCCGTACATGGCTGCTCCAGCTTCCCACCAGGTGGTCGGTATGATGATGTTTTCCACGTCGTTGCGCTCGACACCGTAAAACGTGTTGGGCTCATGCGTCTCATTCAGTATGCCAACCGGCAGCAGGAACAATCCCCCCATGACGGAGAGCTGTTCATTGAGTTTGAAGTCAATGTAGGCCTGCTCCAGCTCGATCTCTCCCGGCTTGTCGTCCCCGGCCAATGAATGTTCAAGCTCCAGTTCGGAAAACAGGCGGGTGCGCTCGTTGAACTCGTGACCGAAATACAATACGAAGCGATGGAAATCGATCTCGTCCTCACGACCTGAGCCCGAGTCGAAATTGTTGTAGTGCAGTTCGCCGTAACCAGCAATGGTCGTTTTGCTGGGCGCGGATTGCTCGCTGGCCAGCGCTTCGACAAAATCCCCAGTTGCCTCGATCTGGTTTTCGGTGACCTCGACACGTTCGGTGGTTTTTGCCGTGTCGGCTTGCGTGGCTTCAAGCTGCGTACGCAGCTCATCAATTTCGACCTGTTGACGTTGAATGATATTCCAGAGTTCCTCGATGCTGGGCAGCGGCTCTTGTCCCCAGGCCAATGGGGTGAATAGGCAAAAGCAGATGCCCGAGAGGCGAATCTTTCTGAAAGACATGCCAAGTTTCCTTGCTGAGTGAATGACCGGGAGACGAAGATTAAATGTTTTTTATGCAAATGACAATCATTCTCATTTGCATTAAGCGATTCAGTAGAGTACTCCGGCGGCCCCGATTCGAATCGGGTGGGTGAGTGATGGGCCCGGTGCTCAGTCCGAGAGGGCCGCGACGTGCTCGCGGGCGCATTGACCCAGCGCCTCAAGGTCATATCCGCCCTCCAGTGCGGATACCAATCGGCCCTCACAATGTTTCCGGGCAAGTCTCCTGATTTCCCTTGTGAGCCAGGCGTAGTCTTCCGGGACCCATTCAAGCTGTGCCAGTGGATCAGCTTCGTGGGCATCAAACCCGGCGGAGATCATGATGAGGTCTGGTGCAAAGCCATCGACGGCTGGCAGCGCGATGTGTTTCCAGGCCGCTTGGCACTCCGCGCTGCCACTACCGCCCGGCAGCGGAATATTGATGATGTTGCCAACACCCCGTTCGCTTGCCTCGCCGCTGCCGGGATACAGCGGTGTCTGGTGACTGGAGATGAACAGCACGGAAGGGTCCTGTTCGAAAATGGCTTGCGTCCCATTGCCATGGTGAACATCAAAATCAAGAATGGCCACCTTTGCGCAGCCATGCTCGGCCTGGGCATGGCGGGCGCCGATGGCAACGCTGTTGAACAGGCAGAAACCCATCGCTCTTTGCGCCTCGGCATGATGCCCCGGTGGCCGCACCACGCAAAATGCATTCTCCACGCGACTGGAGCAGACCTCGTCGATGGCGAGACACACGGCACCTGCCGCGCGAAGCGCAGCGGCGACTGAACCCGGCGCCATAACGGTGTCAGCCTCCGTCAGGTTGGAGCGCCCCTGGCTGGGTTCGGCGGCGTGGACGGCATCGATGTGTTCCCGTGGATGGGCCCGCAGCAACTGGATGTCTTCGGCCTTGGGTGCCGGCAGGTATTGCAGATTGCTGATCCCCTTGATGGCATCGAGGACAGCGGGGATCCGCCCCGGACATTCGGGGTGTCTCGGCCCTGTGTCGTGCGCCAGGCAGTCATCATGGTGAATGATCAGCGTGCTCATGCTTTTCTCATTGGCTCAGGAAAGCGAAGCATACCCTGTAAGGGCGCCCGTAACGACTAAAACAGGGGCAGATTGAGCGTTTCCTTGACCTCTTCCATCACGACATAGCTCCGTGAGCCGTTCACGCCGGGCAGCGAGAGGATTTTCTCACCGAGCAGTTCACGATAGGCCTGCATATCACGCACGCGTGCTTTCAGAAGGTAATCAAAGTTTCCAGACACCAGGTGGCAATCGAGCACTTCGGGCAGGCGTCGAGCCTCGCGCCTGAAATCCCGGAATGCGCTGGGAGAGGTCCGCTCCAGGTCGATTTCGACAAACACGAGCAGGCCCGCATCTACGAGTTTTGGCTCGAGCAGTGCGGTGTACCCCCGGATGTACCCATCGCGCTCCAGGCGCTTGACGCGGTCCAGGCAGGGCGTTGGGGTGAGGTTCACACGTTTGGCCAAAGCCACGTTGGAAATACGGCCATCGGCTTGCAGGCATTCGAGAATGCGGCGATCGGTTCGATCGAGTGGTTTTCTTTCTCTCTTCCTTATATTCATCTTCGAATCAATTATTTTACAGATAGATATTCTATCAGAATCACAATTAAAGAATATAAAAACGCTATTCCCGCATTAAAATAGTGTTTACTTCGAAAGGAGCCAAACAATGAAAATAGGGGTCCCCAAGGAAATCAAGAATCATGAATACCGCGTGGGCATGGTGCCCGCCTCGGTCCGCGAGCTGACGCAGCGCGGCCATGAGGTGTTCGTGGAGACGCAGGCGGGTTCGGGTATCGGCATGCAGGATGAAGATTATACGGCGGCCGGTGCTCGCATCATGCCTGATGCAGCCGCCGTGTTTGAACAAAGCGAGATGATCGTGAAGGTCAAGGAGCCCCAGGCCGTTGAGCGGGCGATGCTACAGGCACATCACACGCTGTTTACCTATCTGCACCTGGCGCCCGATGCCCCGCAGGCTGAGGACCTTGTCGCCAGCGGTGCCAGCTGCATCGCTTACGAGACGGTGACCGATGCCCGGGGCCACCTTCCCTTGCTTGCACCCATGTCCGAGGTCGCGGGTCGGCTCTCAATCCAGGCGGGTGCAGCATGTCTCGAAAAGGCTCGCGGGGGGTCCGGGGTGCTTCTCGGCGGCGTACCGGGAGTTGAACCGGGAAAAGTCATGATCATCGGAGGCGGTACCGTTGGCTTCAATGCGGCGCAGATGGCCATCGGGCTGGGCGCGCGCGTGGCCATATTTGACAGGAATATCGAGGTGCTGCGGTTTCTCGACGCAACTTTCGAGACCCGTATAGAAACCGTGTACTCAAATACCGATTCCATTGAACGGCACCTCGCGGACTCAGACCTGGTCATCGGTGGCGTCCTGATTCCGGGTGCAGCAGCGCCCAAACTCGTGCGGCGAGAGCAACTGGCAATGATGCGAGAGGGCTCGGTCCTGGTGGATGTGGCCATTGATCAAGGCGGTTGTTTCGAAACTTCGAAAGCCACCACGCATGCCGAACCGACCTACGTGGTGGACGGCATCGTGCATTACTGCGTGGCAAATATGCCGGGCGCAGTGCCCAGGACGTCCACTTTTGCCCTGAACAACGCCACCCTGCCTTTTATCATCCAGTTGGCGGAACGCGGGCCGAAAAGAGCAATGCTGGAGAATCCCCACCTGCTCGAGGGACTGAACGTGCACCGTGGGCAGGTGACCCACGCGGATGTCGCACGTGACCTGGGTTACGATTTTATTGCTCCGGCGGAGGCGCTTGGAGCCTGATGGGGGCACAGCCTGTCCGCGGGCTGTTAACATGGACACGGGACATCCGGGAGGGATGGAGTTGGAAATTCTCAAGCACTATATCGACGGCAAGCAGCATGCCTCGGTCAGCGAACGACTGGGTGATGTTTTCAATCCTGCGACCGGTGCAGTTCAAAGGCAGGTGCCCATGGGCACCGCGAGCGAACTCGATGCCGCGGTCGCGTCAGCAAAGAATGCATTTCCCGAATGGTCGGCGCAGCCGGTCTTGCGGCGTGCACGCTGTATTTTTCGTCTCAAGAGCCTGATCGAGGCTCATGCGGAGGAACTGGCCAAGGGGCTTACCAACGAGCACGGCAAGGTGCTGGAGGATGCCCGGGGCGAGGTAACGCGTGGCTTGGAGGTCGTGGAATTTGCCTGCGGCGCGCCGCAGCTGCTGAAAGGCGAATACTCCGACAGCGTCGGCACGGGCGTTGACAGCTTCGCGATGCGGCAACCCCTGGGGGTCGTTGCGGGCATTACGCCATTCAATTTTCCTGCCATGGTGCCTTTGTGGATGATGCCGATGGCGGTGGTCTGCGGCAACACCTTTGTACTCAAGCCTTCCGAGCGGGACCCATCGTCATCCATGCTGCTCGCCGAACTGGCCAGTGAAGCGGGTCTCCCGGATGGGGTATTCAACGTGGTGCATGGTGACAGGGAAGTGGTGGATGCCATGCTGGCGAATCCAGACATCGAGGCGATCAGCTTCGTAGGATCCACCCCGATTGCAAGAAAGATCTACGAAGTGGGATCAGCAAACGGCAAGCGAGTGCAGGCACTCGGCGGGGCCAAGAACCACCTGGTCGTCATGCCGGATGCACCGATCGACTCAGCGGCTAACGCATTAATCGGGTCAGCTTACGGTTCGGCCGGGGAGCGCTGCATGGCGATTTCGGTGGCTGTTGCGGTGGGCCATGAAACGGCGGATGCCCTGGTGGCGAAATTAAAGCCGATGGCGGAAGCGCTCAAAATTGAGCCGGGACACGTTGCGGGCGCGGAGATGGGGCCGCTCATCACTGGTGAACATCGTGACAAGGTACGCTCCTACATCGACCTTGGCGTCGAGGAGGGCGCCGAGTTGCTGGTCGATGGGCGCGGGTTTACCCACCCTGATGCGCCGGAGGGTTTTTTCCTGGGTGGCAGCCTGTTTGACCGGGTGACGCCTGACATGCGAATTTACCAGGAGGAAATTTTCGGACCGGTGCTGGTGGTTGTGCGGGTGGGGTCTTTCGACGAAGCAGTAGAACTGATCAACGCGCATGCCTACGGCAACGGTGTCTCGATCTTTACCCGGGAAGGCGATGCCGCCCGGGCGTTTGTCCAGCGGATCCAGGCCGGCATGGTAGGAGTCAACATTCCAATTCCGGTGCCCATGGCCTTTCACAGTTTCGGTGGCTGGAAGCAGTCTCTGTTTGGAGATCATCATATTTACGGACCCGAGGGCATCCGTTTTTACACGCGCCTGAAGACGGTCACGCAACGCTGGCACCGGGGTATTCGTGAGGGAGCAGACTTCTTCTTTCCGAAGCTCGGTTAGCCGGACGCGGCGCCGGCTCAAGCCTGAATTCGTCGCGCGTTGGTTGCTGGCTGGATGGGCTGCTGCCAGTTGTGCGGCGCTGGCGGGCGATGCCCGTGGGCCGGAATTGCTTCTGCCTTTCAAGCAGCAACTCATGGATGCCTTGCAAAATGGTTTACGCGACGGTCCCACGGAGGCGATCGAAGTCTGCAAGATTCGAGCCCCCGGGCTGGCCTCCGAACTGTCGCGAGCAGGGTTGGTCATGGGCCGCAGCAGCCACAGACTGCGTAATCCAGCCAATGCTCCGCCGGCCTGGGTGCGCCCGGTGTTGCAGTCCTACCTCGACGGAAATACCCCGCCACGGCCGATTGAGATCCCATTGGATGACCAACGCCAGGGCTATATCGAACCCATATTAATGCAGGCGCCCTGCCTCATGTGTCATGGCTCGACACTGGCTCCCGAGATCGCTGAGCGGATTGCCGATCTTTACCCTGAGGACAAGGCCATCGGGTTCGAATTGGGCGATCTGCGGGGCGTTTTCTGGGTGTCTTACGGGCCCAGGTGACGCCGGCTCAAGGATGACGTGTCCTCAGACCAGACCGAGCAAACTGAGCGTGACTCCGATCAATGTGCCCAGAACCAGTGCGATGTTTGCGAGGATGGTCAGGGCGAAACCGGGGCCTCGATCGCCCGGGTCTCGCGCGTAACTGCGTGCATACATGCCACGGCCCAACAGGAAAGTCACCCCGGGGATCAACACATACAAGTCGCTGACAAAGAGAGCGAACGTAAAGCAGCATGGGATGAAAACAATCAGATTTTCCAGGGTGTTCTGCTGAATCCGAAACGCCCGTTCGAAGGCCTCGTTGCCGCTGACCGCTGGCGCCTTGATATGATGTTTGCCTCTTTGGGCGCCTACCATGGCGGTAAGTATGGTGTACTGAAGTAATGCGAGCATCACGATGAGTGTGGCAAATTCCATTTACTCAGGCCCCTCTTTAATGGTTCATACAAAGCATAGCAGTCCCCAATATGAAAGCACCGTAACCCCCCGACATTGTCGCGGCGTGAAAAAGTGATGCATCATCCCCATAATTGGAGTAGGGCCCGTGTCTGGGCCAGTGATTGGAGGTGTTCGGGCGATGATGCGCATTTTTCTGTTTCTTGCGACTAATGTCGCGATACTGATTCTGATCAGCGTGGTGTTTCAGGCGCTCGGCATCGGCGGATTGCTGGCGGAGAATGGTGTGGACCTGAATCTGGAAGCCTTGCTGGTATTTTCTGCCGTGATCGGCTTTGGTGGATCATTCATTTCCCTGGCCTTGTCAAAAACCATGGCCAAACGCGGCATGGGCGTCAAAATTATTGAGCAGCCAGCGAACAGCACCGAGCAATGGCTGCTCGATACGGTGCGCCGACAGGCTTCCGAAGCCGGCATTGGCATGCCGGAAGTGGGCGTGTTCGGCGCACCCGAGCCGAACGCTTTTGCCACCGGGATGCGTCGGAATGACGCTCTCGTTGCCGTTTCTGCCGGACTTTTGCAGCATATGAGTCTGGGCGAGGTTGAGGCCGTTCTGGGTCATGAGGTAGCCCACGTGGCTAATGGCGACATGGTGACCATGGGCCTTATGCAGGGCGTGGTGAATACCTTCGTAGTGTTCCTGTCACGCGTGGTGGGTCACGTCGTGGACCGCGTGGTTTTCAAAACTGAGCGTGGTTACGGCCCGGCCTATTTCCTGGTCACCATATTTGCCCAGATTTTTCTGTCCCTGTTGGCGAGTATCATCGTCATGTGGTTTTCACGGCGCCGGGAGTTCCGGGCCGATATCGGCGGCGCCCGACTTGCGGGGCGGGAGAAAATGATCGATGCGCTGCGTGCTCTGCAGCGGGTTAACGAACCCGAGGATCTGCCTGGTCAGTTGGCAGCGTTCGGCATCAACGGGGGCAACCACAGAAGCCTTAAATCCTTGTTCATGAGCCATCCGCCTCTTGCGGAGCGAATTGCTGCCCTGGAAAGCGGCCGCCTGGGGGATGAAATCTGAGCGAGGATGTTTTCTGGTCCACGAACGGTCACGCACTAGCGCTGGTCGCCGTGCACCCAGATGACTTCCTTGCCGCCTCCCGCCCGCGCGGCCACGCGGGCCATGACGAACAGCAGGTCCGACAGGCGGTTAAGGTAGCGCAGGCTATGGGGATTGACGGCTTCAGTTTTGTTGAGTGAGACGGCTTCGCGTTCTGCCCGTCTGCAGACTGTTCGCGCCATGTGGCATCGTGCCGCTGCCTCGGAACCGCCGGGAAGAATGAAATCCTTGAGCGGCGGTAAATCCTCGTTCAAGCAGTCGAGATCACTTTCGAGCTGTTGCACGTAGGCTGCTGGTATCAACTCCGTGCCTGGCATGCACAATTCGCCGCCAAGGTCGAAAAGTTCGTGCTGGGTGCGTAACAGGATGTCCCGGATCAGCGGCGGTAATTCCTCACAGAGCAACCACCCCACGCAGCTGTTCAATTCGTCCACCGTGCCGTAAGCGGCGACCCGGGCGCTGTCCTTGTCAGTGCGGGTGCCATCGCCCAGGCCGGTTCGTCCCTTGTCGCCGGTTCGGGTGTAAATCTTGGAGAGTCTGTTGCCCATGTCCGAGGCCTGGTTTTGGCTGAAAGGGCGACAATATAGCACGGACGGCGCGCCCTGTTGCAGGTCTTGTTTTCGGTGAATTTCAAGTCTGCAATTCGTCTCCGTTCGGCGCTCCGGCGCGCCGTCAGCGTGCTTCCCATCGCTGCTTGCCCGCGGTGGCGGGTTTTGACAAAATTCGCAACCGAACTATAGTGACCGCTCCCCGCATCGCGCCAACAACAATATGCCCCAGCAAACCCCCCTGAACTCCGCGCACCGTTCCGCCGGCGCAAAGATGATTGATTTTGGCGGTTGGGACTTGCCGATCAGCTATGGCTCCCAGCTCGAGGAGCACCACGAAGTGCGAACGGGCGCGGGAATGTTTGATGTCTCTCACATGACGGCCATCGATGTCCAGGGCGCCCGGGCCCGTGAATTCCTGTCGCGCTTGCTGGCGAACAATGTTGCTCGCATCGCCCGGCCCGGGCAGGCGCTTTACAGCTGCATGCTCAACGCGCAGGGAGGCGTGGTTGACGACCTGATTGCGTATGGCATTGAGGATAACGAGTTCAGGCTGGTCGTCAACGCGGCGACGACCCAAAAGGACCTGGATTGGATCGAAGCGGTGGCCGAGGGAATGAACCTTGGCATCAGATCGCGAAGGGACCTCGCGATGTTGGCCGTGCAGGGCCCGCAGGCTCGCGACCGGGTTCTGGAGGTCCTGCCCGACGCGGTGCGGGCGCAGGCAGCTTCATTACCACGGTTCTTCGCCATGCGTCACGGTGATGATTTCATCGCTCGGACCGGATACACCGGGGAAGACGGTTTCGAAGTCAGTGTCCCAGATGAACAGGTCGAGACCCTCTGGGGCAGGCTTCTGGACGCCGGTGTGCGCCCTTGCGGCCTGGGCGCGCGAGACACGCTGCGTCTCGAAGCGGGCATGCACCTTTACGGGCAGGACATCGACGAAAACACCTCGCCGCTCGAAGCCGGCCTGGCATGGACGGTCGATCTTGCATCAGGGCGAGAATTCATTGGTCGAGACGCTCTCGAGCAGCAACTCCGAGACGGCCTGAGACAACGTTTTACCGGGGTGCTTCTGGAGGGTCGAGGTGTGCTGCGGCCCGGTCAACAGCTGGTAACGGGGCGTGGTAACGGAATTCTGACCAGCGGCAGTTTTTCGCCCACCTTGCAGCGAGCCATCGGGCTGGCTCGTGTGCCCGTTGACGTGCAGGGTGGGGTGCAGGTGGATATGCGTGGGAAGCTGCTCGAACTGCGCCTCGTCAAACCGCCGTTCGTGCGCCTGGGAAAGCCCAGGATCGAGGGTTTCTGAACCCGGTCATCAAAGTGATAAAAGTCGCTGACCAAGCCGGTCGTGAGTGCTAGAATTCTGCCAATATCCAGTGGAGAACATTCATGAGCAATATTCCAGACCACCTCGCTTACACCGAGACCCATGAATGGGTCAGTCAAGAGACTGGCGGTACGGTGCGCATAGGCATTACAGACCACGCCCAGGAGGCGCTGGGTGATCTGGTGTTCGTGGAATTGCCCACGATAGGTGATGAAGTTGACCAGGGTGACGGCTGTGCGGTCGTTGAATCCGTCAAGGCGGCCAGTGACATTTATTCGCCGCTTACTGGCAAGGTGGTTGCGATCAACGAGGCGCTGGAAGACGAGCCCGGTATGATTAATACCGACCCTTACGGTGACGGCTGGTTATTTGAGTTGTCGCTCAGTGATGCAGAAGAGCTCGAGGGCTTGCAGGATGCTGAGGCTTACGCGGAGGGCCTGGATGACTGAGGGACCGGCCCACCGGGTCGGCCATACCGCTTAACCGTTGGACTGTTCTTCGTTGAGCTGTGTGCACAGCGACAGGTTGATCTCGTCGCTTGCCACGCGCACGAGGGCAATTTCCCCCCCCAGGCTTTGTGCCGGAAAATCATAAACGGCCATCGCATTTTCACAATCATGCCATTCCAGGCTCAGTGAGCCATAGCCCGCAGTCTGTTGATAGGTGGGTTCGGCAGAGTCAAAAATCATGCCTTCGGTCAGCTCAATTTCGAGATTGACTTTCGGGTTTCCGGGTTCGAATGCGCCGATCGCCGTAAACCATCGGTGGCCCGGGTCGCCGAGCAGTGCCTCGACATTCTCCGGTGGGCGTTCGGTGTCGAAAGTGAACCACGCTACAAAGATCAGTTGCGCGTCGGGATAAACCGTGAGCAAAAAGCCCTGCCCGGAAGTGCTCGGATCATACCAGGCATCGTTGAGCCCCGGGTTGATGTAGAACACCGGGGGCGACTCCTCGACGGCGCTGTTGTTCAGCTTGGTCGCGCGCGCAGAAACGTTGGTTTGGCTGGCGGTGTCCTGTGCCAGGGCACCCATCGTGACGCTCAGCATGATGGCCAGGGTTGCTATGACAATGTGCGGTTTTTTCATGCGCGGGTTGCTGCTGCCAATGCGTTCTGCCGGGTCGCCAGTATATCAATATTCAGGTCAGGAATTCGCTGGGTGAGCCGATGCGAAAGCACTGACATCCGTCGACCTCAAGGCAGCAGTGAATGCCGAATGGTTTGCCTTGTGGCTCAATCGGTAGAGGTTTTGGGGGTGTCAGGAATCGGTATCCATTCCTCATCATCACCCGGAATTTTCGGAAACCTTCCCGCAGTCCAGTCCTCTTTCGCTTGTTGGATGCGCTCGCGGCTGGAGCTTACGAAGTTCCACCAGGCATGGCGAGGGGTAGAAAATGCCTCACCGCCCAGCAACATGACGCGCCCGCCCGCCCGGCTCGACAATGTCATCGCATGACCCGGGGCGAGAACCACGAGATCGAAAAGCCGCAGGGCGTGGCCGTCGACTGAGGCCTCGCCGCCGACCAGCATCAAGGCACGTTCGTCTGCATTGGCATCGATGGGTATGCTGCCCGAAGGGGCGAGCCCGATTTCTGCGTAGATGGTCGCCGCATGTGTCGTGGTGGCTGCGCGCTGTCCCCACAGTTCGCCCATGATGACCACGGCCCTGGCGCCGTGGTCCTCCACGACGGGTAAATCGCTGAGCGATTCGAAGGCGGGCTCGATTTCCTCTCGACCATCCGGTAATGCCAGCCAGGTCTGCATGCCGTAAAGTTTTGGCCCAAGTGCCCTCGCCGATGCAGGAGAGCGTTCAGAGTGGACGATGCCGCGCCCTGCTGTCATGAGGTTGACCTGGCCGGGCTGGATGGTGCAAAACGAGCCCAGGCTGTCGCGATGGTCGATCGCGCCCTCGAACAACCAGGTCACCGTTGCGAGGTTAATGTGCGGGTGCGGACGCACATCCATGCCCTGGCCGATGTCCAGTCGCCCGGGCCCGAACTCATCTACAAAGATGAAGGGCCCCACCATGGCGCGTTCCCGCTTGGGCAGTACCCGCCGCACCTCGAATTGCCCGAGGTCATGGGTTGTAGGCGTAATGGTTTGTTCAATCATTGGCTCTGTCCTGGCAGCAGCTTGCCGGGTTTCGGGGCTCGCTCTGGTGAGTAACGCCAGATGCAGCTCGTCATCCTGGTTGGGTGAAGCGGAGCAGGGGCTGGCTGGTGGCCGCGTCGCCCGAGTTTACACGCGCAGTCCGATGGATCGATAGATGAATGACAGCAGCCATGCCGGGCCAATCATGAGGAACTGAACATCTTTGAAGAAGGAGGGCCGTTTTCCCTCAACGGCATGGCCGATGAACTGCAGAATCCATGCCGCGACAAACACGATGACCGCCACCTGCCAGAGCGGCCAGGGGCTGCTCGCCTCAATGGCCAGCGTCAGCGCGATCATGGCGAGGTTGTAGATAAAGAAACCAATGGCCAGCGTCCACGACAGCCGGAAATAGTAGAGTTGCGCCAGCAGCAGTGCGAGCACTGCCCAATTCAGCGGCAGACCAAACAGTGCGGCCTGGAAAGGCATAGGGATTGACCACAGCAAGGCAACCACGGTCCATACGATCACCGGTACGGCCAGCCAGTGGATCGCCTTGTTGGTGGCGTTCTGGTGGCTTTCACCATACTCTGCAAGAAGCGCTTCGATTTTCCGCATCATGTATCGTCCCTTAATCGGTCAGCAGATCGCAGACCTCCTGGTATTTCGCACCGGTCGCGTCAATCACATCCCGGGGGATGCGCGGTCCGGGTGCTTGCTTGTCCCAGTCCAGTGTTTCCAGGTAGTCGCGGACAAACTGCTTGTCATAGCTCGGCGGGCTGCTGCCGGGTTCGTAGGAGTCAGCAGGCCAGAAACGCGACGAGTCCGGGGTCAGCACCTCGTCCATTAACACCATCGTGCCATCCGTGTCGAGGCCGAATTCGAACTTGGTGTCAGCGATGATGATGCCGCGTGCGCGGGCATGGTCACCAGCGGTCCGAAAAACGTCCAGGCTGGTGCGCTTAACGCGTTCAGCCATGTCTTCACCGATGCTGTCGACCACGGTGGAGAAATCGATGTTCTCGTCATGATCCCCGACGTCTGCTTTCGTGGAGGGCGTAAAGATCACCTCCGGCAGGCGATCTGCTAGACGTAATCCGGCAGGTAACGAGATGCCACAAACCTCACCAGTGCGCTGGTAATCTTTCCATCCCGAACCGATCAGGTAGCCCCGAACAATCGCCTCCAGGGGCAGCGGTTTCAGCCGCTTGACGACCATCGAGCGGGGTTCCAGCAGCGCAGCCAGCTGCCGGTCGTCAAGGACATCATAGATTGACATATCGGACAGGTGGTTCGGAACGATGTCCTTGGTCAGGTCAAACCAGAAATTGGACAAGCGGGTCAGCATTTCCCCCTTGCCGGGTATCGGGTCCGGCAGGACAACATCGAATGCAGACAAACGGTCGGAGGCGACGATCAGCATATGATCGTCATCGATTGCAAAACAGTCCCGAACTTTGCCCTGGTGGATTAACGGCAGGCTGCTCACCATACCGGTGTGATAGTTGCTCGACATGGGTATTTCCTGATTCACTGTGCCTTGGAAGGGCACAATTATATACTTGCTGGAAGCAACTTCGTAACTGCCATGATCAGGCGATCCGAGCGCACGCAATGAACGACATGACAGGCATACCCAAACACTGGTGGGGCAAGGCCATTGGCGCTTTTTTAGGGCTGCTCAGGGGCGGCATTTCTGGCGCGATCATTGGTGCTCTGATAGGGCACATGTTGGACCGTTTCATCGCCGGGCTCGGCCGGGGGCAAGCCACTCGACAACTGTTTTTCAGAACGCTTTTTGCCACCCTGGGGCATGTGAACAAGGCTGATGGCCGGGTGACCCCGGCGGAGATTCAGTCCGCAGAGGCCCTGATGGCCCGCTTGCAACTCACCTCCGATGAGCGCCAGCTGGCGATTCGCCTGTTCAACGAGGGCAAGGCATCCGATTATCCGCTCGAGCAGCACCTGCGTGCGTTTGCTCACCACACGGTGATGCGTCATGATCTTCGCCACATGCTGGTCGAAATCCTGTTGGAGGCGGCGTCCAGTGACGGCAAGATGAGCGAGGCAGAGCGGGGTGTGCTTCTGCGGGTTTGTCACTCACTGCACATTCCGGGTGAGGCCTTCGAGGCCATGTGGAATTCACGCTGGCGGGCTTCTGATGGCGGGCCTTACCGGCGCAGGGCCCCTTCGCCTGGCGGGCAAACACTGGACCAGGCCTACGCGGCGCTGGGCGTCGGCGCTTCGGCGAAAGATGCCGAGGTGAAGCGCGCGTACCGCAAGCTGGTGGCGCAGTATCATCCGGACAAGCTGGTATCGCGCGGTTTGCCGGAAGAGATGATGGAAGTCGCCCGGCGCCGGGTGCGAGAAATCAATACAGCCTATGAGCAAATCAAGCAGGCGCGTGGCTTCAAATGAGGGAGTGTGAGCAATGAAACAAAACGCGGTGATTGCACCATCGATCCTGTCCGCCGATTTTGCCCGCCTGGGCGATGACACGGCGGCCGTGCTCGAGGCCGGTGCCGACTGGGTTCATTTCGATGTAATGGACAATCATTTCGTTCCGAATCTCACCATAGGGCCGATGGTCTGCAAAGCCCTGCGCAATTACGGGATCGAGGCGCCCATCGACGTGCACCTCATGGTGGAGCCGGTTGATGAACTGATCATGCAATTTGCGGATGCTGGCGCGAGCCTGATCAGTTTTCACCCCGAGTCTTCGCGACACGTCGATCGCAGCATTCAACTGATAAGGGATCGGGGCTGCCAGGCGGGTCTTGTGCTGAATCCAGCCACCTCCTGTGAGGTCTTGAGCTGGGTGCTCGATGAGCTTGACCTGGTGTTGTTGATGTCCGTAAATCCTGGTTTTGGGGGGCAGAAGTTTATCCCGTACGTGCTGCAGAAAATTGCCGAAGTCAGGGGAATGATCGATGCTTCGGAGCGTCGAATTCGTCTCGAAGTGGACGGAGGCGTCAAGGTGGACAACATCGCGGGGATCCATGAGGCGGGTGCTGACACCTTTGTTGCCGGATCAGCCATTTTTGGCACCGATGACTATGCGGCCACGATTGCCGCGATGAGATCGCAACTGGGGCGATAACCCGTGATAGGGGGATCTGATCGAGTTCATTGCCCTGCCGGGCGCCGTCGTTAAATTTTGATGCATGGCTGCGCTCAGAGGACGCCCGGCACGCCAGTATCGAACGCTGGCCCGCATGCTCCAAATCTAATGCACGCACATCATCCCGCTGAATCCGGGGGGTAATTGAGTGTGGCATTGTGTATGGCCTGCGGTGGACTGCTCGCAGATGCACATCAGCGTCTCCTGAAATGCCCTTTTGGACAGGACAATTTAGCCTGCGTACCTTGTCCGATCCATTGTTACACGGCCCAACCCTGCGCCCGGATTCGCGCTGTCGTGCCCTCCTCAGGGCCTCGTATGGATCCCAGGCATCCGATTTGTGCACCGAGACATGTCTGGACTCGCTCCAGTAAAGTGGTTCACCCACTTGAGCTCAGACGGAGCCGCTTGGGTCGAAGAAGCTGATGTGGTTAATTGTATATGAATTGTATAGATTGGATGGGTCATTCAGTCACTCCGTTTCGACATTCCAGGGCATGTATTGGAAGGTTTCGGATCGATGTCGTAAAGCTCACTGAATAACACGCACTTTCCGTATAGACTTTTGTCGCAGGGCGCGTTAAACTTCTGACTCGCTTTGAAAGCGCTTACATAAATTACACCCGGCAATCAAAAGCCCAGACTTGGCTGAGCCGCGAGACCGCTTGCGCTCCGGGCTTCAAGAGGATGAGTAAACATGAGCTACAGCAAAACCAGAACGGTGGTGGCCCTGATCGCCACGGCTTCTTTAAGCGTATCTGCAACGGCGCAAGTGATGTTCAGCGATGACTTCGAAGATCGCGTCCGGGATCAGCCCACCGTGGGCAACAACTGGACCTGGTATGACCAGGACTACCCGGGCGATGAGTGCGTCGGCGACGGGTCAGGTGGCTTCGGGCCCTACGATGACGGTAACGCCGATGATTACGAGGCAGACAATCGTAATTACTGGGTCGCGGATGTGGCCAACGGAGGTGATGGAAATTATTACCGGGCCGGCCTCGAGGTGCCCGCATGGGATGGTGCATTCACCAACATGCTGCGGGTGTTCGGAAATGTTTATCGGGAAGGCCGCGAGACCTGTCAGCGAACGCTCGTGTTTCAGGAAATGGACATCGAACGAGCGGATACTTATGTGTTCTCGTACGACGTAGTAACAGATCAAACCGGTGCGCCGGCCAACGGCGAGTACCTCGCCGGATTCGTTAAAGTGCTCTTATCGAGCGATGCAAGCTACGAAACCGTGCTGTTCGAGATCGTGGACTCTGCACCGGAGGCTGGCGGTATCGCCCGGCGCTCTATCGAGTTTTCCCTGCCCGAGGAATACGTAGGAGAGCTTTTGCAATTCGGGTTTTTCAACGACCTGACACCCAGCTTGGGACAGTCGTGGCAGAATTCCGCGGCGCTATACGACAACGTCACGCTCGAGGTAATGAATATCGGTCCGGCTCATTCAGGCAGTTGGTACGATCCAGCCCAGAGCGGACATGGTTTTTCCATTGAATTCGGTGAACTTGAAGATGGTTCCGGTTTCGCCGTCGTGTACTGGTACTCCTACGACGATTTGGGCAACCCGCTGTTCTACGTGGGCATTGGTGAGCCGGTCGGGCAAACAGTCGAGGTGACCTTCGAGGCGCCCACCGGCATGCAGTATGGCGTGTGGGACCCGGACAGCGTAATGCGTGAAGACGGCGGCACGGGCGTGTTCGATTTCAGTGATCGTGACAACGCGACGTTCAGCTATACACCATCCGATTACGCGGCCAATACACTGGGACATACGGAGGGTATTGAAAACCTTGAGCTGGTGAAACTTTTTGGCATCCCCGCCAACAGCAACTTCGCCATGCCGGCGCTCCCCTAGACACCAAGAGCGTATGTCGTGCGGCGCATTGCGTCGCACGATGTTCTTGAGAAACCCATCTCATGAGAGTGACATCTGGCCTTCACCTTCTTTTGCTCTGCAGCGTCGTGCATCCATCCGCTTTGTGCATCGCACTCGCGCTGCTTGCGCCTGGCTCACTGAGTGCACAGGAATCCTTGCAGACTTCACATCCCGAACGACAGCTCGAACTTTGGCCGGAATTGAGCAGTGGGATCGCCTCGGACCCAGCCATCGAGGAACGCGTTGAAACCCTGATTTCGGAATTGAGCCTCGAGCGCAAGGTTGGCCAGATGATGCAGGGCGAAATCCAGGGCGTCACCCCGAGTGACGTCAGCCGCTACGGGCTGGGCTCCGTACTCAGCGCCGGGGGCTCATATCCGGGACTTAAAAAAGACGCCACCGCCGCTGACTGGGTGGCGCTCTCGGATCAATACTACGAGGCCTCGATGAACCCGAACGGCGGTGGGCCCGGGATTCCCATTTTGTGGGGCATCGATGCCGTGCATGGCCATAATAACGTGGTCGGCGCAACGATTTTTCCGCACAACATCGGGCTGGGTGCAGCCCGGAATCCGGACCTGGTTGAGCTGGCCGCGAAGGTCACCGCTCGGGAAGTCGCAGCCACCGGTATCAAGTGGGTCTTTGCGCCAACGCTGGCAGTTACGCGAGATGATCGCTGGGGACGGGCCTACGAGAGTTTTTCAGAGGACCCGACCATCGTATACAACTACGCCGGGCGCATTATTTCGGGTCTGCAGGGCGTGCCGGGCGACCCGGATTTGCTGGGTCCAGCCCATGTGCTGGCCACCGCCAAGCACTTCGTTGGGGATGGCGGCACCCTGGAAGGCCGGGACCAGGGCGACAACTGGTCAACGGAGCAAGCCCTGATGGTGCTGCACGGACAGGGTTATTTTTCCGCAATCGAGGCAGGCGTGCAGTCCGTTATGATCTCCTTCAGCAGTTGGCAGGGCGAAAAGCTGCATGGGCACCATTACCTGATTACCGAGGTGCTCAAAGGGCGGTTGGGGTTTGACGGTCTGGTCGTAAGCGATTGGAACGGACATGCGGGCAGCCCCGAGGCCGGACGCCCGGGCGTGCCGGGCTGCAGCCTGGCGAGCTGTGATGCTGCCGTGAATGCGGGTATCGACCTGTTAATGGTTCCCTATGACTGGAAAGCCATGTTGCGCAATACCATCCGCGCAGTGGAGGCTGGTCGAATCCCGATGGAACGGGTCGACGACGCGGTTCGAAGAATCCTCAGGGTGAAGCTGCGAGCGGGGCTGTTTGAAGACGGCCCGCCCTCATCACATCCCCTGGCGGGCCGGCAGGATCTTATAGGTTGGGCACAACATCGGGCGATCGCCCGCCAGGCTGTGCGAGAGTCGTTGGTATTGCTGAAAAATGAGTCAGGCTTGTTGCCCCTGGCGCCCGCGCAGAACGTGCTTGTGGCCGGCCCGGGTGCCGACGAGATCATCATGCAGACGGGGGGTTGGACCGTGAATTGGCAGGGAGATGGCATCACCAATGCGGACTTCCCGGGGGCCACCTCTATTTTAAGCGGCATCCGGACAACGGTAGAGGCCGCGGGCGGCAGGGTCACTCACTCTCCGGATGGTCGTTTTTCTGATCGACCGGACGTGGCGATCGTGGTGTTTGGGGAGGGCCCCTACGCGGAATTCGAGGGAGATCTCGAGAACCTGGATTTCTCCTCCCGTCATCCGGAGGGTTTGGAGATTCTGCAGGCATTGAGCCAGAAAGATGTGCCGAGCGTGGCGGTGTTTCTCACGGGTCGGCCTTTGTGGGTGAACCGGGAATTAAACACAGCGAGCGCGTTTGTCGTGGCCTGGCTTCCAGGCAGTGAGGGCGGCGGTGTTGCGGATGTGCTTTTCAGGCTGCCTGACGGCGGGGTGGAACATGACTTTTCGGGACGTCTCGCCTTCTCCTGGCCAAAAACACCGGACCAGGCCCTGCTGAATCGCCATGATCCGGAATACGACCCGCTGTTTCCATGGGGTTACGGCTTGCAATACGAGACCAAGCCAGACCCTGCTCAGCCCGAAGGCGTGCCCGACGGCATGAAATCAAATGCGTTTTAGTGTTTAATTACGGCATCGTGCCGTTTTGCAAGGAGGAGTGTGATGAAAAATTGTTCGATAAAAAGGGTCAGCACGGCGGCATGTACCGCCCTGCTGGGGGGAATCCTGGTCGCCGGCCAGGCCAACGCTGCGATCGATTTCCAGACGGATTTCCACCTGGACACGGAAAGTGAAACTGCGCTTAGTGACGAAGGTTGGCTGGTGTTTGGAAATGTCTATCAGAACTGGCCGGACTGCGATGGCTACCTGTATGGCTACGGCCCGTTTGCGGCCCCCAATGGGGGTGGAGGCTTTTCCAGCCTGGCGATGGATGGCGACAATGTCCTTCTCAACGTCTATAGCGATTACAACAATGTAGATCATGCGAACCAAGCGTGCATCGAGGCCAATGTGTTTCAGGAGGTGAGCTCATTTGACGCCGGCGATGCGGGCACCTACGAGTTCAAATTCACCACGCAAATACCCCCCGAATCCGGAGCGGTTGAATCGGTGTCCACCTACGGCTTTGTCAAATTGCTGGACCCGAACAATAATTACAGCACCGACATTTTCCTGACTGTCGATACCGCGACCGCCGGTGAAAAAATGATTGAGGTCACGTTAGACGAATCGGCAGGCGGTAAGATCCTGCAGTGGGGTTTTGCCAATGTGGCAAGTGACTACCTGGATTCAGGGCGTTGGTATGACGATGTGAGCTTCGCAATCAAGGCAGAACCGCCACCGCCACCGCCACCGCCACCGCCACCTTCGACCGATGACTCCGTCGGCGTGCCGACCAGCGATACCTGGGCGTTGCTGATGCTGTTAGCTCTGGTCAGCGGTATGGCCTTGGTGCACCTGAATCGTAAAGTCTGAATTCAGTCACCGACTGGTTTTAAAAGGCCCGCCGCTAGGCGGGCTTTTTTTTCTCATGGCCGGAATGGGGCGCGGAAATGGTTCCTCCGGCTGCGCCGTCACAGGAATGGCGGTGACCACCCAGCGCAATGGCCCGCCTGGCGCGATCGTGTCAAATGGATAGCAGGTCACCAGCGTCAGGCGGTCGATCCCGGTTTCCACCGGCATCCGAGCCAGGCGCGAATCAACCACCTCCACATGCTCGACGTGATAGGTTCTCACCCCTCCAGGTGATCTCACGATGAGTGGATCGCCGAGGGTGAGATCCGCGAGGAACGCGAAATGCGTGTCGCGATGTCCGCTGATCAGTACATCGGGCTGATCCAATGGGCCGAGCGCCGCGGGTGCAAACGCCAGGTTTCTGCCCGAGGCACCCTCCAGGATCAGCAGGCGCTGCGATTGGGCGGGCGCTTCGAGTACGCCAACGGGAGCGGTGTCCGCCCAGGGCCAGGGCCGGGCGCGAAGTTCACCCGCAAGGGTCCTGTTCCATGCGCGCTCCAGCAGGTTCTGGGCAATTTCTGCCTTTAGAGGTAACCAGGCCGCTTGCAACCCAACAACACAAGCCAGGCCCATCAACGTTACGCTCACAGGGCGCAATATGCGCATTTCAGCTCACCCTTGATGCGTCTACTGCTGGCACGGGCTCTCCTTGTCGCCAAGGTGGATGTGCCCCGCTGAACAGAAACATCGCGAGTGCAATGGCAAAGGTCAGCAGGGACAGCACGACCCTGGTTGCCCAGCCCGAGGCCGTGGCAGGAAAGCTGACCGCAGTGGTCGTACTGCCTGCGGGCAGCAGCCCGGGCACCTGCTCCGTCGATAGCCCCTCATCCGGTGACCGGACGGGCGTTTTATCCACGGCGACCAGGCTGGTGTGCCGGGTCAGCAAGCCGTGCGCGAGGGCCAGTTCCGTGATTTCGGTACGCACCCACTCCGGATCGCTCCCGAATATACGGCTGTCCTCCAGTGCCTCGATCTTGCTCCGGGCCCAGAGGGTCGCGAGAACCTCCGCCCCCTCGCTGTGCCTCGGCTTGACCCGGATCTCCCACGGCCGCCCGTTGAACTCTCCGCACAAGGTGATTTCCCGGGGCTGCGAGGGCAGTCGAGCTGTGAGCCAAATGGCCTGGCTGGCATACAGGTCGGGGATGATTTCCGGATAGTATTCGGCATCGCTGTCCCATTCGACGCAGATACCGGACAGTGCGGGTTGGCGTATCTGACCCCACAACACGCTCATGCGATTCTCGACTTCCTCCAGTTGCGCGATTCGTGTATGGGTGCCACGCCCGATTTCTGCGGCCTTGCGCATGAACCCGGCGTTGGGTGCCGAGCCGATGCTGACGCTGAACAGGCGGGCGTCACCCAGCCCCTCTGCGACAACCAGCAGCATGTCGTGTTCGTTACCGATAGCCCCGTCAGTAATGAAGATCACCTGGCGCAACAGGCCGGGCCACTCCGGGAGGCTCAAGGCGGCGATCAGGGCCGGTTCCATGTTGGTGCCCCCATCGGCACGCAATCCATTCACGTAAGCCACGGCCTCGCGAAGCTGCCCTGAGTGTGCTGGTACTGATTCTGGAAACAGCATCTGTGCCTCGGAATTGAACTGGATGACATTGAACCGGTCATTCGCACCCAGCCCTTCCAGGCCGTGAGCCAGAGCGGCTGAGGCCTGCTGCAGCGAGGTGCCGTGCATGGAGCCAGAGGTGTCAATGACAAAAACCACCTCCCGTGCCCGGGGCTGCAGTGCAGCGGGCAGGGGCGGAACCAGCATAAGCTGTGCATAGACGGCGTCTCCGCCGTCCCAGGTCAGGAGTTCGGATTGTGGTGCCTGGAGCATGTCGGGTGTCCAGCTGAGCGAGAAATCCCGATCCGGAAGGGCAGAGTCAGCCGCCAGCTGAACCCGGTAACCCTCTGCGACCGGCAGGATATCAACATCGTGGTTGCGGCTCTCAATGGCGGCGAATCCGGTGCTGGAACGCAACAGGACCGAGAGCTCGAGCGCACCATGAGTGTCAGTCGCTGCGGGCACCAGGGGCACGTTTACCGTGGCGCCATCCGTCGCGGCAGTGAGCGTGGGAGTCCAACGGGGCGTGAAGGTGAGCGGCAGGTTCAGGCTGAGTTCGTGCGCTTCAATCTCGATATGGGCGAGAAATCCCAGCGTGATCCGGATCGACTCCCCCGGGCCGATGTTGGCGAGGCGCGATTCGTACTGGTTTGGGCGCTGCTTTTCCACGATCGACGCCACGCGGCCTGTTTCGCGGGCATGCTGATAAATTCGCCTGGCCTCGTCACGCATCCGAATTTCGCCCTCGATCACTCGACTCCCGACTCTGATCTGCAGGCGATCAACTGCAGCACCCGGTGGCAGTGGAAAACGATATACCCCTTCCACCCAGTGGGGGGATGTGTTGGAGAAGCGCTGGGTGATCTCGACCCGCGCAAGCTTCCCCGTCACGTCCGCCTCGATCCGGGTGTCGAGTGCCAGCTGCCGGGATGGACCCTCTGGGGATTGCAGCGTGAGGCCCCAGAATTCGTCGGCCTGCGCGGTCTCAATGCGCAGCAGCAACAGGGCGGCGAGTATGATGCTGATCAGGATCAGGGCGCGGTCCTGCCATTGCAGCAGGCCCGGGCGCTGCAGCCGCCTTGCGCGTCGGCGCGCCATGCGCTCTGCGAAGATCGCGTCTCGCGACCAGGCAGTTCGTTCCAACTCTTCCCGAATACTGTGATTCAGGGGGCGTGTCTGGCGCATGGGCCGTTGAATCCTGTCCATGGTTGCTCCTGGATTAAAAAAGCTTCAGTACTGCATTGAAGCGATGCAGGATGTCGTGGGAATGTGTATTGGGGGCCATGGCAGGGCCAAAATCGGGCAGAATCATGGCCATGTGGTCTCCGGGGCCGGTGGCCCATGCTTTGGCCTTGCAGAGCCAGTATCATGAAGGTCCCAGGAGGAGACTCGATGCAGCGCCAGATTGCCATCGTCGAAGACGAAGCCGCTATTCGACACAATTACGAAGATGCCCTGCGCCGTTATGGCTACAGGGTCAACGGCTATGCGGACCGACGCACGGCACTGGAGGCCTTCAATCGTCGTCTTCCTGACCTTGTGATCATCGACGTGGGGCTTGGCGAGGATGTCGAGGGAGGGTTCGAGTTATGCCGCGAATTGCGCAATCTCTCCCGGGGCCTTCCAATCATATTTCTCACCGCACGCGATTCAGATTTTGACGTGATCTCGGGCCTGCGCCTGGGTGCCGATGACTACCTGACCAAGGACATCAGTCTTCAGCATCTCTCCGCCAGGGTGGTAGCGCTCTTTCGACGTATCGAGGCGCTGGCCAGCGACCGCAAGGAAGAAAAATTACTGGAACGGGGCTCGCTGCAGCTCTCGGTGGATCGTATGGAAGTTCAATGGAAAGCCGAGCCTGTGGCCCTGACGGTCACCGAGTTCTGGATCATCCATTCCCTGGTCAGGCATCCGGGGCATGTGAGGACCAGGACGCAACTGATGGACGATGCCAACGTGCTGGTGGATGATCAGACCATCACCAGCCACATCAAGCGTATTCGCAAGAAGTTCCACCTTGTTGACTCTGATTTCGATCATCTCGATACGGTCTACGGCGCAGGCTATCGTTGGAAACCCGAGGTCACCGACTGAGCCGACATCGTGAGACCGCGCCGCCGCTTGGGGTAATCTGTCATTCATGAAGCTTCGCAACCAATTGCTGACGCTCTCGCTGGTCACCCTCTTGGTGCCGTGGGCGGGTTGGAAAGGGGTACAGGAGCTGGAGACTTTTCTGCGAACGGGCCAGGAGCAGGCCCTGCTGGCAACGGCGCGAACCATGGCGCAGGCTATTCCCGAGGCGGAACTCGTCCGCATGTCAGACGGGGGGGAAGATCGCCTGCATCTGCGGCAATTGCCTGCCAGACCGCACCTTGACGGATATATGGACGACTGGCCGGGCGAGGAGTTTTCCGTGGCTTACCATTCCGAGGACCATGCACTGCATTTGCGGGTCTGGGCGGGCGAGATCGGCGGCGAGATTTACCTGTTCTGCCGGGTGCATGACCCCGATCCCGTGCGGGAAGTCATGGGTCAGCCGTGGGGCCAGTCAGACGGTCTTGGGCTCCTGATCCGGAGCCCACGGGGCCTGCTCAGCTTCAGGATTCACACGGCAGCACCCGGTGCACTCAACCTGAGCAGCCAGGGGGAGGCCGGTGGGCAGGTTTCGGGTTACTGGCTGGAGCGCGATGATGGCTATCAGCTTGAACTGGTATTGCCCAGCCCACCTGGAACGCTGGAGATCAGTCTTGGCGCCGTGGACGTGTCTCCACCCAACGAGGGCAGCGTCGTGCGCCGAGAAGCCGGTACCCTGGCCGAGGGCCAACCCAGGTTGTGGCTGCATCTGGCGCGGCCCCAGGCTGCCCTGAGTGAGTGGTTAGGCCGGGTCGTGCCCCCGGGTGGCCGGAGCTGGGTCACCGATGCCGATGGTTGGGTGATTTCGGGTTCGGGCTCGAGTGCCATGACGGGTGCCGAGCCCTTGAGCTGGCTGGAACGAATCCTGTATCGGGTGGTGGCCGGGTCACGAACGGAATTCGACACCCAACGCCCGGCGCGAGGGGTCCGGTTCCCGGGGCCGCTCGTGGAACGGGCGCTGGCTGATGGCGAGGCCAGCGCCTGGAGCCAGGACCCCGATAATGCCGCGGTCCGCAATACCGTGGCTGTGCCCGTCTACTTCGGTGGCAATGCCGTAGGTGTGGTGGTGATCGAGGTTGTCAGTGACGGTTTGTTGCTGGTGACCAACCGTGCCCTCGGGCGCATCATGTTCGCGGCGATGATATTGACATTCGCATTGGTGGCAGGACTGCTGTGGTTTGCCAATCGCCTGTCCCGGCGCGTGCAGCGACTCAGCGGAGCGGTGAGTCGCGCCATGGACACACAAGGGCGCATCGAGGAATTGCCGCTGACCGAAGACCGCGATGAACTGGGTGCCCTGGCAAGAAACAACGCGCGCCTGCTGCAGGCCGTGTCTGATTACACGGCCTATCTGCAGAAGCTGGCTGGCCGCCTGTCGCATGAATTGAAGACGCCACTGGCCATGACGCGTTCATCGCTTGAGAACCTGGACTCTGAGTCGCTGTCGCCGGACGCGCGCCGCTATCTCGAGCGTGCCCGCGAGGGGCTGGATCGCCAGGCCAGCATGGTGCGGGCCATGGCCGCGGCCACACGGCTGGAGGCTGCCATCGAGAGCGCCGAGTGGGAAACGATTGACCTCACGCACTTTCTTGGTCGCTGCCTGGAGGGATATCGTACAACGTACCCCGGTCGACTGATCAAAATCGAAATGCCCTCCGAGCCCTGCCCACACTTATGTGCACCCGAGCTGTTGGCGCAGGCCCTCGACAAGCTCGTCGATAACGCGCTTTCACTCACCGGTAACGAGGATACCCTGACGCTTATTCTGGAGACTGAACCCGGTGGGGTGGCGCTGAAAGTGCGCAACAGCGGCAGCCGTCTGCCGGATGTCTTGCCGGAGCAGCTGTTCGATTCATTGGTGTCTCTGCGGACGCACGGTGGTGGTCAACACCTGGGTCTTGGGCTGTACATTGTCCGCCTCGTCGCGCAGGCCCATGGCGGCAGCGTCATGGCCCAAAACCTGCCCGCGGGACGCGGCGTAGAGTTCAGCATCAGGCTTCCGGCCTGACGGCGCTGAGATACGGGCTGTCATCCGCGCCGGGAGCGGTTAGAATCCCGTTTTCGCATTGTCAGGGGCCCCTGTTTTGGATAAGGCACAATTCGACCAATGGGGTAAAGAAGGCCACAACCGAATTCCCGTGTGGCGTTCCGTGCTGGCCGATCTCGATACGCCGCTGTCGGTCTATCTCAAGCTGTGTGACGGGCGGGATTCCTACCTGTTTGAGTCCGTGGAGGGCGGCGCCACCTGGGGACGGTATTCCATCATCGGTCTGCCCTGTCGCCGGCGCTATGAGGTCAGGGAGCGCGAGATGCGTGTCTTTGACTTTGGCGTCGAAGTGGATCGGCGGCATTGCGAGGACCCGCTATCCGACATCGCGGCGCTGCAGTCCGGTTTTTCCGTGCCCCGTGTCGATGACCTGCCCCTGTTCACGGGTGGGCTCGTGGGCTATTTCGGCTATGAAACGGTGCACCTGATCGAGCCGAAGCTGGCCAGCGCGGAAAAAGAGAACCAACTGGATACGCCGGATATCGTTTTGCTGCTTTCCGAGGAAGTGGCTGTATTCGACAACCTGGCGGGAAAGCTCTGGTTGATCGTCAACGCCGATCCCGCCAGCGAAGATGCCTGGGGCCAGGCGCAGCGACGCCTGGATAACCTCGAGCATCGTCTGCGTGCGGGCAGCACCGGGTACGGGATGTCCTGGGGCGGTGCGTCGGTGCATGAAAATGATTTCAGTTACGGGTTCACTCGCGAAGAGTTCATTCGGGCGGTCGAGCGGTGCAAGGAATACATCCTGTCGGGTGACATTTTCCAGGTGGTGCTCTCACAGCGCATGAGCGTGCCATTCAGCGCCCGACCGCTGGACGTCTATCGCGCGCTGCGGGCATTGAATCCCTCGCCCTACATGTATTTTATTGATCTGGGAGACACACGCATTGTCGGTTCCTCGCCCGAAGTGCTGGTCCGTGTGCAGAATCGACAGGTGACCGTGCGCCCTATTGCCGGAACCATACACCGGGGCAGCAATCGTGCCGAGGATCAGCGTCTCGCGGAACAATTACTGGCCGACCCGAAGGAACGTGCAGAACATGTCATGCTGATCGATCTCGGTCGCAACGATGTCGGGCGGGTGGCACGAACCGGATCCGTTCAGGTCACCGACAACATGGTCATCGAGCGGTATTCACACGTCATGCATATCGTTTCGCAGGTCGATGGCGAACTGGCGCCGGAGCACACGGCCATGGATGCCCTGCGAGCGGCATTTCCGGCCGGTACGCTCTCTGGTGCGCCAAAAATCCGGGCCATGGAGATCATTAACGAATGCGAACCGGTGCAACGCAACATTTACGGCGGAGCGGTGGGTTACCTGAGTTGGCATGACGATGCAGATCTCGCGATCGCCATTCGCACTGCGGTCATACGGGAGGGTCACCTGCACGTACAGGCAGGCGCCGGGATTGTCGCGGACTCCGATCCAGGGCGTGAATGGGAAGAGACCATGAACAAGGGCCGTGCACTGATCACGGCCGTGGACCGGGCATCCAGGGGTCTGTGAGGGAAATTTTCCACTCAGCGTCTGCGCTACCATAAACCCACCGCGTCGAATCATTTTCCGAGACAGGCGTGCCTTCCCCGTCGAGAAGGTACAATGATGTGCCTGCATCGAGGCTTGAGTATCGAAGGAGCAGTCAATGACACGAGTGATCGTCATGTTTAATCTGAAGCCCGGGATACAGCCGGAGCAATATGAGGCCTGGGCGCGTTCTGTTGATATTCCGACTGTCCGTCAACTGGCGGGCGTGGCCGGTTTTACCGTGCATCGTTCGACGGGCCTGCTCGTGGGGGACGGTGAGGCGCCTTATGACTACACCGAAATTCTGGACATCGAGGACATGGAGGCATTTCTTCAGACCCTTGGCACCGAGGAGATGCAGACGGTTGCCGGGGAGTTTCAATCAATGGCCCTGGACCCCGTTTTCGTGCAGACAGAGGCCCTGTAGATGAGCGCTGGCATTGATTTGAATGGCCGGGTGGCGCTTGTAACCGGTGCCGCCCGGACCGGGGGCATTGGCGTGGCCATTGCGCGGGCGCTGGCAGCTGCAGGCAGCCATGTCGTGTTGTCCGATATTGGCGCATCGGATCAGGGCCTGGGCTCTATGGGTGAGCTAGAGCAAAGGGTCGAGGAAATCAAGGCAGAGGGAGGCAGCGCATCTCAGGTGGTCTGTGATGTCAGGGAAGAGACTTCTGTCATCCAGGCCGTCGAGTCAATTTTAGCTGCCCATGAGCGAATCGATTACCTGATCAACAATGCGGGTGTGGGTTTTCTCATGGCACCCATCACCGAGACCCGCATTGAAGATTGGGATCGCGTGCTGGAAGTGAATTTACGCGGTGCATTCCTGACCACCAAGCACGTGGCTCGGGCGATGATCGCCTCAGGTGGCGGTGGGCGAATCGTAAACATAGCCAGCCAGGCGGCTAAATCCGGCTTTCCGCATGCTGCGGGTTATTGTGCTTCGAAACACGGCATGGTGGGCCTTACCCGTGTCTCAGCGATCGAGTTCGGCCCGCATGGCATCACCGTTAACGCGGTGTGCCCCAATCACATTACGACCGGCCTCGGCGACTGGCAGAACAAGTACTTCAGTAAACTCAAGGGTCTCAGTGAGTCCGATTACCTGTCTGCCATGGAAAATCGCATCCCCTTGGGCCGGACAGGGCGAACCTCCGACATTGCCAACGCCTGCGTATTTTTATGTTCTGATGCCGCGCAATACATCACTGGCGAGGCGCTCAACGTAAGTGGCGGGGAGGAAATGCACTAGCATTCATGGCGTTGTGCGAAGTTTGGAGCCCTTCAGCGATCTGCTGAATCGTCGCAATCTCTCTCAATTCTCAAATCTTCCATGACCTGTGAAAGGGGCAGGTCCCCGTCGAGTGCGAGCAGTTGCCCGGGTTCAATACGCACCGTGTTTGTATCTTGCCGGGCTTCCTCGAAGCAACGGGCAATCTTCTCGGTTTGTTGCTTGTAGGTCAGGGGATTGGCCGGGCTGCCCAACGTGTGGGGCATGTCAATGGCCAGTCGGGACCCGTCGCGGGTCAGAATTTCCATTTGCTGAGGCGACAACGCATTGGGGTTGGGGTTGTCATCGATTTCAACGTGAACCCGCTCGGCCATCGCGAGCAGGTCAGGGTCTGAACGATTGTTGTCAGTGAACGTCGAACGGTCGATTTGTCCGTCCCGCAGCATCGCGGCACTTAGGAAACCGATGCACAGTCGTGCATGGTTGCTGCCCATTTCCGCATGGGCGGGGCGCTGGACGAGTCGGGCGATCAAAGGCGGAACCCGGGCCTGAATGCGCTCGACGCTGGAAAGATCGAGAGCGTGTGTGGCACGCAGGCGCTGAATGCCGTCCAATATGGCGTGCGCGGCGCGACCCGTGGGAAAAGGTTTGTGGGAGAGTTCTGCAACCCGATGTCCACGCGAGAGTTGGTTCATTAAAATCGACGGATCTCCCCCTGGCTCGAACAAGGCAAAGTAACCGAAAGGGCCGGTCATTGAGTGATGGGGTCCTGTGAGTCCCGCCCTGACCAGGTCCAACGCGGTAAGCACCGCTCTGGCGGCCGCTGCGATCTGGATGGGCAGCGCCTCCGAGCCTTCGACATGCGCCTGCATGGTTCCGGCCAACTGGCTGTGGATCAGTCCCATTAAATCACGTATTTCCGTGGCTGACAGGCCAAGACAAGCCCCAAGGGCGGCACCGGAGCCCATGGCGCCCGCGGTGGCGGGTCGAAAGAAGGACAAGCCGCGCGTGGCAGACAATCCAAGGCCCGCGGCAACATCCACACCGGTCACCGTTGCCATCAGCGCCTGCCGGACAGAGAGCCGTTCTCGATGCGCCAGTGCGGTGAGTACACCACCGAGCACGGCCATGGCATGCACCGTGGCCGGCTCGTGCAGGCAATCAAATTCCTGGCAATGAATCTGGAACGCATTGACAAAGGCGGCCGAGGTCACCGGGACAAGGTCATCATGCCCAAGAATCCGGGCCTCGCTCGCGTTTCCCCAGCCTGCTGTTGCGCGACGAACCCTGTGGGCGGAAGGCTCCACTGAGCCCGCCACGCCAACGGCCAGGGTGTCGGCGAGAAACCGCCTGGACGCCTCTCTGGCGGCCTCGTCTACATGCGTCCACTCCGTGCTGAGCGCATGATCGATGACCGCCTCGAGCGCCGCGTCGCTCACGCCCCGGACCTCCTCCCGAGAATATCCCGCGCGGCAGATTCACCCGCGATGCGGCCGAGCGTGACCGCCGTGCATAGCCCCATGCCGGGCAGGTATCCCCAGCACCCGGGGCCGGAGACTGATCGTGCCGCGCCGCCACCCGCATAGAGATTGGGGAGGGGGGTTCCGTCTGCGCGGATGACCGCTGCGTTTGCATCGACAGACAGGCCGCCCTGGGTGTGAAACAAAGCGCCCGTTACTCGAATGGCGAAGTAAGGTGCCCGGAGTTGCTGATCGGGCTGGAATTGTCTTCCGAACGGGTCCCTCAGCGTGCCTGCACGGTACTTTGCAAGCTCATCTACGGTGTCAACGAGCGCATCAGGTGGCAGCCCAATTGACGAAGCCAGTTCGCGCAGGGAGGCTGCGCTCTTGGGAACACGCATTTCAACAGCCAATCGGTATTCCTCGAAACGGGACAGCGCATCCTCATGCGCAGGTTCGTCATAAATGATCCAGCAACACTGATCGGGCTGTTTGAGTATGGTCAAAGCCTGTCCCGAAATATCTGTCAATTCGTCCTCGAAACGTCGCCCGTCCCGGTTGACCTGGATGCCACCCGCGATTAACAGAATGTGCGGGATGACCACAGCCTGTGGCTCGGCAAGAGACCCCAGTGCCTGGTAGGCGCCCATGTCCTTGACCTCCCCACCGAGCGCCTGACCCCAGGCAATTCCGTCACCACGATTGCCTTCGTGCCCGAAATACCGGGCATCACTGATCTCCGGCATGTGGCGTTGAACCCAGTCCCGGTTGGCGCCGAATCCGCAGGTTGCGATAACGACCGCCGTGGTATGGATGTCCTCGATACTGCCATCCGGGCGGTTCATACGAACGCCGGTTACCACATCGTGTGCATCCGCGAACAGCGCATCGACGCGTGCCTCGGTCAGGATGGGGCAACCTGCGGTATCACAGGCCTCGGCGAGCATCGCCATGAGGGTGGCCCCGGAGCGATTGACGGGTGCGTGCAGACGAGGTTGCCTGTGTCCCAGGCCGGTCCAGGCGGCTTCCAGGGTGAGGTGAATGGCATGTTTTTGCGAGAGCCAGTCTATGGTGGGACCGGATTCGTTCGCGAGCAGCCGGGCCAGCTCCGGGTCTGTTTGGTTGCGGGTGATGGCGAGAATGTCCTCGAACATCGCAGCAGCAGAATCCTCGATGCCGGCTTCGGACTGAATCCTGCTGCCGGCGGCGCATATGGCGCCATAGGACATCCCGGTAGAGCCTGAGGGCTGGGCATCTTGCTCGATGACGACGCACTCCACGCCCGCATCGCTCGCCGCCAGTGCTGCACTCATGCCGCAGGCACCGCCACCGATGATGGTCAGGGGAACATGCTGCCCGGAATCTGGCTGTTGCGCGCGAATAATGCTCATGTGAATTCGTATATTATTGGCCTCGGGGCATGCCATGGTGAGCATGCAACACTTTTGTGTCTATGACCAGCCGGATCAGGAAAAGACCGATGAAAATGATTCGAATGATGTTCAGTCTCGCACTGGTGACGTTACTCATGCATTACCCCGGTGGCTTGCGCTCAGACGTGGATGCGCTCACGGACGCCGGCCGCGACTGGATCGGGTATTTTCGGTCGGGAGACCTCGATGGACTCATGAACCTGTACGTTGACGATGCCGTGGTCGCCCTGCATGGTCAGCCCGCGCTGTTCGGGAAACCCGCGATACGAGAATACTTTGCTGACCGCCTGGGAAAAGGTGACATTGAGTTTGAACTCAAGTACGAGTTACAGGAGTCGCATGGGTCAATTGCTTACATCATCAGCCAGTATTGGTTTACCAGCGAGGACCGGGATTCGGGCACACGGTATCGAGATGCAGGGCGCTCCTTGCTGGTCTACAAGCGCTCAGGAGGCCGCTGGAAGATCGCTGCCGACCTGGACCAGTCCACCCCCGATGTGGGCTGGCCCTCACCATCGGGCCTGGAGTGAACCCTCTCAGAACGGTTTGATGACACCCATGAATGCCGCAACCAATACCAGGGCGTAAATCACGAGCACTACCTTGTACACCGGGCCGATGGCCTTGGCGTATACGGCGTCGCGTTCCGGAGTGGGGCCCTCGGCAATCAGGGCGGTAAATGCCTCAACTGCTGGCTTGAACAATACGTCGAGCAGGACGCCTGAGCAGAAGATCAACCCCACGACGAGAATTTTCACGGACAGCCAGGTGGCCACCTCGCCCGCCCACAACAGGTAGACTGCATAGGGTGTGAGAAGCAGGGCCATGATCGCATTCAGTGCCAGGTTGATCAGGAGAGCCGGTTTTTCAACGGCGCTCTCGGGATTCAGAAAACCGGCCCACAAAACCACCAGCCAGACAGCTGATAGCAGCCATAACGAGGGCAGTAACCAGGCCACGGGCGTGATCAGACCGAGTTTTGAAGCCAGATACAGCCCGGAGGGGGTGATCAAGGTCAGGCAGCTTCGCGGCAGGCGGTCAAGCACCATGCCGAGCTGCAATATGGTGGCGCGCGTTTCCATGCTGAGGTCCGAGCGCTCAGATCGCTTGGCGGCAAGAAAGACTCCCAGATCGGTTCCCAGCCAGAAAACCAACAGCATAATATGGAGAAACACCATCAGGTCGTAAGTGCTCATGAAAACCTCCCTGCGACCGGGTCGTTACCCTATCGCTTGATGTTGCGTGCCGCGCCCATCACATCCTTGATGAACGCATGACTCTCAGCATCCAGCGCCCCGTCTGCTGCAGGGTCCAGTTCCAACTCACCCAGTGCGTTCGGAGAGATGATGCCGTTTTCTTCCAGCAAGGTCTCGAGGCGCTTTACCCGCTCAGTCAGTGTCCAGTGATGCGACATCAAGCGTGTGAGCATTGCCAGCAGCCGATCCACGTCTGCGTCTTTGTAAAAAGAGGCGCGGCCTCCTTTGACCTGACGGTCGACGGGCTCGCTCATGCGCTCAGGACTCCTCGCCCTTGACGGCTCCAAACCCGTACCACTCGATGTCGTGCGAAAGTCGGCCCGTATCCTCATCGAATTTGGCCTCACCCATCACGGCAGACTCGAATTCGGATTCCTCGACGTAGGTAAAGCGTGGCATGACGGCCTGGAAGAACTGATCCCGATCAAAACCGGCGTCGGTGCACAACTGCTGGTAGTCCTGATCCCTGAAATTCTTGTAGAAAGGCTCACTGTTGTAGTAGCTGTCCCAGTCCAGGTAGAACTGGTCATAAGGCGCCAGGGGTGCGTTCGGCGGAAGCTCCATGTGCAGCATCACGCCCCCGGGACGGAGCACCCGGAATGCCTCTGCCAGTGTTGCCTGGATGTGCTTGAGTGGCAACTCATGCAGGAACATCGAACTGAAAACCACATCGACGCTGTTGTCCTCGAAGGGTAAATGATCAGCTCGCGCCTGCTGAAAATGTGCCTCGATCCCCATGGATTGGGCCCTGGCGTGCCCATACTTCAGACATCCTGCGGCGAGGTCAAGGCCATGGACCCTGGCATCAGGAAATGTCTGCTTCCATGGCAGCGTGTTGTGCCCCACGGTGCAGCCCACATCAACGATGCATTGGGGGTTAAGTTCCGGAAAACGCAGCTTGGTAAACTGCGCCATGGACCAGCCGATGTCGCTGAATTCACGCCCCATCGCTCCAAACGCGAACACGTTGAAGCCATTGTCGTACAGTGATCCGGGGGCGAGTCCGGTGTCCTTGCCGTGGGCATCGTAATTGCCGGGCATCAGGTGAACATCGGTGACGTCATAGTAGCCTGGCGCTTTCAGGCTCGGGTTGAGTTGAAGACTGCCCGCCACGCTCTGGTCTTCGCTGAGCGCAGTGAACCGTTCGTCCAGCAGCGGCTGCTGACCCTCAAGGAAGTCAATAACGGAGTCCCAGACAATTTCCTGGGCCGTACAGCGCAAGCTGCTGTAAAAATTGAACTGGTCCCTGCCGCGCATCAACTTGTGCACGGCCACGCCATCCTTGGGCGCTGGCGCTTGCTTATCTGCCAATGCCGGCAGTACCTCCTGCTCGTAATCAGAGCGTAATTCATTGGCCAGGTCGATCAGCACATAGGCTCTGAGCGAGGCAACGAACCGTTCCCGTGCCCGATGCTGCGGGGCCTTTGGGAGCTTCAAACCATGGGTAACGAAATCCATCATAGCGGCGAGTTTTTAATGAAAATTGTATACAACATGCTACCATAAGAATGTTGGGGGAGTAATTCATATTGGCCTGTAATTACGAGGGAAAACATGAACAACCGATTGACTTCAAGGTCCTCTATGCTTGTGCTGGGATTGCTAACACTGCTATCTCCGGCGGCGATGGCTCAATTGGAGGAAGTGACGGTCACCGCTGAGCGTCGGGAAGCTTCTGTCCAGGATGTACCGGTGGCTGTGAGCGCATACAGCGACAAGGAAATCCAGGCGCTGCAGATCAACGACACGCTTGATCTGGTGGAGGTGGTACCCAACCTGTTCGGGGGCAATAACACCGGCCTGGGCACCGCCAATATGTATTACCTCCGGGCGCAGGGTAACGACGAGTCCATTGCGACTTTCGACCCGCCCGTCGGTACCTACGTGGATGATGTATACATCACCCGTCAGAATGCCAATAACTTCACCTTTTTCGACGTTGATCGGATCGAGGTACTGCGCGGTCCGCAAGGTACCCTTTTTGGTCGAAACACGACCGGTGGCGCGATCAACGTGATCCTGAAGAAGCCGGGCACTGAATTCGGCGGTTATGCGGAGGTGGGCATGGGGCGCTGGAGCGCTTTCCAGGCCCGTGCGAGCGTCGATATGCCGCTTTCGGACTCATTCCTCACCAAGTTCTCCTTCTTCACCGATTCCAACGACGGTTGGCTGGTGAATACGCTGGATGGCAACAGCTACAATGATCTCGAAAACCGCGGTTTCAGGGGTGCGGTTCGCATGCTGCTGTCTGACAGCGTGACCTGGGACCTGTCCGTGGACTACATCGACACGGATGCTGCTAACGTCCGTGGCGAAGCAGTGACTGCCAGTTCCCGAATTTCCTCCTCCATTCTCCCCGGTGGCGTGCCCGCCGGTGGCCTGTACTTACTTACCTTCGCGCCCGTCCCGTTCATAGCGAAGGCTGGAGACTATGGAAACGAGACGGAAACCATGAGCGTGGTCTCCAATCTCGGGTGGGACATGCTTGGTGGCCGTGCAAACCTCATCGTTGGCTACCGCGACATGGAACAGGAATTCCTGCTGAACTTCCCGAACCCGGCTTCTGACGACTTTTTCTGGATCGATAATGTCGGCCAGCACGACACTCTGACCGCGGAGCTTAAATGGAACGGCTCACTCATGGACGATCGTGTCGATCTCGTTGCTGGCCTGTACTACATGGATGAGGACAATAAAACTGATTTTGCGGATTATCTGTTTGGGGGCGCGTTCCTGCTCGCTGATCGTGTCATCTACAACTCGACGCGCAGCTGGGCTGCGTACGCCCAGGCAGACATTGCGGTGGGTGATCGGGGCACGCTCACGATTGGTGCCCGGTACACCGACGAGGAAAAAACCATTGGATTAACGGATGCTACCCCGCTCAACCTGCTCACCACGGAGAATCTCGCGTTTTTCGGTGTCCCGACCAAGTTGACGGAATCCAAGGTCACGCCCAGATTTGCTTACAGCCATGATTTCAATGACGAGGTCATGGCTTATGTTTCAGCGACCAATGGGTTCAAGTCAGGCGGATGGAACGCGCGAGGCGTGGTACCAACAGACTTCCAACCTTTTGGGCCGGAGGAAATCTGGTCTTACGAGCTTGGCCTGCGCGCCGACTGGCTGAATGATACATTGAGGACCAATATCACCGCCTTTTACTCGGATCTCGATGATCTGCAAACCACCTCGGCCACACCGACGGGTCAGTTCCTGACAACCAATGCGGGCGGCCTCGAAGTGAGCGGCGTTGAACTGGAACTGACCTGGTTGCCTACGGACAACTGGACCGTCTTCGCGGCCGTTGGCCTGCAGAATCCGAAGTACGTTGACCTGCCTGAGGGCTGTGTGGTGCCAAATACCGATTTCGCGGCATTTGACGCAGACTGCAACGTGGCTGATCCGAAACGCTCTCCCGAGGAGACCGTAACACTCGGGACCTCGCTGGACATCAACCTCGGCTTCGCCACTTTGCGCCCATTTGCAAGCATGCGCTACATCGGCTCCAACGTGGTGGGCACACGCAACCTCGGCGTCAACGGCAGCACCACGTTGTGGAATGGTGGTCTGGCGCTGGTCTCCAACAGAGGCGGTTGGGAAGCAGTGGTCGAATGCCGTAACTGCAGCAATGAAATCTACACGACCTCATTCCTTTTCGTGCCGTACTACAACGCGCCCGGAGCGTGGCAGGCACGCGTGAGATTCAATTTCTGACTCATGTTTCGGGTCGCTCTGGTCCGCCGCCCGGCGGGCCAGAGCAATTCGTTTCTGTCCTGCGAGCTGGCCCGGACATACTCGCAACGGTCCCCATCAAGTCTGGCGGGCTTACTCAGCCAACGAACTGAGGTGGCAGATGATGGCGTCGAGCAGTTTCTCATCCCGGATCGGTGGTGCCGACATGCGATTGCCGGGAATGACACCGGAGGGGTCGCGCAGGTATTGGCGCAGGGTGGCCGCGTCCCAGGTCAGGCCGGAATCAATCACAGCCTGCGAATATCGGTAGTCATCTCGCGCCCCGGCCCTGCGATCCACGACATTCCACAAATTCGGTCCTGCCAGCGAGGGGCGTTCGGGTGATTCGGCGTGACACACTCGGCAGCGATTGAAGGCCCGACTGTCCTCATCCGGAGTGCAGACCGCTGCGCCACTGACTGGTGCGGCCAGCGCGCAGAGCATCACGATCAAGGGTGTATATTTCATTGCGAATGGCCCACTTTCGTGAGGCGGATGTGGGTGCGGTCTTCGCGGCCGAGGAACAGGCTGCCGTCCTCCAGGTAGCCGTTGTCATAGATCCAAAGCTCGCTGGGATTCAACACCCATTCCGCGTCCCAGGTCATGGCGACACCACTGCGACGCGACACCATGGAGCAGGTGCCGTCTATAAACGACTCGTCGGGTTGTGCAAGGCGACCGACGATCTGCTCCCCATGCTTGCGCCAGCGAAAATTGCAGTTGCCGCCGTATTCGGGGTCCAGCGCGATGGTGGCCAGTTTCGCAGGATCAAGGTGCGCGGCCTCGTATTCCTCGGGATCCTTCACTCGGCGGCCGCTCACGTTCACCGCGCCGTGTTCAGGGTCCAGGGTAATGATGTACAGCACCTGGGTGCCGGGCAGAATCGGCTGTTCTTTACCGCCCACCCGAAGTTCGCCGTAGATCACGTGCTCGCCGATATGGGGTACTTCGACCTGCGAAAACACGCGATACCAATCGTAATGCATTCCGTCCGGCGGCGCGCCATATGTTTTCTCGAGTTCCAGTTGTGGCTGGGACGAATATTCGCCGGGCAGCCACTCGATCAGGCGCTCCATGACCCACCGCAGCTCCGGTTCGCTGTTGGTGGCACTCGCTTGAAAGGGTGCCAAGGCCAGGCAGGCCAGGCACAGCATACGGGTTCCGAAAGTCATCTCATCACTCCCTCAGATCAGGCGCGGGGAGGCGTTCTGTCACGTTTCCTCAGGCCTGATCGTGGCTTCCAATTGTATGCAGATTATTAGGGAATTGGATCCTGATGCCAAGCGGGCGGTAGCTTACGGAACGGCGCAGGCGCAGTTTCCGGCAGGCCTCTGCTCTCCCACGCGAACGTTAAGCATGCCCCGCTGGACAGTGCTTGGTCGGCTCTATCGGTCCTCTGCTATGCTGGTCCTGTCGGGGTGATGAGCTCTGTCGGCAGGGATTGCCCCGCAGATTTTCCCACGAGGAGACCCAACATGAAAAAGGTCCGGAACGTCCTGTTTTCTCTGCTGGCGAGCGGTCTGCTGGCCTGTGCCTCGCAGCCGGTTGAATTCGAAATCGTTCTTCGCGGCGGCACGCTGTATGACGGCAGTGGCGCAGAGGGCGTCGTAGGTGATCTTGCCATCAACGAAGACCGAATTGTTCAGCTCGGGGACCTGGGCGCCGCCCGCGGCGAGCTGGAGATTGATGTGGCCGGGCTTGCTGTCGCGCCCGGATTTATCAACATGATGTCCTGGGCAAACGAGACGCTCATCGAGGACGGACGCTCGCAGAGCGACATTCGCCAGGGCGTGACGCTTGAAATTATGGGTGAAGGCTTCTCAATGGGCCCACTGAACGAGGCCATGAAAGCGGAAATGTCCAGTCGGCAAGGGGACATACGATACGCCATCGAGTGGGACACGCTGGACGGTTATCTCCAGTTCCTGGAACAACGTGGTGTTTCCCCCAATGTCGCTTCCTTTATCGGGGCTGCCAACCCTCGGGAGTACGTCATCGGACAGGCGGATCGCCCAGCCAGCGCGGAAGAGCTTGAATCGATGCGAGCCCTGGTCAGACAGGCCATGGAAGAGGGTGCGCTTGGCGTGGCGTCCTCCCTCATCTACCCTCCCGGCAGCTTCGCAGACACCGATGAACTGGTGGCCTTGTCCGAGATTGCGGCTGAGTACGGTGGCATGTATATCTCGCACATTCGTGACGAAGCGGCCAATATGCTTGCCGCCATCGATGAGCTCATCGAAATCGCGCGGCGGGCGGTTATACGGGCGGAGGTCTATCACATCAAATCCGCCGGTCGGGACAACTGGCCCTTGTTTGACCTGGCCCTGGAGCGGATCGAACGGGCGCGCGCGGAGGGTCTCGTCATCACGGCGGATGTGTACCCCTATCCTGCTGGTTCGACGGGCCTGAATGCCATCATTCCCCCGTGGGTGCAGGAGGGCGGTTTCGAGGCTTCGCTGGACCGCATGAAAGATCCTGTCTTGCGCGACCGGATTGCGGCGGAAATGCTATTGCCATCGACTGCCTGGGAGAACCTGTATCTCGGTGCCGGATCTCCAGACAATATTCTGCTGGTGGGTTTTAACAGCGACGAACTCAAGCCTCTTACGGGGAAGACACTTGCCGAGGTGGCTTCGCAGCGGGGCACTGATCCGCGTTACACGGCGATGGACCTCATCGTCGAAGACAACAGCCGGATTGACACGGTGTATTTCACCCAGTCAGAGGATATCGTCAGGCAGGCGATTAAGTTGCCGTGGGTGAGCTTTAATTCCGATGCCGCCTCCATGGCGCCTGAAGGCGTCTTTCTTGAGTCCAGCCCGCATCCGAGGGCTTACGGCAGTTTTGCGAGGGTGCTCGGGCGTTATGTTCGCGAAGAGCAGCTGATCACTCTGCCGGAAGCCATACGAAAGCTGGCGGCCCTACCGGCAGAGAACCTCAAGATCAGGGACCGTGGCTACCTGCGTCCGAACTACTTCGCTGACGTGGTGGTCTTTGACCCTGACACCGTGCAGGACCATGCGACCTTCGTGGACCCGCATCAATACGCGACCGGCGTGGTACACGTTTTCGTCAATGGCGAGGCGGTGTTGCGCGATGGGGAGCATACGGGCGCCCTGCCGGGCAGGGTGGTGCGAGGGCCCGGTTTCATCGAATCGATGGATTGAGGGATCGGTGGCGCCACCATCGCTTCTGCTGGCCCCTTCACGCGGATACGCGTTTCAGTTCATCCAGGTAATCGACAGTTGCAGCGTGCTCGCGATGGTCACCCAGGTGAAATAGGGAATCTGTGCGAAGGCCACCCAACGGTAGTGTTTCCAGATGGCCACTGCCATCCAGAGGATGGTGCCCCAGACAATGAGAATGTCGATGGCGGCCAGGGGCAGATTGCGCAAGCCAAACTGGATCGGTGTGAAGACCAGGTTGGCCACCAGGTTTACAAGGAATGGAACCGTCGTGCGCCAGGGAATTTTCTTGCGAAAGGCCTGGATGATCACGAAGACGAGGCAAAGAAAAATCACCGGGTAGAGGATCTGCCAGATGATGCCGATCGTCGCAGGTTCCGGAGTCCACGTGGGC
>CAXQNK010000037.1:0-4972 GCA_964225175.1 Candidatus Nitrosopumilus sp. | reverse complement strand
CGGCACCCTGAGTGAAGGGGCGTGTGAAAACCTGTTTGTCGTCAAGGGAGATGAAATCATTACCCCCCCTCAATCGGCCTCCATCCTGGCAGGCATTACTCGGGACACCGTGATTACGCTTGCCGAGGATGCAGATTTGGCAGTGCGTGAAATGCCGCTGTCACGGGAAATGCTGTATCTCGCTGATGAATTGTTCTTCACCGGCACTGCCGCTGAAATCACGCCCATTGCTTCTATTGATGACCTACCCGTTGGCCGTGGATTCAGAGGTCCGGTTACCAAGCAACTGCAGGATACGTTCTTTGGGCTGTTTGATGGAAGAACCGAGGACCGTCATGGCTGGCTGGAGCCCGTTAGAAAAACCGCGGAGGGGGATGGAGAGGTGGACAGTGCCGTCGCCTGATGAATCGCTGACGCTGTTCGAAAAGCTGTGGCGTGCACATGAGGTTCGGCCAGCTGAAGGCGATATCCCCGCCATACTGTACATTGATCTGCACCTGGTCCACGAAGTCACGAGCCCACAGGGCTTCGATGTCCTGAGAAAACGCGGCATTGGTGTGCGCCGGCCTGACCGAACCCTGGCGACCCTCGATCACTCCACGCCTACGACGCCGCCGGACGAACATGGCGAATTGCATTACGTCACCGAACAGGCGCGCAACCAGGTTGAAACGCTGGAGAGAAACTGCCGGGAATTCGCCGTGGAACTGCAGGGTTGGGGCAGCCCACATCGCGGTATCGTGCACGTCATGGGTCCCGAGATTGGTGCGACTCAGCCTGGCATGACGGTGGTGTGTGGCGACAGTCACACCAGTACCCACGGCGCTTTCGGTGCCCTCGCGTTTGGTATCGGGACCACCGAGGTGGGCTACGTGCTCGCGACACAGTGCCTGTTGCAGCGCAAGCCCAAAACCATGCGAATCACCATTGATGGCCGCCTCGGACCAGGTGTGTCAGCTAAGGATCTGGCCCTGCACATCATCGGGACCATTGGGGTCGATGGCGGCACCGGTCACGTGATCGAGTACGCCGGAGAAACGGTTCGTGCGCTCGACATGGAAGGCCGAATGACTCTGTGCAACATGACCATCGAAGCGGGCGCGCGCGCGGGCATGATCGCGGCCGATGAAGTCACTATTGACTACCTCAGGGGCCGTGAGCGCGTTCCGGCAGGCGCAGATTTCGACGCCTTGGCCGAGACCTGGAAAACCTATCGGTCCGACCCTGATGCCGTCTTTGATCGCGAAGTGACAATCGACGGCGCGGCGATAGAGCCAATGGTGACCTGGGGCATCGATCCCGGAATGTCTGGTTCAATTGGAAGTCGCCTGCCAACCTCTGAAAAGCCGGGTTTGAGGCGGGCCTTTGACTATATGGGAATGCAGCCTGGGCAACCCATTGCCGGGCATCCCGTTGACATCGTTTTTATCGGCAGCTGCACCAACGGACGAATTGCTGACCTTCGTGCTGCAGCCGAAATTCTGCGCGGGCGACGAATCGCTGAAAATGTACGCGCACTGGTGGTGCCCGGATCAGTCGCGGTCAAGTTGCAGGCAGAGCGCGAAGGTCTGGACACGGTGTTCCTGGATGCGGGTGCGGAGTGGCGAGAGCCGGGTTGCTCAATGTGCCTGGCAATGAATGGTGACCTGGTTCCTCCGGGTCAACTGGCAGTCAGCACCTCGAATCGGAATTTTGAGGGGCGGCAGGGCATCGGGGCGCGCACCATGTTGGCCAGTCCCGCTACGGCTGCAGCCTGCGCCATCGCGGGTGAGCTTGTCGATCCTCGCAGCCTGAATCTCACCGGCGAGGCAGCGTAATGAGGGCATTCACACGACTAACAGGTCCGGTGCTTGCATTGCCCGAAGAGAACATTGACACGGACCAGATCATTCCGGGGCGGTTCCTGACGGCGACACGCTTTGAAGGTCTCGGGGATTATCTGTTTGCCGACTGGCGATTGGGTGATAACGGACAGCCCCGGCCGGATTGTGCGCTGAATGAGCCACGAGCGGCACACAGTCCCATTCTGGTTGCAGGTCGAAATTTCGGGTGTGGATCCTCGAGAGAACATGCGCCCTTTGCCTTGATGGATTTTGGATTCCGGGTGGTCATCAGCTCGGAGATTGCGGACATCTTTCGAAATAACTCGCAGAACATTGGCCTGTTGCCCATCGTCGTGTCCGATGAACAGCATCAGCGTCTGCTGGCGCTCGACGGCGAGGCGGTGAAAGTAGACCTCGAGGAATGCACGATCACGCTTCCAGGTCAGCAGGGCGTGTACACCTTCGAAATTGATGGTTTCGCTCGGCACTGCCTGTTAAGGGGGATGGATCGACTGGACTTTTTATTGGCTAACGAGCCCGCCATCAAAGAACACGAGGAACATCGATGAATGCAAACATTCTGCTTCTGCCCGGTGATGGGATAGGCCCGGAGGTCACGGCTGAGGCCGAAAAACTGATCCATGCCCTGGCCGATATGTATGGCCTGGAAATCACCATGCAGTCCGCGTTAATCGGCGGTGCAGCGATCGATGAAACGGGTGAGCCCCTGCCCGAGGAAACACTGGCACTGTGCCGCGATTGTGACGCGGTCGTGTTGGGCGCTGTCGGTGGTCCGAAATGGTCGGATCCCCGTGCTGAGAAACGCCCCGAACAGGGATTGCTTGATCTGCGCAAGGAACTGCGCCTGTTCGCCAATCTGCGCCCCGTGCGTCTGCATCCCGAGTTGGCAAACATCAGCCCGCTAAAAGCCGAACACATTCAAAACGTCGATCTGATGGTCGTCAGGGAACTGACGGGGGGCTCATATTTTGGCAAGAAGGTGGACGGCGATGACGCGGCTTCCGACGAGTGCGCCTACACACGTGAGGAGATCGAACGGGTGGTCTGCATGGCTGCCGACATGGCGAGACAACGCTATGGGCGCCTGACCATGATCGATAAAGCCAACGTGTTGGCCACCTCGAGGCTGTGGAGAAAGGTGACGGCCGATGTCATGCAGAGCAAATACCCGGATGTGCATTACGAATTCATGCTCGTGGATGCGGCCGCGATGCACATCATATCCAAGCCGTCTCATTTCAATGTCATTGTCACGGAGAATATGTTCGGCGACATCCTGACGGATGAGGCTTCGGTGCTGGTGGGCTCAATGGGAATGTTGCCCTCAGCCTCGCTTGGTGAAGGACAGCGTGGTCTTTACGAACCCATTCACGGTTCTGCGCCGGATATCGCAGGCCGCGGTATTGCCAATCCATTCGGGATGCTGGCTTCGGTGGGCATGATGTTCGAATACACGTTGGGCATGCGCGAAGCGGCGCGCCAGGTTGAGCTGGCTCTGTGGAATGCCATCTCCGAGCAGCAGTGCACCTTGGATATTGGTGGGAACCTGCGCACCAGTGAGGCGACTGACGCGGTGATAAAGCGCCTGGAGAACATCCATACCCGTCGCGTTTCATTCATCTGACCATGCCCAAGGCTCCTGTGCAGGCTCAGCTCCAGCGCGCATTGCGCGCGCAAGTGTATGACGTGGCCCGCCGCACGCCGTTGGATAAGGCGCCCGGCCTGTCAGAGCGGCTGGGTCGCCGTTTCTGGCTGAAGCGCGAGGATTTGCAGCCCACGTTTTCCTTCAAATTACGCGGCGCGTACAACTGCATTCACTCGCTCAGCGAGGAGCAACGAGCCCGCGGCGTGATCGCTGCCTCGGCCGGCAATCATGCCCAGGGTGTAGCACTTGCTGCCAGCAGACTGGGCGTAGAGGCGACCATTTACATGCCCCGGACCACGCCCGAGATCAAGGTGAAGGCGGTGGCCAAACTGGGTGCTGAGATCAAGCTGACCGGCGATGATTACGATGCGGCTTGCAAGAGTGCACTGGAAGAGGCGCAGCGCTCTGGAGCGTTCTTTGTGCATCCGTTCGATGATCCTGATGTCATCGCCGGGCAGGGGACGGTGGGAATAGAGATTTCCCAGCAACTTCCCGAACCGCCTGAGGCAATTTTTGTCCCGATTGGTGGCGGTGGCCTGGCCTCCGGCATTGCATCAACGGTCAAGGCCATCTATCCCGAGGTCAAGATCATCGGTGTCGAGCCAGAAGATGCTGCCAGCATGCGTGCCGCGATCGATGCGGGCGGCCCGGTGGATATCGGCAGCACGGGCAATTTCGCTGACGGCGTTGCTGTGCGAAAGGTCGGGCTGTTGACCTTCGAATTGTGCAGGGAATTGCTCGATGACATCGTATTGGTCTCCACCGACCAGGTCTGTGCTGCGATGCGCACCATTTTCGAGGAGGTGCGCGCCGTGGTGGAACCTGCGGGCGCACTGGCTGTTGCGGGGGCGCTGCATTACTCGGGCGAAGTTGAGGCTCAGGGCGATTGGGTGGCTTTGTTATGTGGCGCCAATGTCAATTTCGACCGTCTCGGCCATGTCGTGGAGCGGTGTTTCCTGGGCGATGGCAGTGAGGCGCTGCTGTCGGTCACTATCCCGGAACGTCCGGGAAGTTTTCTTCAATTCTGCAAAGCATTAGGGCACTCTTCTGTCACCGAGTTCAATTATCGGAACAATGGCAGTCCGGAGGCGCGGGTCTTTGTGGGCGTCAAGTTGCAGGATTCGTTGGGGCAGCTGACCGAACGCCTCGAGGGTAATGGTTATCCGGTGACGGATCTCTCCGACAACGAAATCGCCAAGCTTCATTTGCGGCACATGGTTGGGGGCTTGTTACCGAGCGCTGATCGAGAGCGTATCCTGCATTTCGATTTTCCTGAGCGGCCCAATGCCTTGCTGGAATTTCTGACCGTACTGGCGGGGCGCTGGTCCATCAGCCTTTTTCATTACCGCAATCACGGCTCGGCCCATGCCTGGGTGCTGGCCGGTTTCCTCGTCCCTGAAGAGGATGATGATGGCTTTCAGTCATTTCTGGAAGAGACTGGCTACCGTTTCGTGGATGTCACCGGCAACTCAGCTTGCACGGA
>CAXQNK010000036.1:0-21073 GCA_964225175.1 Candidatus Nitrosopumilus sp. | reverse complement strand
GGGTGTCTGGCTCCAGAACGTCACAACGAACCACCAGCGTCTTCTGCTCCGTGAATGGATCCATGAAACCGGCGTCAGGGTCGGGCATAAGCACCATGTCGGAGTCATTAATGTCTTTCCAGCCTGCGATGGATGAGCCGTCGAACATTTTCCCGTCTTCGAAAAAATCCTCATCGATTGTTGATGCGGGCTGCGTCACGTGCTGTTCCTTGCCCCGCGTGTCGCAGAACCTCAGGTCGACGTATGCGACGCCTTCGTCTTTTATGCGTTTGATTACATCTGTTGCACTCATTATCCCAATCCTCTAATCGGCAAATTCTGTTGAATGACCCAAAATGGTTCACTTCTGTAATGCAGAACCCGTGCCAACTCGGGACATTTCACCGCCAGCTTAATTAAGACCTATTTCGCTACTTTTAGCAGTATTTACACTGATATTAATGATATTTAGCGGAAGATGTGTATTTCCATGAACCGTGCATATCGAATGAAAAAATCATTATGCACTATAATAGTGCATTACTTAAAGAGATTGCACTTTTTTAGTGCATTAGTTGACCAGGGCAAGCAAGGCAAAACCCAACGCAAGGCGGTAGAGCACGAAAGGCAAGAGGCCGACGCGGCGCAACACGGCCAAAAAAACAGCAATACAGACCCAACCTGCAAGGGCAGACACCAGCACAGCAAGACCAAAATCGATCCAGTTGATGCCCGCATTGTTCTGGATCATGCGCAACACGCCATATGCACCCGCCGCAGAGATAACGGGGATGGCCAGCAGAAAAGAAAAGCGCGCCGCATCCTCGGCGTCAAATCCGAGCATCCGGCCCATGGTGATCGTGACACCAGAGCGTGAAGCACCCGGAATCAACGCAAGCACTTGTGCGAGCCCGATCATCAAACCGGCCTTCATGTTCAATTGCTCAAGTTTTCGCCCCTGTTTGAAAAACGCGTCTGCAACCCATAACAGGACACCGAACAACAGGGTTGAGTAGGCAATGACGCGCACGTCGCGCAAATGTGTTTCAACCCATTCGCTGCCCAGTGCGCCCGCGAGGATCACCGGAATACTGGCTATCACGAGATATTTTCCGAGTGCCCGATGCCGCGCCTGCCCGGCGCTGCGAACCGGCTGCGCCCAGGCAATGAGCATCTCCCGGATCATCCCGCGGAAATAAAAGACAACGGCCACCAAGGTGCCCAGATGCGTCGCCACATCAAACACGAGACCTTGGTCTGGCCAGCCGAATACGCGGCTCCCCAGGATCAGGTGTGCAGAGCTCGATACCGGCAAAAATTCAGTCAGCCCCTGGATCAGGGCCAAGACAATGATGTGCAGCAACGCCATGTTCGCGGACTCCGATTAGGGGAGGCGAACAGAACTTTAACCCATCCCCTTGCCGGATGTCAGGCGCTGCCGACCATCACTCACGATGCGCCAGCAGGCGACGCATTTTGAAGTTACGGTAATAATTCCGCGGCCTTCGCTTCAGGCCCTCAGCCCCACCATTGGCCAGCGTATCGATAGCGTCCAGCAAGCGGCCACTGGACCGGCCATCTTGATAGGGGTGTGTTTGATCCGCCCAATTCTCGATGCGCCTCATCAACTCCCGCGGGTATTCGAGCGCACGCTCAACGGCCGGCTCAATGTCCCGCAATTCCTGAACATCCAGCAAGTGCTCCGCTGGTTCCGCGGTCCTGAATGTCACCACGGGTTTACGGCATACGAGGAACTCATTCAGCATCGAAGATGAATCGCACAACATGGCATCAGCCCGCGCCAGAAGCGATGTCGTGTCATCCGTTTCAACCAACTCAAAAAACTCGGAGCGTGCCGATCGGTATGCGGACACAACATCCGACGGCATCTTCGGATGCAGGTTAATGATCCATCGCCAGCGCCTCTTTGCGGCCAAACCCTGCAAGGTCTCAAGCACGGCCCTGGCCGCAGAAAACCGGGGGGTAAAGGTTGCCGCGAACAGCACCGTAGGACGACCAGGCGTGTCGGTGTGGTAGTCCCCTCTTTGCAGGGGGTCGAACTTGGGCCAGCCCGTCTCGATCACACGAAAGTCACCATGTTTGTCCGCCAACTCCTGAAATCGGCCGGTGGTGTTGGGCCCATGGGTACAGTAGAGATCAAACATACCGCGAACGGTAAAGTGATACAGCCTGCCGTCCCTGCGTCGCTTGCTGGAAACCAGCCCGTGGAAGGGTGTGACTTTCCAGCCCGGAATAAAATCAGGTACTTCGTTGCCCGGGACAATCACCGCGAATGGTGCCCAGGAGATGGCTTCACCCACTCGGCCGAATACCTGTTCCTCGGGACGAAAATAGGTGTCCGTAACATGAGGCCCAGCCGGCAACCAGGCCACCTCGTCACCACGCGACTGGATCAGTTCCTGTACGGGACGAAGTATGGGGAAACAGTAATCGTACTCCACGTAAAACAGGTAACGCTTCATGCGCGCGCTCCCTCTTCCAGTACGGCATGGTACACCGACAACGTTCGGTCAACCGTGTCGGAACTCCTGAACTGGCTGCTGATTCTTTGCCGAGCGGACCGACCCATACGCTGCCGCAGCTCGGGGTCGTCATACAGGCGTTCCATGGCCCTGGCAAGAGCCATCTCGTCACCCACCGGCACCACGAGGCCGCATTGGCCGTCAACGATCAGCTCAGTGTTGCCGCCCACCGGCGTCACAATGGCCGGGAGGCCGTACGCCATGGCCTCGATCACGGCGCGAGACAAGCCCTCACCGTCCAGCACAGGTAGAGCGCATACCTGGGCGGCGGCCATAATCGCCGGCGCATCTGTTCGAAATCCGGCGAAATGGACCCGCTCCGGATTTCGGAGATTCGCCACTTCACCCAACAGCGAGGAATTGCCCTCGTGCCCGAGGAACAGCAGATGGATGTTTTTCTCTGGGTCGATCAGGTCAAGCGCCCGCACCAACTCCCACAGGCCCTTGCGAGGACGGAGCCGGGATGAGCAACACACCACCATGACGTCGGCCGGAATGCCGATCGTTGCCAGATCAACTGGATCTTCCCGGTACCAATCGAGCTCATGACCCTTGTGAATGGTGATGACCCTCTCAGGGTCAAGGTGCAAACGCAGCAGTTTCAGACCCAACAGATATTGCCTGACCCCCTCAGCCACGCAAATGATGCGATCAATACGCGGATTCAGAAACCGCACCCAGGACAGAGGCGACCACCAACTCACGTTGCCAATTACGCCGCGGTAGGCGATCAGCCGCGTCGATAGTCCCCGGGTCGCCAACACCATGTGGAGCACAGCACGGTGATTGAAAGCGTGCACGATGTCGATCTTTCTTGAAATCACCTCGTGGCGAATTCTTTGCAGCCCTTTCCAGTCAAGCTTCTTATCCAGCGGCAGATTCAGCACCTCGATGCCCGCGACAATCAGTCGCTTGACATGTTCCGAGCGCACATCCGCCATGACCAGCACGTCGACCCCCTTTTTCTGCAGCCCAAGAATCGAGGCTGACTCAGGCCGATCGCTGTTCTTGGTGATGAACAGAACCTTCATGGTGCCCTGGGCGCCTTGGATCGGGCCAGCCTGGCCAACTGGAGATATTTAAAAAAACAGAAAAATGCGGAAAACACGGCCATCGCAAAACCCGCCCTGCCATCCCGGAAGCCCTGCTTCAGAATGTACAGCTTGAAGAAACGCGCAACAGGGTTGAAAACAAGCTGACCAACACCTGCACGTGCGCCTTCCCGGTGCATGGCCGATGCCTGCTGGCTGGCATACCGTGCCCACTTGGCTGTCGCCTGATCAAGATCCGCCGCTGTATCGTGCATCAGGTCCTCGTTCAGCGCCTCGACACGACCATCTGCGACGACTTGTTCATGCACAGCGTCCTCGCTCCAGCGCGCGTGACGCCTGTCGAACAGCCTGAGCTTGCGATCCGGATAACCTCCGCCGAAGCGCATCGGCCGCCCAAGGAAAAAATTTCGACGAGGAACAGAGTAGCCAACGGCGTCCGGCCCCGCATGCAATAGCGCCTCAATCGCCCTCGCCAGCTCCGGGCTCAACCACTCGTCAGCATCGATACAGATGACCCAGTCGTGACTGGCCTGCTCGACAGCGAATTGCTTTTGTGGCCCAAAACCGAGCCAATCCTGGCGTATGACCCGCGCACCCAACTCATGCGCGCGCGCCGCGGTATCATCGACGCTGCCGGAATCCACCACCAGCAGTTCCGAGCAGAACGACATGCTTTCCAGGCAGCGTTTGATATTGTCCGCCTCGTTGCAGGTAATGACGATGCCAGAGATAGGCAACACGGACATCACGCTCAGCTCAGGGCTGATAGCTGATTCGGTAAATGGTGTCAGCCTGGTCATCTGACACGAGCAGGGCGCCATCCGGCATCACGAGGACATCATTGGGTCGCCCCCAGCTCTCCTGGCCCTGTAACCAGCCGCTCGCGAAAACCTCCTGTCCCGCAACCCGACCGTCGTCATCAAACCGAACCCGTTTGATGCGATAGCCAATTTTTTCAGACCGATTCCAGGAACCATGTTCGGCGACCAAAAGGTCTTTGTTGTACTCCTCAGGAAACATCTCACCCGTATAAAACGCCAACCCGAGCGGCGCCACATGCGGGCCCAGGCGAAGGGCGGGCGGCGTGAATTGCGCGCAGTCTTGCCCCTCACCGAAGTCGGGGTCCGGGAGGTCGCCCTGGTGACAGTAGGGAAAGCCGAAATGCATGCCGGGTTCCGGCGCGTGGTTCAGCTCACAATCGGGAAGGTCATCGCCCATCATGTCCCGGCCATTGTCGGTAAACCACAGCGTGCCGTCATCCGGATGAAATGCCAGGCCCACGCTATTGCGAACGCCCCGGGCGAACACCTCCATGCCCGACCCGTCTGGACGGATGCGGCGAATTTCCGCGAAGCCCGGCTCCTCACACACGTTGCAGGGCGCACCTACGGGAATGTACAGCCAACCATCAGGGCCGAACCGAAGATATTTCCACCCGTGATGCCATTTGTCAGGCAAGTCTGCGGTCACCACGACAGGCTCGGGGGGCGAGTCAAGCCGACTCTCGATGTCATCGAACCTCAGGATCCGATCAGTCGCACCGACGAACAAGGCGCCCTCCCGGAAAGCCAGCCCGGAGGGCATCTCGAGCTCGCTGGCGATGACCCTGACCCGGTCGGCCACCTGGTCACCATCCATATCGCTGATGGCGTAGACCTTGCCTTTTCGGCGGGTACCCACGAACAGGGTCCCCTTCTCGCCCAGGACCATTTGGCGCGCATTGCCGACATCTTTGGCATAAACATCGATATTGAAACCGGGAGGCAAATCAATAAGGCCAAGTTGCATCTCAGAGCAGCCCTGAATAACCAGGCTGCCGGCTGTGGTGAGAACTACCATCAATTTCCTGTTCATGCTGCGTATGGTAACAGCCACTTCGCACGCATCAAACGCCCCGAAGCCCCCCCAATTGACCTAGAATAAAACGCCGCCAGACACCCTGGGAGTAAAACATGCGCTGTGTTGCCTATTTGATCGGACTGCTGCTGCTACCGGGCGCTTGGGCCATGAGCGCCTCCGAGTATCTTCCGAAAGACATGGACCCGGACCCTGCCATACCAACCCCCGAGGACGTTCTGGGTTGGACCATTGGCGATTCAAGCATCAGCCATGATCAGCTGCTGCATTACATGTCCGCGCTGGCCGAGGCATCGGAGCGCGCCCAGCTCAAGGTCATCGGACACACCCATGAAGGTAGAAAACTGGTGCAGCTGATTTTCACCAGCCCCGACAACCAGGAACAACTTGAAGCGATGCGGGTGCAACACATTGAAGCGGCGGGGAATCCGAACAAACCCGATGGACCATTGGTTGTCTGGCTCGGCCACAGCATTCACGGCAACGAAGCCAGCGGCAGCAATGCGGCCCCGCTGGTGGCTTACTACCTGGCCGCATCCCGTTCAAATTTCGTCACTGAACTCCTCGATGCAGGCATTATCATCCTTGACCCAAGCTTTAACCCCGATGGACTACAACGATTTTCAAGCTGGTCCAACGCCAATCGCAGCCTTCATCCCGTGGCCCATCGGGAGCACCGCATCCACAACGAGGAATGGCCCCAGAGTCGAACCAATCACTACCTGTTCGATCTCAATCGAGATTGGCTGCCACTGGTGCATCCCGAGTCCAGGGCACGCGTGGCCGAATTTCATCGCTGGCTGCCGCACGTGATGACAGATCAACACGAGGCTTCCAGCGCAGTAGCATACTTCTTTCAACCAGGCGTTCCAGAGCGCCAAAACCCCCTGTTGCCGCCTGAAACCCTGGAAATGCATCGCCTGCTCGGCGCCTATCATGCTGCAGCCATGGAAAAGTCGGGTGTAATGTACTTCACGGAAGACAGTTACGACGACTTCTATCTCGGCAAGGGCTCAACCTACACCGATATCAGTGGGACGGTGGGCATCCTGTTCGAGCAACCGCGCGTCAATGGGCCCAAAGTGGAACGCTCCGGCGTGACGCTGACTTTCAAAAACGCCATCTCCAACCAGGTCAACACCTCACTGTCTACCCTTAAGGGCGCCCATGAACTTCGTGATCGCCTGGCGACCTACCAGGCCGGATTTTTCCAGCTCATGCGCGAGCGTGCCGATGACTTCGGCTTTTCGGCATGGATCATTGGCGACGATAACGATCCTGCCCGGGCCCGCGCCTTTCTCGAAATCCTGGGGCAACATGATGTGCGCTTCGAAACTCTGGCAGAAGATGTGGAGCTCGAAGGCCATAATTACCGGGCTGGGCAAGCTTGGGTGATCCCGGTCCGGCAGCGACAATTCGGCTTGCTGCAGGGTCTATTCGAAAGGCGGACAGAGTTCCGGGACAACACCTTTTACGACGTGTCCGCATGGACCCTGCCGGATGCCTACAATCTGCCCCATGGCCAGCTGCGCCGGATACCCAGGACGGCAGATCCGGGACCCACACAGCCGCAGCCGCTTGACGAAAATGCCGTGGCCTGGCTCGTTCCGTGGAACCAGATGCAGGCGCCCGCGCTGCTCCAGTCATTGCTCACAGCCGGTGCCCGGGTGCGTGTGGCCATAGAGGCATTCAGCAGCAACAACCTCGCAGGGCCGGAAGATTTTTCCCCGGGCACCCTGCAGATCCACGCGGCCATTCAAGACCCGAACCGAATAGGCGACATTCGGCAGTTGCTTGGCGAAGCGACCCGGACGGGAGTGCGCGTTGTGAGCGCGCAGAGCGGTCTGACACCGTCCGGGTCAGACCTCGGCGGCCCCGGTTTTGACTTCCTTGAACCTATTCGACCGGTGTTGCTGGTGGGCCAGGGAACCAGCGCCTACCATGTCGGCGAAATCTGGCATCACATGGACCAAAGGCTGGGTTTTGCGCCACTCATGGTCGGCATTGACCGGCTTGACCGGCTGAGGTTGTCCGATCACACCCACCTGATCATGAGCGATGCGAGTCATCGCGAGTTGAACAAAAAAATGAAAGCCGGTATCGGCGAGTGGGTCAGGGCGGGTGGCACCCTGATCACCCATGGGCGTTCGGTGAACTGGACAGAGAACAGCTGTTTCGCATCCGGTCAGCGCAACTGCGACCCGGGCACAGAAGCCGTCAACACAGAACCGGCGGACACGCCAGGCCGCGCATATGCTGAATACGAATCGGACCGCGTTCGCGGACTGGTCGGCGGCGCCATTGTCGCCGCTGAGCTCGATCTGACCCATCCCCTCGCCTACGGCTATCAGCGTTCCAAGCTGCCGCTGTTCAGGCGTGGAACGGTGCGCCTTGAGACCAGCGACAATCCGTACGCCATGCCGCTGAGATATGCTGACACGCCACTCATCGCAGGGTTCATGAGCCCTGAACGCCAGGATGACATTCGGGGCCAGGGCGCGCTGGTCGCTGAGCGGCGGGGCCAGGGCCTCGTCATCCGTTTCGCCAACAATCCCCTGTTTCGGGGATTCTGGCGTGGAACCGAGCGCCTGTTCGACAACAGCCTCTATTTCAGCCAGCTGGTAGAATCAACACAGTTGCCGGACTGACACCGGCCAGCCCTCAAATTCAATCATGAGATGCGTGCGGCCGGACCTCGAGAGGCCCGGCCAAGTGCGTTCAAATTGCTTCTTCGAACTGCTCTTCTTCCGTGGAGCCATGCAAAGCGGACAATGAAGACGTTCCGCCCGAAATGATTTCCGTGACGTGATCGAAATAGCCGGTTCCGACCTCGCGCTGGTGTTTTGTCGCCGTGTACCCGATCGACTCGGCCTCGAACTCCGCTTCCTGGAGTTCAACATAAGCGGACATCTGCCGGTCCCTGTAGCCATGCGCCAGGGTGTACATGCCGTAATTCAGAGCATGGAATCCTGCGAGCGTAATAAACTGGAACTTATAGCCCATCGCGCCCAATTCGCGCTGGAACTTCGCGATCGCCCCGTCATCCAGGTTTTTCTTCCAGTTGAAGGATGGCGAGCAGTTGTAGGCCAGCAACTGATCCGGATATTCCTTGCGAATGGCTTCGGCAAACGTCTGGGCCTCATCGAGATCAGGGTGCGCAGTCTCGCACCATAACAAGTCGGCGTAAGGCGCGTATGCCAGGCCGCGCGCGATGGCCTGGTCCAGCCCCGCCCGGGTTTGAAAAAAACCTTCCGTGGTTCGATCACCCGTCAGGAACGGCGCGTCATTGGGGTCAATGTCTGAGGTCACCAGCCCGGCGGCGTTGGCATCCGTGCGTGCGAGCAGCACGGTGGGGACGTCCATGATATCCGCCGCAAGACGGGCCGCCACGAGCTTCTGCACAGCTTCCTGGGTGGGCACGAGCACCTTGCCCCCCATGTGACCACATTTCTTTGCCGAGGCGAGCTGATCCTCAAAATGGACGCCGGCCGCCCCGGCATCAATCATGGCCTTCATCAACTCATGAGCGTTGAGGACGCCCCCAAAACCAGCCTCGGCATCGGCCACTATGGGTTGCATCCAATCAACAGAATCGTCGCCTTCAGCATGATGGAGCTGGTCTGCGCGGAGCAGGGCGTTGTTGATTCGCCGCACAACATTCGGTACGGAATCGGCCGGGTACAGTGATTGGTCGGGATACATCTGGCCGGCCAGATTAGCATCTGCCGCAACCTGCCATCCGGACAGATAAATGGCCTTCAGGCCTGCCTTGACCTGCTGCATCGCCTGGTTGCCCGTGAGGGCACCGAGCGAGTTGACGAAATCGCGTTCGTTCAAATGACGCCACAGCTTCTCCGCGCCCTGCCGGGCGAGGGAATATTCAATGCGTACGGTGCCCCGTAAACGCATCACGTCCTCCGCAGAATACGGACGCTGAATGCCCCGCCAGCGATCTTCTGTGCTCCAAGCCCGTTCCAGCGATTGTGCGGCTGTGCTGTTCATGAACTGATTCCTCTCATTCAAGCCTGTGTTCAGGATGGTTGAGAACTATATGAACGAAGGAGTAATATTGACAATCAATATATTTAAATACCTTTCTTTAAATATGTTAAATATGTATCGTGCTGTTATCCATGGAAAAAACCAATCGCTACTATTATAAGGGCAATCCATTAAAGCAATTACGGGCTTTTTGCGCCGTGGCCCGAAATGGCAAAATGGTGTCCGCCGCCGATGAGCTCTTTCTCAGCCAATCCGCTGTCAGCCTGCAAATCAAGGCGCTGGAGGAGGAGCTCAAGACGACCTTGTTCGAACGTCGAGGACCCCATATTCAACTGACACCCGAAGGCGCCAAGCTGCTCGACATGGCGCAACCTCTGGTTGAAGGCATGGACTCCATTGGTGCGCGTTTCAAGAAAGAGATTCAGGGCAGCACGGACAGTGGCGAAGTGGTTATCGCTGCCGGTGAATCCACGATCATTTATATCTTGCCGGAGCTGGTTGCGCGCTTTCGCGAACTCTACCCCAACATCCACGTGCAGCTGAGGAACGTCACCGGACGAGACGGGCTCGCCATGATTCGTGAAGACGAGGTGGACTTCGCAGTCGGTTCGATGCTGGATATTCCCACGGACGTCAACTACACACCCCTGTACTCATTTGAACCCGCGCTGATCATGCCGCTCGGGCATCCATTGGCGAAAAAAAGGAATCTGCAGCTCCAGGATATTTCCCCATTCGGCCTCATCCTGCCCCCGCGCAGGCTCACCACATGGCGCATGGTGGACCGGGTGTTTCAGCAGGCTCGGATACCTTACGAAGTGGTTCTCGAGGTTGGGGGCTGGGAGGTCATTAAGCGGTTTGTCGAGTTGGGTTTTGGTATTTCTATCGTGACAAGCATCTGTTTGCGTGAAGGCGATCAGCTGGTTTCGCGCAACATGGCGAAGTATTTCCCGAAAAGAACCTATGGCATTGTTACCCGGCGCGGCCGCCACCTGCCACCGCCGGCCCGGGCGTTTCTGCAGGAAATCAGGGACACGCAACTGTCCCGTCATTCACCTGAAACGATTCACTCCACCCGGTGAATTGGAGGCATCACCGGGTGGAGCAAAGCGCTAGCGAGCCTGGGTAAACTCCGGGTAGGCTTCCAGGCCGCACTCACCGATATCGAGTCCTTCATACTCCTCTTCTTCGTCAACTCGAATCCCCAGCGTGGTTTTGAGAATCAGCCACACGAGCAGGCTTGCAGAGAATACCCACGCAAAGATGGTCAGGGCACCAACAAATTGCCCGAAGTAGTGAGTCGCCGGATTGGTGACCGGGACGAGCATTAAACCGAGGAACCCAACCACGCCATGCACTGAGATCGCACCAACCGGGTCATCGATCCGCCGCTTGTCCAACGCCACGATACTGAGCACCACCACCACACCTGCGATCAAGCCGAACAGGGCCGCCAACAGCGGGGTGGGTGTGGAGGGCTCTGCGGTGATAACAACCAGGCCCGCGAGACCACCATTCAATGCCATGGTCAGATCAGCCTTACCAAACATGAGTCGGGCGGTGGCCAATGCACCTAACAGACCCGTGGCGGCCGCGGCATTGGTGTTCAGGAATACCATCGCCACGGAATGTGCACTGGCAGCATCTCCCAGTTTGAGCACCGAGCCGCCATTGAATCCAAACCATCCCATCCACAGGATCAGCGTGCCGATCGTCGCCAATGGCAAATTCGCGCCGGGCAGGGCATTGGTTGTTCCGCCAGGGCCATATTTTCCTTTCCTCGGCCCCAGCAGCCACACGCCCGCAAGCGCTGCCGCGGCACCTGCCATGTGCACGATGCCAGAACCGGCAAAGTCACTAAAGCCGTAGTCGTCCCCGAGATTGAACAGTCCGAAAACGTCCTTGCCGCCCCAGGTCCATGAGCCCTCCAGGGGGTATATCACCCCTGTCATAACGACCGCAAAGGCCATGAACGACCACAGCTTCATGCGTTCCGCGACCGCGCCCGAGACAATGGACATTGCGGTTGCAACGAAGACCACCTGGAAGAAGAAATCGGAAGCGCCTGAGTACACTGAATCGCCATGAAAGCCGTTGGCGGCAGAGTCCCCGAGGACCGTTTCAAGGTCAAAGGCCTCGATACCCTGTAGAAAAAAGCCACCGCCATACATGATGGCGTAACCACATACAAGGTACATGGAGCATGCGACCGCGTAGAGCGCAACGTTCTTGGTGAGAATCTCGGTCGTGTTCTTGGCACGGACCAGACCAGCCTCGAGCATTGCAAATCCAGCGGCCATCCACATGACGAGCGCGCCACAAATCAGAAAGTAAAACGTGTCGATTGCGTACTGAAGTTCGAAAACCTGATTTTCCATGGGGCCTCTCCTTATATCGCTTCTGTGCCGGTTTCGCCGGTTCGGATTCGCACGATCTCGTCCAGCGAGCTCACGAAAATTTTGCCGTCGCCAATATTGCCGGTGGCCGCTGCCTTGATAATGGCCTCAACCACAAGTTCGACCTGGCTTTCAGCCACGGCCGTCTCGATTTTCATCTTGGGCAAAAAATCCACGACATATTCCGCGCCGCGGTACAGTTCGGTGTGCCCCTTCTGACGCCCAAAACCGCGCACTTCTGTCACGGTGAGGCCGGTCACGCCAACCTCTCCCAGGGCAGTTCGCACGTCATCCAGCTTGAACGGCTTAACAATTGCAGTCACCAGTTTCATTTCAGGGTCTCCTCATCATCCAGTGCGTAGGCCACTGTGCATTCACCCCCGGAGTTGCAGAATTCGTGCCAGACTGGTTAAGGTGTCAGAATGCTGTGTATGGGAACAAAAATGCCGTTCTTACTAAGCAAAAGCCGAACAGGAATGACCCACTTCGGGGCAAATGCACCATTTTGGTGCATTTTTTCGGGGCGAAGCCTTCCCCTTTCACACCATGGAACTGTCCGTGATCGACCATGACATTCTGCCCGGCATCGAAGCGCTGTTGTCTTCCGCCGACCTACCCGCCAAAACAAGCGTTGAGGTCAGGCGCATCGGTACCAGCGATGAGATGGTTGGCCTGATCATCGACCGAATCGTAATCGGTGAAAAGACCATGACCTATACCTTGCCCTGGTTGAGGACACGGGAATGCCTGCCACCGTCAAAGGCGGGTGACTGTATCGTTGCGCTCAATGGTGCCGGACAGCCCGAGCTGCTGCTCAGGCTGACACGCGTCAAGAACATGCTGTTTGGCGAAATGACCGAGCAGGACATAGCCGAGGAAGGCAAACCCCTGCGAAGCCTGGAAAAATGGCAACCCCTGCACATCGAGGTATGGAATGAGAAGCTGGCGCCGCATAAGCTGACGGTGAGTGATTCCATGCCGGTGACCGCGGAATACTTCAAAGTGCTGTCACGAGCATGAAACCCTCTCGCATTCCAAGAAGAGAATTCCTGGCCCTGTCCGGGTCGGCCACTGCCGGGCTGGTTTTGCCGATATCCTGGGGACAGGTCCGGGCGTCCGAAAAGCCTCTTGGCGATCAGCCGTTTTTTCAGCCCAATGCGATACTCCGACTCGACCATGACAACCAGTTCCACCTCTACCTTGGCTGGGCAGAAATGGGACAGGGCATCTATTCCGACATGGCCTTGCTGGCCGCCGAGGAGTTGCGGCTTGAACCCGAGCAGATAAAAGTTCACCTGGCGGATGCGGATCCGGCGTTCAATCACCCCATGTTTCGCGTCCAGGTCACCGGTTACAGCACCTCGATGAAAATGAGCTTCCTGCCCGTGCGGCAAGCGGCAGCCAACATGGCCCACTCCATTCTCAGGGCCGCTGAAAACACCTGGGGGGCCCAAGGCAGCGCGCCCGTCCTCGAGAAAGGCTTCGTCATTCAGGGAGACCAACGGGCAGCTTGTGCGGACTTTATCAGCGCCGCAGCCTCTGGCCCGGCGATCACCGATGCGCCCTTGACCCCACCGGAAAATTTTCGACTCATCGGACAGGAATTCCCTCGCCTCGATGCAGCCGCCAAGGTCAATGGCAGTGCCGAGTTTGGTCTGGACGTACATATCCCAAACATGCTGCGTTCGGCGGTCAGACGCCCGCCGGTTCATGGCGCAAAAGCACTCAGCTACGATGCCGATGCCGCACTGGCCCTGCCCGGCGTCCATCGCGTCGTGGACATCTTCAGCGGAGTGGCCGTGCTCGCAGACTCTCACTGGCACGCACAGCGCGCGGCGGCGGCACTTCAAGTCACCTGGTCTGAACCAAGCCTCTCCAGTCAGTCCAGCCGTCAATTCGAGGATGACCTGAAACGAGCCCTCGACGAGGGTGCCGGATCCATCTTTTTCCAGACAGGGAGCGGGCCCGAACTCGTTGATTCGGCGCAGCGCAGCCATGAAGCGCACTACACGTTGCCCTATCTCGCCCACGCCACCATGGAGCCCATGAACTGTACGGCATGGTTCAGGGAGGGCCATTGCGAAATTTGGGTGCCCACCCAGGCACCTGGCCTGGTCCGGAGCCTGGCGGCCAAACTCTGTGGTATCGAGGAATCCTCGGTAACCGTTCACACCACTTTTCTGGGGGGCGCTTTCGGTCGGCGAGGCTACCAGGACTTTGCGGCTGAAGCGGTGGCCATCACATTGCAAACCGGTCGAGCCGTGCAAGTAGCGTGGACCCGGGAAGATGATTTGCGACATGACTACTACCGCCCGGCCAGCCAGGTGCGCCTGCACGCTTCCTGGAGCCCTGATGGCCGACTTGAGCGGTGGCATGCGGATCGCTCAGGGCCAGATGTCATGGCGGATGGCAGAGCCATCACACAGGGTGCGGGCATGTTGGGAATGGGCACTCAATTCGAATATGAGAAGGACCCGTCCAGCGCCGAAGGATTAATACCGGAATATGCCGTCGCGCTGCAGCGAGTCCGCCTTGCACACCTCGACTCAGGTCTGCCGATCGGGTTCTGGCGCTCGGTGGGTCACTCAAGCAACGCCTTCTGCAAGGAGAGCTTCATCGATGAACTTGCCCACCTGACCCAGCAAGATCCGCTCGCGTTCAGACTACGCCACCTGGCACCGGAGGCAGGCCTGGCCCGGGTATTGAGAGCGGTTGCGAAGATGGCCCGCTGGCAGGACCAGAAGCCAGGGGGAGGCCGCGCTCTGGGCGTTGCCGCTCACGAGTCTTTTGGCAGCGCCGTTGCGCAAATCGCGGAGGTTGAGGTCAAGGGCACACAATTACGCGTCACCCGCGTATGGTGCGCCGTGGATTGCGGGCTTGCGGTTAACCTCGACAGTGTCCGGGCCCAGATGGAAAGCGGGATCATTTTTGGCCTGTCCGCGGCACTGCACGGCGAGATCACCCTGCAGGACGGTGCCGTTGCGCAATCCAATTTTCATGATTACCCGGTGCTGCGCATCACCGAATGTCCGGAGATCCATGTGGACGTGGCAACGGGGGGCGAGATGCCCAGCGGGGTGGGCGAGCCAGGGGTACCCCCAATCGCCCCGGCCGTGGCCAATGCCGTATTTCGGGCCTGCGGCCAGCGACTGCGAAGATTGCCTCTCCAGCTCTCAGTCTGAGGGATAGCCGGCCGATCTCATACCATAAGCCATCAGGGCGGATGGATCGCGAGCAATCGTCCGCAGCGACTCGGCGAAAGCATCCTGGGCCACCTCAGACGATGAATCCATCTGCAGGCCGGCTCGGTGGTTTTCCGCGAGTATCCTGTCGATAAGCGGCCGTGTTGATCGCTCAAATGCTTCCAGGGCTCTCGGCAATTCGGATCGATCGAGACGCCCGCCGTTGACAGGCAGATGATCGACCAGCTTCGCAACACAGCGCATGGCCGTATTCATCCCCTGGCTGCGAGCAGGATGCATGGCATGACATGCATCACCAATCAGAACCATGGCGCCTTTCACCCAACGATCAGCCTCGAGATAGACCGGCGGATAAACCGAGCTGTATCGGATGTCCTCGAGCGCCAGCCCAGGCAACAATCTTTCCATTCGACCGGATAAGGATTCGGCATCTGCGTCACGCCAGGACCTGACCTCGGAGGGCTTCATCGGCAGCCCCAGCTTGCAGCCGCCGCCGGTTCGAGGGATGACCGCCACAATGCCGGTTTGGCTCAACCAGGCATCCAGGGAATTGCCCGGCGCTGCGTTAATCATTTGAGCGAAGAGTACAGCGATGGGGCGCTCATAGCGATGCGTATGCGCATTCACGCCCATCAGCTTACGCACTGGTGAACGCGTACCGTCTGCCCCGACCAGCAGATCAGCCCGGACCGTCAGCACCTGCGACCCCTGCTGCTCTATCGTGATTTCGTGACGCCCCTTCGCGTCCTGCCTGTGCGACCAGCGCTTCACTGGACGGATCATTCTGAATCGGGGGCAAGCCTCGGCGGCCTTTAGCAACTCGATGCTGATAAGCTCATGATTGAGATAGAGGAAATAAGGATAGGGCAGGGGCAGGGTGTCGATGCGCGCGTCCAGCAGTACGTCTCCCGCCGCATTTAACCATCGCGTCCCGCGACGCTTCTCCGCACCCGCGGCCACAAAGCGATCCAGGACGCCCCACTGCTGGAGTAGTTCCAGGGTGTACGGCTGCAGGTGATCTCCCCGGGCTGTATCCAGGTCCCCAGATGATCGTTCGATCATCGTCACGCTGAGGCCGGTTTTTATCAGGGCACACGCCAGGGCCGGGCCAGCAATGCCGCCCCCGATGATGAGCACGTCCGTATCAATATCATTTGCCATTATTGTGACTCCGGAAGCGTTTTTCAGAGGCCGTCGCCTCATTCAGGGAGATGCTATCATGCGCGGACTTCAGGGCAGGGGCCACTTGCATGACCATCTTTTTCCCGGGCAGGACAAGGTGAACGATACACCAAGATTCAGAGGCTGGTGGGTCCTGTCCGGCCTGTTCATGGTTTATGCAGCCTCCAACGGCATCATTGTGCACTCGCTGCCACTGATGTATCCCTACCTGATCGATGAATTCGGCTGGACACAGGTGCAGGTCACCTTGCCTGCGACCGTCCTGCTGACGGTATCCGCGCTGACCTCACCACCGGTGGGGGTCATGCTGGATCGCTATTCTTCACGGATCCTCATTACCGTGGGTGCCGCGCTCGCGGTGAGCGGTCTGTGCCTGCACGCCGCGGTCCAGCAACTTTGGCACATGGTCGCAGCTTACGTGACGTTCGCCCTGGCCCTCTCACTCAGCGGCGTCGTCGCCAACATGTTCGTATTAAGCCGGTGGTTTAGAAGGCTTCATGGTCGAGCCTCCGGGATACTCCTGATGGCCTCCAGCGTCGGCGGGACGCTGTTCCCCCTTGTGCTGGGTTATGGCATGACGCACCTGGGCTGGCGCACCACGCTCCTGGGGCTGGCCCTGATCACGGCTTTCCTGATGGTGCTTCCCGTGGTTTTGCTGGTCCGGGACCGGCCTGAGGATTTCGGCACCGGTCCCGACGGTGATCCATTGACCACAGGCAAAGATGATCCGTCCGAAAGTGTCGCCCGGAGCGGGCCGACGCTCAGGGAGGCGCTGAAATCGACACAATTCTACGTGTTGGCCATCGGCACCGCCGCCGTCTGGTTCACCGTGCTGTCGTTAATGCAACACCAGTCCATTTACCTGGCGGGCGACCTGGGCGTCAGCCGTTCACTTTTACCCATGATCTTCAGCAGCTTTTTTGCCGCCTCGATCGTTGGCAAACTGGCGTTCGGTCTCATGGGTGACTGGTTCAGGAAGGACCGGGTCATGATTGGATCCATCCTGCTGCTCATGGTGGGCCTGGGCCTCCTGCGCCATGCTGATTCAGACAACACCAGCTGGCTGTTCCTGTATGCGGTGATCGCGGGGGCCGGCTTCAGCGGCGCATTCACCAGCATCCAGGTCCTGCTTGCTCATCTTTTTGCAGGCCCGTCGTTTGGAAAAATACTTGCCTCGCTCGTGCTGTTTGACACGCTGGCCGGCGCTTTGGGCACTCGCCTCGTCGGAAGAATTCGCGACGAAATGGGCAGTTACCTGCCCGCTATCGACCTGATGATGGCCCTGTGTGCGCTTGCGATAATTTGCGTGCTGATGATTCGATTCCGATCAGTTGCACCGCCGATGGACAGGAGCGTGACGTCATGATTCTCATTACCGGTGCGAACGGGCGCGTGGGCAGCTGGACGGCCAGAACGCTGCTCATGCATTCTCAACGCGTACGAATTCTCGCGCGATCACCCGAAAAAGCCGAAGAACTCGCCGCCCTGGGCGCAGAGATTATTCGGGGCGATTTAGCGGATCGCTCCAGCATCGCTTCTGCCCTCGAAGGCGTGGACAGGGCGTTGCTGGTCATCGGTAACGGGCCCCAACAGTTTGAACTCGAAAGCCGGTTCATACAGGCCGCCACAGGACTAAAACAAGTGGTGAAAATTTCGTCAATGGAGGCTTCGCCCGACACGGAAAGCCCTATCCCAAAATCCCATTACATGTCGGAGTGCCAACTGAAAGAACAACTGCCTGGGTGGACTGTTTTGCGGCCCAATTTTTTCATGCAAAACCTACTGATGTCCGCTCGCAGCATCGCGCAACATCATACGTTCAGCCTGCCGTTCGGAAAGGCCAGGGCGGCACCCATCGACACGCGGGATGTGGCCGAAATTGCCGCTAAAACATTGATGGATGAGTCTCACCTGGGCCAATGTTATGAATTGACCGGTCCAAGGCTACTCAACTTCGAGGAAATTGCCACACGCATGAGCAATACCCTGGGCCACCCGGTTCAATATGTTGACCAATCTCCCGAGGATTTTCGCGCATTCCTCACAGCGGTCATACCTAACGCCTGGCAAGTCAACGCGGTCTGCGACCTTTTCGCACAAATCGCGAACCACGCGCTGGAGCACGTCAGTGATGACGCGCCACGCCTCCTGGGCCGACCGCAGCGATCGCTGGAACAATTCCTGCTCGATCATGCCAAAGCGTTCTGAAGCCAGCCTGATCGGTTCGGACACATCGTGTTGCTGATTGTATTCCCAGTGCTCGCCGTCCTTGCAGCCGCGACAGGCTGGTGGTTTCAAGCTCCACTCAGTGAACTCCAACCCGCCATCGTTCCCCTTCTGATGGTCATCATGCTGTGCATGGGCCTGACGCTCAAACCAAATGATTTTTTCCAGGTCGGGCGATATGGCAAAGCGCTTGCCAGTGGCATGCTGTTGCAATTCACGGTCATGCCGTTGTCGGCCCTGCTGATCGCAAAATCCCTGGGGTTCGACGAAGACTTGACGCTCGGCATGCTACTGGTGGGTACCGTGGCCGGCGGCACATCCTCTAATGTCATGACTTACCTGGCGCGAGGGCACGTGGCACTTTCAGTCACCATGACATCGATCTCAACCACGCTCAGCATCCTTCTGACGCCTCTGTTGTTGAGCGTGCTGATTGGCTCAAAGATCGATATTCCGGCCATGGCCATGCTGGAGAGCCTGGTGAAAATCATTCTTTTGCCTGTGTCTTTGGGCGTGCTCATCAATCATTTCGCGCAATCTCGGGTACATCGGATCAGGCCACAGTTACCGGTAATTTCCGTACTGTGCATCGTCATCATCATCGCAACCGTTGTTGCGCTTAACCATGAATTTCTGAAAGTTTCAGCGTGGAAAGTCGGAGTGGCGACATTGGCGCACAACATGGTCGGCATGAGTATGGGTTTCCTGGCTGCTCGCCTGCTTGGCTTTGATCAAGCGATCCAGAGGACGATGGCGCTCGAGGTCGGCATGCAGAATTCGGGTCTCGCGACCGCCCTGGCCGTGCAATTCTTCAGCGCCTTGAGCGCCTTGCCGGGGGCAATTTTCAGCGTATGGCTGAACCTGACAGGTTCCCTGTTCGCCGCGGGTTGCTCGATGTGGGACAAGCGGACAACGCGGTCTCGGAAGTCGCCTTCCTGACCCGGTCCGCGAACCTTTGCCCAAAGGGCTTACAGTTGACCGAGGAGCGCAGTCACCTTTGCGGCACAAATGAAATCATTCTCAGACAGGCCGTCAATCGCATGGGTCGTGAAGCCGACATCGCAATAGTTGTACCCGGCTGAAAAGTCCGGATGGTGGTTTTCATTGTTGACGACCCAGGCCATCGCGTTGATGAATGACATGGTCCGGTAAAAGCCCTTGAACTCAAAACGACGGCTGATCATTTTGGCGTCCTCGCTCAGCTGCCAGCCTTCAAGCGATTCCAGCATGGATAGGGCTTCATCCCTGAGGATCGGTGCAACACCGCCCTCGCAGGGAACGCATGTTTTCTCAGTGAGATCACATATTGTGGTCATCTTCGTCCTGTCTCTCCGGAGTTTCAGGCAATTTCCTTCAACGGAAATGTCGGTGGTCGCATGCCCATTTGCCTTGCCTGCGCAATCAGCGGAATCAGGTCCTGCTGGGCCAGCTCATAAAGCGTATCGTAATTATCGATGACATAGTAGACCGTCTGAAAAATATCGATCCGGTATGGCGTCCGCAAGGCCTCCAGCGGGTCGAATGGCAGTCGCTGCGGTTCATCGCTGTGCAGGGCAAATTCGAGTTCGCCCGGCGAAGAAACAATGCCGGCTCCGTATGAGCGCAAACCCTCAGGGGTATTAATCAGGCCAAATTCCACGGTGAACCAGAACAGTCGGGCCAGCATGGCATGATCACGCTTGTCCGCGCGCAGACCCGCTTTGCCATAGGCCTGCGCGAATGCTGCAAAGCGATCATCCGTCAGCAGCGGCGTGTGGCCAAAAATTTCGTGAAAAATATCCGGCTCGGGGAGATAGTCCCTATCTTCTCTACGCCTTATAAACGTGGCGGCCGGAAACTGCTTGTCCGCAAGCAGGGCGAAAAAGCGAGTGAAATCAATCAGCGCGGGCACCGGTGCTACGGACCATCCCGTATGCGCTTTCAGGACCGATGACACTTCGTGCAGCTGCGGGATGCGGTCCCTTGGAAAGTCCATTTTCGCCAAGGCGCTGATGTATTCGTCACACACCTGACCCGGCAGCACAGGCAACTGGCGACTGATCAACTCGTGCCACATCTCGTGTTCGGAATCAGAGTATTGAATGGTTCCAAACGCGTCGGGAGAACGGGATTGATAGTTGCTGATCTTATTCATGAAAACTCGATGTTCAGGTCTAGTAACTAGCTTATTCCTTAATAAGAAAAATATTGTTTCTTTTTGTTTATTTTTTACTATTTTTTTGGTATTTTTATTTTGTTTATTTTCAAATATTAAAATGTTAATTTTTTATGGATAAGATAAATCGAAAAATTCTTTCAGAACTGCAACGCAACGGCGACCTGTCCAGCCAGGCGCTCGCCGAGCGCATTGGCCTCTCCCCAACGCCCGTGTGGCGGCGAGTCAGAAAACTCCAGGAATCGGGCGTCATCAAGCGCACCGTGGCCCTGCTTGATGCAGAAAAAGTGGGACTCGAGGTGGTGGCCATCGCTAATGTCTCGCTGGAGGACCACCACCCCGACTCGGTTCGTGATTTTGACCAGATGGTGAAGGACGCACCGGAAGTCATGGAGTGCTATGCCACCAGCGGACAATACGATTACACCCTCAAGGTGGCATGCGCCAGCATCAGGGCCTATGACAAACTCCTGAGCGA
>CAXQNK010000035.1:0-9183 GCA_964225175.1 Candidatus Nitrosopumilus sp. | reverse complement strand
AAACCATCGCTGTTCTCGTTGTCTACTCTTGACATATGCCTACCTGTAAATTCCGGTCTTGTTTGACCGTGTTAAAACTGCAGTCCGCTTGCCCGCGCCGCGTCAGCCAGTTGTTTGACGCGCCCGTGGTATTTATACCCCGAGCGATCAAAAGCTACATTGGTGACGCCAGCCGCTGTCGCGCGCTCCGCCACAGCTTTCCCCACGGCCGCGGCTGCGTCGCAGTTACTCGTGCTCTTCAAGCCATCACGCACGCCTTTCTGCAGGGTAGAGGCGCTGGCCACAACGGTACCGCCCTCCGCCGCGATAACCTGAGCATAGATATGACGAGCGCTGCGATGGATCGTAAGCCTCGGAACGCCCATTCGACGAATGTGGGCACGTGCCCTGCGCGCGCGCCGTAAACGTGAAAGTTTCTTTTGCATCTCGTAATTCCTCTGATCCGCCGATCAGGCTTTTTTAGCTTCTTTACGGACAACGCGTTCATCTGAATAGCGCACGCCCTTGTCTTTGTACGGCTCCGGTGGCCGAAAAGCTCGAATCTCCGAAGCCACCTGCCCCACGCGTTGCTTGTCGCATCCGCTGACCACAATTTCAGTTTGCGAGGGCGTTTCCACCGAAATTCCCTCTGGCACCGAATAGTCAATGGCATGTGAGAACCCGAGCGCTAAATTCAGATTATTGCCTTGCGCCTGCGCCCTGTAGCCCACACCCACCAGGGTCAGTTTTTTCTGGAAACCCTCGCTCACGCCGGTCACCATGTTGTTGACCAGAGATCTGAAGGTACCGGCCATGGCCAAATCCTTGTCAGTCTTCCAGCGAACCTGAATCTGCTTGTCTTCCTGCTCCAACTGCACGGTGGGGTGCAGGTCCAGTGACAAGAGGCCTTTGGGGCCTTTCACTTCCACCCTTTGATCATCGATCTTGATGTCCACGTCTTTGGGAACGGGAATCGGGTTTTTAGCTACGCGTGACATTGTGCTCTCCTTATGACACGAAGCAGAGTATTTCGCCGCCGTGACCGGCTTCACGCGCCGATTTCTCGGTCATGATGCCCTGTGAGGTACTGACAATCGTCACCCCGAGCCCGTTAAATACCTTGGGCAGATCATTTTTGCCGCGATACTGACGAAGCCCTGGCCTGCTGGCGCGTTTGACCATGTCAATCACGCCCTCTCCCTGGAAGTATTTAAGCGTCACTTCGAGATCCGTCTTGTGTCCATTTTCCGACACCTTGAAGTCCGTGATGTATCCCTCGTCCTTCAACACCTCAGCGATGCCGACCTTCACTTTGGATGAGGGCATGACCACAGTTTTCTTGTGTGTTGCCTGTGCGTTGCGGATACGGGTCAACATATCTGCAATTGGGTCACTCATGCTCATGTTATTGATTCCTGCCTGTCTTCTCTGGGTTTCGGCCGAAGCCGCACACTACCAACTGGCCTTACGCAGACCCGGCACGTCACCGCGCATAGCGGCTTCACGCAATTTGTTCCTGCCCAGTCCAAAGCGACGGTAGAACCCTCTGGGTCGTCCCGAGATCTGGCAGCGATTGCGCTGCCTGGCCGGACTGGAATCGCGCGGCAGTTTCTGCAGAGAGAACATGGCCTCCTGCCGTTCGTCGAAACTGAGCGTCGGGTCAATCACCCGGGCCTTGAGTTCCGCGCGCTTCTTGGCGTATTTTTTCACCAGCTTGGCACGCCGTTTTTCGCGATTGATCATGGATACTTTTGCCATGTCTTGATACCTGTTTTACTTAGCCTTGAAGGGGAAATTAAACGCTCTCAGCAGGGCGCGGCCCTCAGCGTCATTCTGCGCAGTCGTGGTAATGGTGATGTCCATACCCCGCATTGCATCCACCTTATCGAAATCGATTTCGGGAAAAACAATCTGCTCCTGGACACCCATGCTGTAATTCCCACGCCCGTCGAATGATTTCGGGCTCAGACCACGAAAATCCCGGACACGGGGTATGGAAACGTTGACCAGGCGATCAAGAAACTCGTACATGCGTTCCCGTCGGAGTGTCACCTTACAGCCGATGGGCCAACCGTCTCGAATTTTGAACGAGGCCACCGATTTGCGCGATTTCGTCACCACGGGTTTTTGCCCAGCGATGACTGCCATATCCGCCGTCGCCCGATCCATGACTTTTTTATCTGTCGCGGCCTCTCCCACGCCCATATTGAGCGTGATCTTTGTGATTTTTGGCACTCGCATCACGTTTTTGATGTCGAGTTCTTCCATCAATTGAGGGACCACGGTGTCTTTGTAATAGGTATGCAGTCTTGCCATGTCAGTCATCCTAGATATCGACGGCTTCGCCGTTCGACTTGAATATCCGTACCTTGCGGCCGTCGTCGAGCACCTTGAAATTCACCCGGTCCGCCTTGTTGGTGATTGGGTTGAACAACTGTACGTTCGAAGCGTGAATAGGGCCTTCTCTTTCTATGATGCCGCCGGGTGCGTTTCTGCCCGGATCAGGTTTGGTATGCCGCTTGACCATATTGACGTTTTCAACCAGCAATCGGTCACCTTCATCCAGAACGCTCAGCACCTGGCCACGCTGGCCTTTGCTGCGCCCTGCAATCACGATCACTTCGTCACCTTTGCGTATCCGTTTCATCTTTCGCTACCTGTATCTCAAAGCACTTCGGGGGCGAGCGACACGATCTTCATGAATCGTTCCGAACGCAATTCCCTTGTGACCGGGCCAAAAATACGTGTCCCGATTGGCTCCAGTTTTGGGTTAAGCAGAACCGCTGCATTTCCATCGAATCGGATCAGTGAGCCATCCGGACGACGCACTCCGCTCCTGGTACGCACGATCACGGCGTCATAAACTTCGCCCTTCTTGACCTTGCCTCGCGGGATCGCGTCCTTGACGGTTACCTTGATGATGTCCCCAATACGGGCATAGCGCCTCTTGGAGCCACCCAGCACCTTGATACACTGGATTCTTCTCGCGCCACTATTATCTGCCGCGTCCAGCATGCTCTGCATCTGTATCATGATTCTTTCCTCGTCCCGGAGCTGCCCTACTGGGCCCGCTCGAGGATCTCCAGCACTTGCCAACTTTTCGTCTTGGACAGTGGCCGGCACTCTGCAATAAGGACCTTGTCCCCCTCACCGCAATGATTTTCCTCATCATGCGCCTGAACCTTGGTTGAGCGCTTGATGTACTTGCCGTACAAGGGGTGCTTCACTTGGCGCTCTAACAAGACGGTCACCGTCTTGTCGCGCTTGTCGCTGACGACCAGGCCCACCTTGGTCCGCTTAACTGCTTCTGTAGCGCTCATGCGTCACTTCCTTCGCTGGCTTTCTCATTGAGCAACGTCTTAATGCGTGCGATATCGCGGCGCACTCGACGCAGTTCATTGGGTTGATTTAACTGCCCAGTACCCTTTTGCATCCGCAGATTGAACTGCTCGTGCAGAAGGTTTGTCAGTTCTTCGCGCAGCGCACTGCTGTCGCGGCTTCTCATTTCTGTAATATTCATCACATCACCGAGCGGGTAACAAACATGGTCTTCACGGCCAATTTGGCAGAGGCCAGGCGAAACGCTTCACGTGCCTGCTCTTCCGTGACGCCCTGTATTTCATATAAAACTCGGCCGGGCTGAATCGGCGCAACCCAGAATTCAACGTTGCCCTTGCCTTTGCCCATTCGTACTTCGACCGGCTTCTTGGTGATGGGCTTGTCCGGAAACACGCGAATCCAAAGTTTCCCGCCCCTTTTCACGTAGCGCGTGATCGCCCGACGAGCGGCCTCGATTTGGCGCGCGGTAACGAAGCCGCGAGTCGTTGCTTTCAAGCCGTACTCACCAAAGCTGACCTTGTTACCCACGTGGGACAACCCACGATTGCGGCCCTTCTGGGTTTTTCGAAATTTTGTTCGTTTTGGCTGCAGCATCGTTATGTCTCCTAGCCAGCCGCCTGCTGATTCTTCCGACTGTCCGACTTGGCGGCGTACAGATCGAAAACTTCGCCTTTGTAGATCCAGACCTTGACCCCCAAGATGCCGTACGTGGTCTGGGCCTCAACGAATCCGTAATCAACGTCCGCCCGCAAGGTGTGCAATGGCACCTGTCCTTCCCGATACCATTCGCTTCGCGCAATATCAGCACCATTCAAGCGGCCAGCAACGGACACCTTGATGCCGAGTGCACCCAGGCGCATGGCGTTTCCAACAGCTCGCTTCATTGCGCGCCGAAACATGATGCGGCGTTCCAGCTGTTGTGCGATGCCCTCAGCCACCAGCCGGGCGTCGAGTTCCGGCTTGCGAATTTCCGCCACCGATATGTGCGTCGGCACACCCATGATGGCGGTGACTTCACGCCTCAGTTTCTCGATATCTTCGCCCTTCTTGCCGATGACGATTCCAGGGCGTGCGGTATGGATCGTAATCCGGGCAGACTTGGCCGGTCGTTCGATCGTGACCCTGCTCACGGCGGCTTGCGCCAAGCGCTTGGTCAGGTATTCCCGGACAGCCAGGTCGGAGTTCAACTGCTCGGCGAATTCGCCTTTCTCGGCATACCAGGTGGAATTCCAGTCCTTGGCGATACCGAGACGAATGCCTATTGGATGTACTTTTTGGCCCATAATGTCTTGTCCCGATCCTCGTCTACTCGTTATCTGCAACGGTCAAAGTGATATGACTGGTACGCTTCAAAATCCGCGTGCCACGTCCCTTAGCTCGTGCCCGGCCCCGTTTCATAGTCGGGCCTTCGTCGACCATGATGGTCTTGATGGTCAACTCGTCGATATCAGCGCCCTCGTTGTGTTCCGCGTTCGCAATAGCGGAAAGCAATACCTTTTTCACGATGTGGGCCGCTTTTTTAGTACTGAACGCCAGTAGTTGTTCAGCTTTTTCAACCGGTAAGCCCCTGACCTGGTCTGCAACCAAGCGGACTTTTTGCGCCGAAATGCGCGCACCACTGAGCTTAGCCGTTACTTGCATCTCATTAACTCCTACTTTGCCTTGCGGTCGCCGGCATGAGAACGAAATGTTCGCGTAGCCGCGAACTCACCCAGTTTGTGACCGATCATCTGATCAGTGATCAAAATGGGCACGTGTTGCCGGCCGTTATGCACGGCAATGGTTAGCCCGACCATCTCTGGCATAATCATTGAGCGGCGCGACCATGTTTTGATGGGTCGCTTGCTGTTGGTCTCGATCGCCTGGGACACTTTGGTCGCCAGGTGATGATCGATGAAAGGGCCTTTCTTAATTGATCTTGGCATCTTGCTATTCCGTTACTTCCCGCGCGTGCGGCGGATGTACTTATCAGTCCGTTTATTGGAACGAGTCTTATGGCCTTTGGTTGGCACGCCCCAGGGCGTCACCGGATGGCGTCCCCCGGAAGTCCTGCCCTCACCGCCACCGTGTGGGTGGTCGACCGGATTCATGGCCACGCCGCGAACCGTCGGCCGAACACCACGCCAACGTTTCGCTCCCGCCTTGCCGAGTTTTTCGAGATTGTGCTCCGAATTGGAGACCTCACCGACTGTCGCCCGGCATCTCGCTGGCACTTTGCGCTGTTCACCGGAGCGCAGCCGCAACGTAGCGTACTGCCCCTCGCGGGCAACCAATTGCACTGCAGCACCTGCACTTCTCGCCAGCTGTGCGCCCTTACCTGGCTTCATTTCGACGCAATGAATCACGGTTCCGACGGGAATATTGCGAAGTGGCAATGTATTTCCCGGCTTGATAGCCGCGTCCCGACCGCTTCGAACCAGGTCACCGGCGCGAAGACTCTTGGGCGCGATGATGTAGCGACGCTCACCGTCACTGTACAAAACCAGAGCGATATGCGCCGTCCGGTTCGGATCGTATTCGATACGCTCGACCCGGCCGTCCACACCATCCTTGTCACGTTTGAAATCAATCACGCGGTAGTGCTGCTTATGACCACCGCCTCTGTGCCGGGTAGTGATTCTTCCATTGTTATTTCGCCCGCCGGTTTTGGATTTTTTCTCCAACAACGAGGCATGCGGCCGTCCTTTATGCAAGTGACCGTGCTTAACCTGCACGACACCTCGACGTCCTGGCGAAGTAGGTTTTGCTTTAACAATAGCCATGACTATCCGTCCTTAAGCTGATTCTGCGCCCAGGAAGTCCAGTGTCTGGCCCTCCTGCACACGAACGTATGCCTTTTTCCAGTCATTGCGTTTGCCGGGGCGCATACGGAACGACTTGGACTTGCCTTTTACGTTCACGATGCGAACCGACTCGACATTGACTTCAAACAGGTTTTCGACCGCAGCTCTGACCTCGGCCTTGTTGGCGTCAATCGCCACCTGAAATACGTACTGGTTGCTTTCGTCTCCAACCTTCGCAGTTTTTTCCGTCACGCGCGGGCTGAGTAAAATCTGATAAAGCCGATCTTTATTCATCCCAGCCACTCCTGCAGTTTGTTTACCGCGTCCACGGTCATGACCACCTTGTCCGAAGACACCAGGCTGACCGGATCAAGCCCCTTAACGTCCAGACTGTGAACTTTGGGCAGATTACGCGACGCAAGGTATAGGTTCTCATCAAGCTCAGTGGTGACCAGCAGGCCGCTATCGAAGTCCATCTCTGCTAGCCTGGATTTCAGTTGCGCCGTTTTCGGTTCTTCCATGGCAAGCGAGTCAACGACAATGAGCCGATTCTGCCGCACGAGTTCCGAGAGTATTGTCTGCATCGCGCCTCGGTACATTTTCCTGTTGACCTTCTGGGCGTGATCCCGCGGTTGGGCAGCAAATGCTCTACCGCCTCCTCGCCAGATCGGGCTTCGAATGGTACCGGCTCGGGCTCGCCCCGTACCCTTCTGACGCCAGGGCTTCTTCCCTCCACCCCGGACATCTGACCGGTTTTTCTGGGCTTTGGTCCCGGCGCGCGCTCCGGCCAGGTAGGCTGTAACCACCTGATGCACCAATGCTTCGGAAAAATCACGCCCGAAAGTCTTTTCTGATACCTGAATGTCTTTGCCACCGGCAACTGCGAGCTTCATAGCCATATTCCTTAATGCGCCTTGACTGCGGGCTTGACTGTGACATGGCCGCCTGCCGCTCCCGGCACTGCACCCTTGATCAACAGCAGGTTTCGCTCCGCATCAACTTTCACGACTTCCAGGTTCTGGACCGTGACTTTTTCATCACCCATATGTCCTGCCATCTTCTTACCCTTGAATACTCGACCGGGCGTTTGACATTGACCAATTGAACCTGGTGCGCGATGGGACAACGAATTGCCGTGGGTAGCGTCCTGCATTCGGAAGTTGTGCCGTTTGACGGTACCCGCAAAGCCTTTTCCTTTGCTCATACCGGTGACGTCAACCAATTGACCGGCCTCAAACTGTTCGACCTTGAGCTCCGCACCCGGCGCCATTTCTTCATCTGCCCCACCGTCCAGCCTGAACTCCCAAAGACCTTCTCCGGCCTCGCTGTTGGCCTTTGCGAAATGTCCCGCCATGGGCTTGTTGACGAGGTTGGCGCGTTTACCGCCCAGGGTGACCTGAACCGCTTCATAACCGTCGTTTTCCGCTGTTTTGACTTGCGTCACGCGGTTTGGCCCAGCTTCGATAACGGTCACGGGGATACTGTCACCGTCTTCTGTGAAGACACGGGTCATTCCGCATTTCCGCCCAATGATTCCAATCGCCATCGCTCGAATCTCCGTCAGTACAGCTGAATCTGCACGTCCACACCGGCAGCGAGATCCAGCTTGGACAGGGCGTCGACAGTCTTGTCATTGGGATCGACAATATCCATCAGGCGCTTGTGTGTGCGCGTCTCATACTGATCACGCGCATCCTTGTTTACGTGCGGGGAAATCAACACCGTGTGCCTCTCGATGTGAGTAGGCAACGGTATGGGCCCTAGCACCTGCGCACCGGTCCTTTTTGCAGTCTCAACAATCTCGGCCGCGGAACTATCGATCAGACGGTGATCGAAGGCCTTGAGCCGGATGCGAATTCTCTGGTCTGCCATGTGTTTTCTCGCTTCTTCATGCCGAAGGGGCCATGGCTTGATTTCAAGCCCGGCCCGCTGGCAACGTTATTTACTCGTGAATCTTGGCCACGACGCCGGCACCTACAGTACGACCACCCTCGCGAATGGCAAACCGCAGTCCCTCTTCCATGGCAATCGGCGCAATCAGCTCCACCTGCATCTGGATGTTATCCCCAGGCATCACCATCTCAACGCCCTCAGGCAACTCGACCGCTCCCGTCACATCCGTCGTGCGGAAGTAAAATTGCGGACGGTAACCCTTGAAAAACGGCGTGTGACGTCCACCCTCTTCCTTCGAAAGAATGTACACCTCAGCCTCAAACTTGGTGTGCGGCGTAATCGAACCCACGTGCGCCAATACCTGACCACGTTCCACTTCATCACGCTTCGTACCGCGCAGCAGCACACCCACGTTATCGCCGGCCCGACCTTCATCAAGCAGCTTGCGGAACATCTCCACGCCCGTGCAGGTGGTCTTCTCCGTATCGCGAATTCCCACGATCTCGACTTCCTCGCCCACCTTGATCACACCACGCTCAACACGCCCGGTCACCACCGTGCCACGTCCTGAAATCGAGAACACGTCTTCAATCGGCAACAAAAACGGCTTGTCCGTGTCACGCTCAGGCTCAGGAATGTATGCATCCATTTCCTCAATCAACTTCATGATCGAGGGCACACCAATGTCAGAATCGTCACCTTCCAGCGCTTTGAGCGCAGAACCCGTCACGATCGGAGTGTCATCGCCCGGAAACTCGTAGGACGACAGCAGCTCACGCACTTCCATCTCCACCAGCTCAAGCAGCTCCTCATCATCTACCTGGTCCGCCTTATTCAGGTACACCAGAATGTATGGAACGCCCACCTGGCGCGCCAACAGAATGTGCTCGCGGGTCTGAGGCATCGGACCATCCGCAGCCGATACCACCAAAATGGCACCATCCATCTGCGCCGCGCCCGTGATCATGTTCTTCACATAATCCGCGTGCCCCGGACAGTCAACGTGCGCGTAGTGACGCTCTTCTGACTCGTATTCAACGTGAGCCGTGGCAATCGTGATCCCGCGCGCGCGTTCTTCCGGCGCATTATCAATCTGATCGTATGCCTTGAACTCACCGCCTCGAGACTCAGCGCAAATCTTCGTCAGCGCCGCCGTCAGCGTCGTCTTCCCATGGTCAACGTGACCAAT
>CAXQNK010000034.1:0-10813 GCA_964225175.1 Candidatus Nitrosopumilus sp. | reverse complement strand
GATCGTAAGCAGTGACTGGAGTTCAGACGTGTGCTCTTCCGATCTGTGAAACCACACAGTATTCCGTGGGTGGCGTGGTCGAAGGACTGGCTGTCGGCAACAGCGTCACTTTGCAAAACAATTCAACAGACGATAAAACCATTAGCTACGTTGATGGCAGTGAAAATTTCACGTTCGATACGCCACTGGACGATGGCTCAGACTACATGGTAACGGTGCTTACGCAACCGAGCGATCCGGATCAGACCTGTTCCGTATCATCGGGTGGCGGTGCGCTCAGCGGTGCGAATGTTACCGCAGTGAAAGTGACGTGCGCTGTCGATACCTTTACCGTGGGCGGCACGGTCACGGGTCTCTCAGGCGCCGGACTGCAGCTGTTGGTCAATGGAGGCGATGCCGAGGCCATTGATGGGGACGGTGCCTTTGAGTTTGACAACCCTTTGGCCGATGGCTCGGAATACGTGGTAACCGTCGGTGTCCAGCCTTCCGGTCCAGATCAAATCTGCTCGGTTTCTTCAGGCCAAGGTACGCTCAGCGGTGCTGATGTCACCGATGTCTTGGTGACGTGTGCGGATACTGGCGACGAAATTTTCTCGGATGGGTTTGAACCGAAAAACTGACCTGTCGCCTACTGGTCGGTTATTGCATGTCGTACTGGTAGACCAGCAGCACGTGCCCGGCCGGGCTGACGATGCGCGCCTCGCTGTATTGAAACCCCTCGGCCGCGGTGCCGTGAACTATGGCGCCCGCAGTGATGTCCATGGCGCGGGCGCGCTCAACCAGCGCGACCAGGTCATCGGTCTCGATCACCAGCACAACGGGGTTGATGTCAGAGGGTTTCCGGTCCGGCATTTTCGCTTGTTCAATCAGAAACAGCCCACGTTGTTCGGTGCTCGTAGACAGCAGGGCACGTTCGATATCTTTAGAGGCATCGATGTTGAACAGCTGGCCGAGTTCCGGCTCCTGGCCGCCGGGCAGGGTTCCGCGGGAGTCCAGCCTGAAACCGACCACTTCCGTGAAAAAACGTATTGAACAGTCCAGGCAGTCCGTCACGAGGGCCGCGCGCTTGATGCGGGCCTGCGGTGTTTCTTCCGCGTCAAGCTGTGTCGTTGCCACGAAAAAGGCCAGCGCGAGTATCCCGAGCGTCCGATGGATGGACAGGCGACGCGTTGAATGAATCGAGGGACCCATGTTCGACCTGCTACAGGTCCTCGGGCAGTACGATGCCCAGTTCTTTTCGCTCTTCACGCCAGGTCTCCAGCAATTGGCGATATACTGCAGGCTGCGACTGGCGCAGATTTCGCGTTTCGCCGGGGTCGGCGCGGACGTCGAAAAGCTCAAGTGAAGATTCGCTGAATGGCCAATCGGCATTAATCAGTTTCCAATTCCCGCTACGAATCATGCCCCAGCCCCGGTGAAAATAGACCGTCACCTCGTGCTGTCCTGGAATGGTGTCGCTCTGCCCGGTGAGAAACGGCAGAAGGCTTGCGCCGCGGGGTGCCCTGATCTGGTTATCCGCCGGGTATCGTGCGCCTGCCAGTGCCAGGAAGGTGGGCGCCAAATCCAAGATGTCGACGTAGCCGTGTTCGATCCTGCCACGACCTTCAATCAGCGGACCACTGATGATCATCGGGGCGGTAATTCCCCCTTCATGCGCGTGGCCCTTGATGCCCCGGAATGGCGCAGAGCCGGCCTGGGCCCAGGGTATTCCATAGGACACGAATGAGTCGGGATGACCCATGTTGTCCAGACGGTTGTCGTAGTGTGCGCGGGTGTAGTCGTAAAACTCCTGTCGCTCGGGTGAATTGTAAAAATCTTCACCTGCCGCACCATTGTCGGAGATGAATACAATCATAGTGTTGTTTCTCAGTCCAGTTTCCTCCAGGTATTCGACGAGGCGGCCAATGTGCGCATCGAGATTGCTCACCATGGCGGCGTAGAGTTCCATTTTCCTTGATTCCCTGCGCTGCTGAAGTGTATCGAGTCGCTGCCACGGTGTGACTTCTGGATCACGAGGCGGAAGCTGTGCGGATTCAGCAATGATTCCAGCTGCTTTGAGGCGGTTGAAGTTGAGCTCTCGGAGGACATCGTATCCCTCGTCGTACTGACCCCGATAGCGATCGAGTTCTTCAGTCGGCACCTGCAGCGGCCAGTGCGGCGCGGTATATGACGCCATGGCAAAAAACGGTTCTGCATGGCCCTCTGCCCGGTCTCTCTCGATGAATTCGATGAGTCGGTCAGTATAGACCTCGGTAGAAAATTGACCCTCAGGCCACTGGCTCAATTGGTCGTTTGCCTCGTAAACCGAGCCGCCCGCGAAGAACCCCGCCCCATTCCAGTGATTGGCGGCCCCGTGGAGCAGGGTGAAAGAGCGGTCAAAGCCCGCGGCACGAGGGCCGTGTGCTGCGGGTGCGCCGAGGTGCCACTTGCCGACGATGTGTGTTCGGTAACCCGCGCGCTGTAACAGGCGGGGAAAAGGCACAATACGATCGGAAAGATGAGCTTCGTAAGCGGGAAAGGCGTGACCCAGAATGCCGCTTTGGCTTTGATTTGCCATGCCGGCAACGTGATTGTTATTGCCGCTCAGCAGCATGGCCCTTGAGGGAGCACACATGGACGCGGTATGGAACTGGCTGAAACGGATACCGACCCGCGCGAGGGCATCAAGATTGGGGGTGTGAATGTCGCTGCCAAAAGCGCCCAGGTCTGCATAGCCCAGATCGTCAGCAACGATGAGCAGGATGTTTGGACGACGCGCGTGCGCCTCGGAGAGCTCACCGGCCCAGCCGACCGAGCCTGGAAGACTGGCAAGAACAAAAATCGCCAAGCGGAGGATTCTCATACCCGGTGTGCTCGCATGGTTTGAGACCATACTATGGTGGCCACCCCGGGTCTTCAAGGCCACTGCCCGGCGAATATGCCGAGCTGGCGCATCGTCCTGCTGGCGGCAGGCCTATTCGTCGGTGAATTCTGTATCCGCGGCAATACCGAAGAGCTTCACCAAGGGCAGATCATCGATCTCGGACAGGTGACCCCACTGGGTTTGCGTGAACTCTGATGGCGTGTAGGAAAAGCTCCCATTTTCCCTGTTGTTGAATTCGATAACTGCTGTGCCGCCGTCTTCACGCTGCACGGAATCAGGGTCGAATTCCCCGTAAACCATGCCCACTGGCGATTCGAAAGTCACTTCGACCCGATTGCCCTCGGGAGTGCCAGTGCCCAGCATAAAGATAGGGTTGCCCTGATCGTCATAGGTGTACCAGTAAATAACGGCCAGTCGCGTGCCATCATCAAGTTGCCCGAATTCCATGGAGAAGCCATGGCCGCTCTGTTCCGGGTAATACCAGGAACCTGAATGCGCGGGGCCTATGTCGGGCGGTTCGGCGGCAGGGCCGCTGGTCTCGGTAAAGCCATTGTCGTACACCCGGATGTAATCGACCATCATGCTCGCCGGGGTGGGGGCGGTGATCGCGCCGACGGTACGTTGATCGGTGAAGGTTCCGCCTACCGCCATATTCAAAATCATGAAATGTGGAGCATGGAACTCCGTACAGGAGGAGCAAGCGCTTTCGCGTATGTTGATTTCCCACAGCTTTGTGCCATCAACATATGTGCGGATGAAGTTCGGGGTCCACTCCAGCTTGAAAATATGAAATTTATCGTTGAAATCTTCCTCAAATGTTTTGCTTAGGCCATAGCTTGCGTAGCTTCCGTCGTTGTCCCAATGTGCTGTTGAATAAACGCGGCGGTTGGTATTGCCACTGCTGATAGCGTCGGCGCCCCCCATCTCCAGAATGTCTATTTCTCCGCAACTTGGCCAGCCGACCTGTGAAAAATCGTTCCCCAGCGTCCAGAACGCCGGCCACAGTCCTTTGTCCAGGTTGGGCAGCTTGATCCGGGCTTCGACAATGCCGTACTGCAGCATAAATTTATCCTGGGTCTTAATGCGCGCTGAGGTGAACCCAACCACGTTGCTGCCGTCCAGTTTTGGCTGCACGGTGATATGGAGCATGCCGTCTTCAACCTTTACGTTCTGTCGGCTCGACGTGTACTCCTGAAGCTCCTGGTTTCCCCAACCGTTTTGCCCGGTGCCCAAGTCAAAGGACCATGTTTTAGTATCAGGGCTGGTTCCCGAATTGAATTCCTCGCTCCACAGCAAGGTCTGTGCAGATGAGGTCGAGGCGATGAGCAGAGTGAGTGCTGCACCCTCTCTCAGGGTGCGCCTCAAGGCGTAGTTGTATGGCATTGGTGTACCTTTGGATTTGTGGTAAAGAGCGACGTGTAAGCGCTTACTATACCACGCTCGTTTACTGACTTGAAGTCATTAAGCGACATTTCGGTCCAGCGCCTAAATCTACTCGGCCGTGGAGATGCTTATGCTTTTCAAGCAGTTGAGCCGTCTGCCGAATAAACTTGCCAAAAGGCTTCGCCGTGAACATACTGTGGCGATCGTTTTTTCGGGGCAGACACCAGAATCTGGATGACATGGGGTTGGATTATTCAGACTGTGCGCGTAAATCGTGTCCGGTAGGCGAGAGATGAGACAGGCTATGGACCTCGACGTCGACGAGCGCATTCGCAGTCCTGACGCTCTGGCTCGGCACTTAAAATCCTCCACGAATCGCTACACGCTGAGGATGTGGATCATAGCCATGCTGGTCTGGTATTGCTTTCGATTGATCGTGGACCTTGCGGTAGTCTCAGACCTCAACGAAAGCATCGGAACACTGCTCAGCGCTGCTCTGACCGTTGCGATCTTGTTTGTTACCTGGTGGACTTTGGGTCCTCGGAGAGCACAAGGCAAGCACATTTACGCTGTTGCGGTGCTGATCGTAATCATTGCCTTGTCAAATGCCGTGTTTTATGTCTGGACCTCCTCAAACGTAATTGACACTTACCGCTTGGCGAGCGTGTTGCTGATTGCAGGCATCATTGCGCAGCAATTCCGTTACTGGCTGATTATGGTGGCAATCATATTTACCATTTCCGTTGCGCTGTCGGCTCGGCTTGGATTTGATCTTGGCTATGTGATCCAGCTTATGGTGATGCACCTGATTATGTCCGCGTTGATCTACCTCACCCGGGAACCGCTGTTGTCCATGCTGGTGTCACAATCTATGTCACTGGTGGACAGGGCAGAAGAAGTTGAGGCGACGCGCGCTGCCCAGGAGCGATTCGTGGCGAACTGCACACATGAGCTGAGGACTCCGATGACCGGGGTGCTGGGCGTTATGGATCTGCTTCGCGCATCTGGTGTCAACGAGGAGCAGACCCGACTGCTGGACATTGCCGACTCGAGCGCCAAGCAGATGCTAGGGGTGGTCAACGAAATACTGACCTTTTCGAAAATCCATTCAGGCGAAGTTAAGATGAAACCGCAACCGGTGGATTTGGTCGCTCTCTCGACTGATGCATGGCGGTCACTGCAACCCATGGCTGAGTCTGAAGAATTATTTTTTAGATTGAGTGCACCTGACGAGCCGTGCTGGGCCAATGCGGATAGCAAGCGTATCCGGGAAATCATCCTCAATTTGTTAGGCAATGCGATCAAATATACCCAATCAGGGGGTGTGGAGCTTGTGTTGAGCGCTGATCTTGTCGGGGACGAGGTCATCGCTGTGTGGCGGGTATCGGACACAGGGAGTGGCATTTCACAAGACGATTTGGAACGAATTTTTGAGCCGTTTTCCCGCCACGCCGAGAGTGGATCAAAAAATGTGCCGGGCACCGGGCTCGGCCTCACCATAGCCCAACAATTGACTGAATCGATGGGTGGAACGCTTACCGTGGATTCGCAGGTCGATATGGGCTCCACATTCACGCTCACCATCCCATTCAAGAGGGCAGTTCCTGAGCAGGAAAAAGCATTGGACCACGGAGAAGAGCAGCCGGGTGTCCTTGATCAGCCACTGAGCGTCCTCGTGGCAGAGGACAACGCGCTGAACAAAATGCTCATCGAGCAGATGCTCGGCAACATCGGCTGGAAGATCAAGGTAGTGGCCAATGGCCAGCTTGCGGTGGAGGAGGCCACGAGAACAGACATCGCTTATGACCTCGTCCTGCTCGATATCCAAATGCCAGTTTTGGATGGGGTCAGCGCTGCAAAAGCCATTCTCGAGCAGGCCGAGTCACCACCGGTACTGGTCGCGTTCACCGCAAATACCCTACCTGCTGATGTCCAGTCCTACCTGGATGTCGGCATGAGTGCTGTGGTGGGTAAACCTTTGCAGCTCGATGAGTTGCTGGAGACGGTATCAAGCGTGCTGGAGGCGCGCCAGGAGCGCTCTTGAGCATGCGGTTTTGCCGAGGCATTGTCTGCCGTGAGGGAATACCTAGAGTAGCCGGGTGACCTGGTGTCCGGTTGCACAGGCAAGCGTCCAGCCCAGCATTCCGTGGCCCATGTTGTAAGCAATCCCTGAAGAGGCGTCTTTGTGCACAACGGGTCTGCTGTTTGTGGTCATCGGCCTGAATCCGCCCCATGCCCGCATTTCAGGTGTTTTGTAATCCGCGAGCCTTGGCGCCAAGCGCCGTGCTGCGTCAACAAGTTCGTTGACACGCTGGGCATCGTCTTCCGCGCTGTAACCGACGAAATCAACGAATCCCGCGATACGGATGCATTCGCCCAAGCGGCTGAATACCAATTTAGTGGAAAGGTCTGTGATACTCACCTTGTTGGCGGCCTCACCGGGCCGCAGGGTCACGCTGTATCCACGTGCGGGGTAAATGACCGAGCCGTTGTTCTGCCCGGCAACCAGATGCTGTCCGCCTGGGCCGAGGCACACGATGATGTTGTCTGCTTCAAGCACTTGCTGGTCTGTTTCAATCAGCCGCGTGCCCTGTGGGTTTTGGGTGATGTTCCTGATGCGTGTGCCGAGAAAAAAGCGGGTTTTGGTGTGTTCTTCAAGCCAGCGGCCCAGGGCCCTGGAAAATTTTTGTGAATCTCCCACCGCATCACTGCGCGCGTAAATGGCGCCTTGATACGTTCTCGTCATCGCGGCAAGGGCGGGCTCAATGCGCTCGGCCTCCTGCCAGTTGATGACGTCCACTTTGCAGCCGAGGGCTCGTTTGGCGGCACTGGACTTCTCCGCCTCTCGGTAGCCTTTCTGGGAATCCAGCAACACCAACTTGCCAGCTGTGCAGTGATCGAAGTTGATGCCTGTGTGTGCAATTAAATCGTCCATCAGGGCTTGTGATTTCAGAGCGAGTTGCTGCACTGACGCGGTATTGTCGCGGTGAGCGCCTGGGGTGCACTGCCTCAGAAACCCGAGGCTCCAGCGGAGCCAGTGCATATCGAGCGGCGGGTTGACCCTCAGTGCAGGGTCTCTGCCCAAAATGATTCCGGGTAGTTTCTTCAGCAGTGAGGGGCTCGCGAGGGCATCGGTATAGCTGTAAGAGAGTTGACCTCCATTCTGGGCGCTCGCGCCCGAGGCGATGCTGTCGGCTTGGTCAACGACTGTCACGTCATGGCCAGCCTGACTCAGGTAATAGGCACTGGTGACGCCGATAACGCCGGCACCGAGAACAGCAACTCGCATCAAAGACCCGTTGGTTAGTTCATCGTCAACAAATGGTAACGATCAACGGGACGCCATCGCCAATGATGAGATTTGTCAGGTTCATAGCGTCAGGCTATGCAACCAATCGTGTGTTGGACCCCAGGAATTGGGTGATGCCGCTCCTGAGGGCGTCGTAAAACCTCTGGGTTACGAGCGGTAATGGCGCGGCCTGTGCGAACATGGCCACAACCTCGAACTCAATAGGTGGATCGAGTTCGAAGCACTGCGTTTCCAGATGTTCGCTGGAGCGAGCGGTGATTTCATCGACAAGGCAAACGCCCACCCCGCGAGCGGCAAGTGCCTTGGCCATTTGATAGGTCTCCACGGTGGCTATCGTAGGGGGATCAATCTTCAGCGCATGGAAATGCTGCGTCAACAATTTACCTAATGGACCTCGTTCGCTGAGTTGAATCATGGGAAAGTCGGCAAGTTGTTCAAGTGACACCGGCTGGGATGGGTCCAGGTGTATGTCGTTGCTGGCTACGATCATGAATCGCGCGGTGGCCAGTTTCTCGATCTGAAGATTGGTGTGCTGGTTTGGCGCAAACGCCAGGCCAAGGTCGATCCGATGCTCCTTGATCGCACGGGCAATCTGCTGATGGTGCAAGGTTTCGATATCAAAACGTGTTTTCGGATAGGTTTCGAGGTAGCGCGCAATGAGGGCCGGAACAAAATCAACCCCAAATGCTGGCGTTGAGGCGAACCGTATGCGGCCCGAATCCGCGGCTGTTAAATTCTGGGCGATCCTTCGAATCTCCTCGATATGTTGATAGGCGCCAACCACATGATCAATGAGGTAGTCCGCCTCACGTGTCGGGATGATTTTGCCCTTGTGACGTTCGAACAGCGGGTATCCGAGTTGCGATTCGGCATGTGCCAGCACCTTGCTGACCGAAGGTTGAGAGACATTGAGAAGCCGTGCTGCTGCGGTGATCGACCCACAGGTGTAGACCGCATGAAAAATTTCGATATGACGCAATCGCATTTCCGAGTTTCCGATCTAATGTTAGAGTGTATAACCTCAGGTTATTATCATGGATTGTCAAATCATTGGTATTTTTTTTGGCGGCCGTTGACAATAACAGGACGTTTCAAAGAAGCGGCTTCAACACAGCAGTTTGAGACTGCGGCAGGGTGTGTGGGGACAGGCCCGAGCTTACAACAGCAAAACACGCGAGTAGGGAGTTCAAAATGAGCAATCTGGTTTCCGGGCATTTTAATTTAAGGTTCAGAGAGTCACTCACCATTTTGGTCCTGGCGCTAAGCATGCTGCCAATCTTGGCGGCCGCAGGCGGTCATGGGGGGGACGCCCATGGAGTTGCCGGAGACGGGCAGGCTGCTGATAACCGCGTGACACAGCTTGCGCAGGCCGATGACGACGATGACGATGATGACGATGACGAGTCTCTCGAAGAGATCGTCGTCGTTGGGACGCAGATTAAAGGTTCCGGCATTTCCGAGGCTCTTGCGGTCTCCATTTTCGACGCAGAAAAAATCGAAGCCTTGGGTGTGTCATCAGGTGACGAGTTGCTGGATTTCATCCCTGAGCAGGGACAGAACTTTTTTAACGAGGCGGAGAACATTTCCGGCGGTGTGAATTCCGCGCGCGGTGACATCGGCGCATTCAACCTCCGCAACATGGGAACCGGGAACACCCTGGTGCTGCTCAATGGCCGCCGGATGGTGGCAGCGGCGGGCTACCAAACCGAGGTAGTCGGCGGCAGTTTTGTTCCGGTCACCACATACAACTCGAACGCCATACCTGTATTTGGCGTTGACCGGGTGGAGATTTTGCGCGATGGCGCTTCCGCTATTTACGGCGCTGACGCTGTCGCGGGTGTGGTTAACACCATGTTGAAGTCCGATTTCGAGGGTCTGACTTTGCGCTTGCGCTGGGACGACTACGATTTTCTCCCACGCAATGATGCCCGGGTAAATCTGGAGTGGGGCACATTTTTCAATGGCGGACGTACCAACCTGGGCATTTATGCTGATTTCTACCATCGCGACCGGGTCAATTCGGAGGATAACGAACGGTGGGCCGACGCGGATCATCGGCGTTTGGTTCCAGAAGGTTCTCCCTGGGAGGGTAATTCGGCTTTCAGGAACAACAGTGCAAATTCTGGTTTCGGCCAGTATGACATGAGCGGCTCCGTGCCGGGATTGACCGACCGCAGTGGTGAATTTGAAACCTACCCGACGGGTGATCCGCGCTGTGAGGGTGGTTTCGTCATCAATGAGCACGTCTGTGGCGCCCCCGATGGGCAGGGAACCTACCGCTACAATCTGTGGGGCAATAATGTGGATCTTGCCTCCGAACTCGATCGCTACAACCTGTTCGCCTACCTCAACCACGAGTTCGCGGGCGGCGCTGAATCCTACACCGAGTTCGCTTACTACGAGGCTAAAAGCAACCTGAATCGTCATCCTTCGGCCCCCTTCAGCAGCGTAAAATTGAAGGTCGGCGCACAAAACTACTACAACCCGTTTGGACCCTGCGGATCGCCCAACCGGCTTCCGGATGACGTCATTGGCGACGTCACCTGCGATGGCAAAGACCTGCTCATCGACAATTACCGATTCGTAGAAGTGCCCCGCATCGTTGATGTGAAAAACAGCGTGTTTCGAATTTTGCAAGGTTTCCGCGGTTCCGCCGGCAACTGGGACTGGGACACGGCCCTGTTTTATTCAAAAGCAGAGCGTAATGACGTGACCCACAACCGCGTATCCAATACGCTCATGCAGGAGGCGCTCAACGACCCGACTCCCGCGGCTTACAATCCCTTCAATGGCGGTGTCCTGCCGTCGAACATCGAACGCGCGCTGGTCGATGTGCACCGGGACAACACCAGCGACCTGACGCTGATCGATTTCAAAATCAGCCGGCCGGACTTGTTCAACCTTTTCTCGCGCCCGGTTGGATTCCTGGCCGGCGTCGAATGGCGTCAGGAGTCGTTCAAGGATGATCGTGATCCTCGCCTAGATGGAACCATCCAGTTCGTCGACAACGAGGGAGACACATTCCCGATCGTCTCGGACGTGGTGAATTCCAGCCCATCCTCCGACAGCAGCGGCGAGCGGGACGTTTCCTCGGTCTTTGCCGAACTCGCGATTCCTCTGCTTGACAACCTCGATGTCCAGGCTGCCGTGCGCTATGAGAATTTCTCAGATACCAAGAGCACCACGGTGGGCAAACTCGCTTTTGGCTGGCGCCCCATCGATCCACTGTTAGATCGGAAGAGCACACGTCTGAACTC
>CAXQNK010000033.1:0-34387 GCA_964225175.1 Candidatus Nitrosopumilus sp. | reverse complement strand
CAGGAGACCTGCACCCTGGGTTGCGAGTACCGGGGGGACCAGGAAAGCATCCGGCCATGAGCTGACAAGATGGGCCGTTAGCAGGTGTCGCTGGGCCTGGCTCCGCCCGCAGAGGTCCTCCGGGACGGGGGGATATGATCAAATAAGGCGGTACTCGCGCGCGGGGCAACTGTCGTTTAAAAACCACAGGCAAGGCATGCGCGACGAAAGTCTCTCAAACCAGGCTTGAATATCCATTCCGAAATACGATAGTTCGCTTGAATATCATGACTTTAGCGTTGGTCGAAGCTGTACCATTCCGCCTCACGCCCTCAGGCAGCTTGTTGCATTCAGGCAACAAAACCAGAAGAGCGTCTAAACCACTGATTTTAATATTGAAATCTTGGCCCGAAATGGTTATCTTATACCTCGGCCGTGCTCGGCAGATCTTGGGCTCTGAAATATCATGCGCAGTTTACTCCTCATCCTAATGCCCGTGGCGTGCGCGCTCGCCCCTTTGACGGCGCTTTCCGCTCCACATGGCTACTCAGTCAATTCTGATGCAGCCATGGGTGATAGCCTGCACCGCGTCGACCTCTCCACGGGTGCGGTCACGGAGCTGGGGCAAGTCATCGGCCCATCGGAAACAGTCCGCGTGGACGTTGAGGGCCTGGCCTTCGATAAGGATGGTTTGCTGTGGGCCGTCGACGACGAGACCTCGTCGCTCTTCAAGGTGAGCACTAAGGACGGGACCCTGCTTTCCGAGAGCATCGCCATTGCCGGCCTGACACAATCCAGCGCGAACGATTTCGGCATGACGTTTACCTGCGATGGCAGCCTGTATGTTTCCAGCGCGACCGACAAAACCCTCTACCTGCTGTCAACCGATGGCACGGCAACACCACTGACGGCAGGCGGGCTCGGATACAAGGTCAGCGCATTGGCAGCTCGCGGAAACCCAACACAGCTTTTCGCACTGGGTAATGGTCTGCTGCGCAACGGCTCGGACAGCTACAGCGAAGACAACCGCAGTTTGTTCAGCGTCGATGCAGAGACTGGAATCGCCACCCGGATCGGAGTACTTGGGCCGGCCGTGTCACCCTATTTCGAGGCTGGCCTGTCATTTGCTGAAGACGGCTCATTGTGGGCAATTACCGACCGCGGTGAGCTGGGGAACAGCGAGGCGGTGTTGATTGACATAGAGACCGGTGAAGGCCAGGTCACAAGTGAACTCGACGGTGATGGATTCGAAAGTCTGGCGGTTTCGCCACCTTCAGGGTGCACACCTGCGACCAACGGTCCTGACACCGGAAGGGAAGCGAGCGTCGAGAACATCCCCACACTTGACCGTTCAGGCCTCGCGCTCATGATCCTGATGGCCCTGGCGGCAGGACTGCTTCAACTCGGGGCTCGTCGCGAGGCCGGCTGAACCCGGGCCTTTTTCACCTCCAAGCGAACCGCAAGGCGTCAGTTTGCGCTACACTTGAACCCCCGGAAAGTACAGGAAGCACGCACATGGTCGGTGGCATCAGCGGTTGGCAACTATTGATTCTGCTTTTAATCGTTCTGCTGGTATTTGGCACAAAACGATTGCGCAACATTGGCAGCGATCTTGGCAGCGCCGTAAAAGGCTTTCGCGACGGCATGGGTGAAAAGTCAGACGACGAAGAACCAGAGCAGCTCCAGGCAGACCCAGCGGAGCAGGAAGCGGCAAAGCCACCGCCTTCTGAGAGTGACCCGGCAAATCGACCACCCGGATCATCGGTCTAAGCACAAACGACCACTATGTTCGACGTTGGATTCACGGAGATTTTCCTCCTTGCGGTTATCAGTCTCATGGTGCTGGGTCCAGAACGCCTGCCAAAGGTTGCGAGAACTGTCGGCGGCTTCGTGCGCAAAGCCCGCACCAGCTGGTTTGCCCTGAGGCGCACCCTCGAGGCGGAACTGTCCGCTGCAGAAATGAACCAGTCAATCCAGTCGGTAAAACGTGAGCTCGATGAAGTATCAAGCCAGTTGAACGAGATTCAGGAACCCGCAGGCAGCTCGCATGGTCAAGAACCAACGGGGCCGGAAGACACGCCACCCAAAGCCTCATGAGCGAGTTACCGGAAACCGATCGCGAGCAGACTTTTCTTGAACACCTGGTCGAACTGCGCAGTCGACTGATCAAAGCGAGTTTTGCGGTACTGCTCGTGCTCCTGTGCCTGCTGCCTTTCTCCCGGAAGCTTTACAACCTGCTCGCGACGCCCATGCTGGCCACTTTGCCCGAGGGCAGCAGTATGATTGCCATTGACGTGGCATCCCCCTTCCTGGCGCCTTTCAAGCTGGCCTTGCTGCTCTCACTGATCACCGCCATGCCAATCGTCCTGTACCAACTCTGGGCGTTCGTAGCGCCGGCACTGTTTCGCCATGAGAAACGCCTGGCCAAGCCCTTGCTGTTCTCGTCCGTGTTCCTCTTTTATCTCGGCTGCGCGTTTGCTTATTTCGTAGTGTTCCCCCTCGTGTTCGGCTTTATGTCCCGGGTAGCGCCTGAGGGCGTCTCCGTAATGACCGACATCAGTCGATACCTGGATTTTGTGATCACGCTATTTCTTGCTTTCGGGATTACGTTCGAAGTGCCGATAGCGACGATCATCCTGGTGGCGACCGGGCTGGTCAACACCGACCAACTCTCAGGCGCGAGGCCTTACGTCATCGTTGGGGCGTTCGCCCTGGGCATGCTGCTGACTCCACCCGATGTGATTTCACAAACATTGCTCGCCTTGCCCATGTGGCTGCTGTTTGAGATTGGCATTTTTTTCTCAAAAATCCTGCTCCCCGAGCGGCAGTCGGATGCCGACGGTGATCAAGCCACCAGTTGACCGTCCCGGTCATTGTCGATGCCCCCCGAGGAATTGTCCGAAGCCAGGCCGAATACTTCAGCAAATGCAACGTACTGCGTGGCCAGCACCACCAGCTGATACAGCGCAACCAGGAACATCATCAGCGTGCCGCCCAGGGCAGCCAGGGGTGAACCCGTGGCGTTGAGCGTAGATACCAGTGTGTACATAATGACAACCGGCAGGGCCAGGAGGGCCAGCATCACGCCCATGAGCAGAAATGCGCGCCAATTCCCGAGCAAACCACGCAGGCCGATCAGGACAGCCCTCCACAAGCGCAGGTCCATGAACCAGATCAGCGGAACAGCAAAATAACTGATGGTGCCGCTGACAGCGAGAGCCAGCATCATGGCCAGCAGAGAACGCTGCAGCTCCTCCGGATGTTCGAGAAACAGGCGTTCGATCTGGCCTTGTTCCAATTCCTGCAGTGTCTGCGCGTCCAGCCCGGCGATCAGACCCGAGAGCGAGAACATCACAGATACCATCGCAACGCCGAGAACCAGTGCGCCCAGCAGCACTAAACGCAGCAAACGGTCGGGTTGCGTAAAGGCCCGAAAAAGCATTGACAGCTGGGGTATCGAGCCCGAGGCTACCGTGTGCCAGGCCAGCATCATCCCCGCACTCAATGCGGGCACGGACAGAACAAATAAAACACCCAAGGGGCCAAGTTGCATCAAGCCTGCAAGCAATTGCAGAACCAGCCCGAGCAGCAGCATTCGCAATGGCTGAGCCCGCAGCAGCATCAGTGCGACAGAAACCCAGCCCAGGCCACGGACTGCTGGAAGCACTCGGGGCTTCGGTATTGAAGGCTTCATGGTTGACTCTCTCCTCATCGGGCGAGACTTATCAGCATTCGCTGGCCCCGCCTGAGAAATTGACTCTGCTATCCTATTACAGGCGTGGCAAGCCTGGGAACGCACGCCCTATTGTAAGCTTGAAATACAATCCGTTGACCTGAAATTCAGATCATCAGGCCAACTCATTGGCAACAGACCGTTTCTGGAGCATCGCATTGAACGAACGAGTCGGCAAACGCGTCACGCAACCCCCGATTTCCATCATGATTATTGTCGCCTGCGCAGTCTTGTACCTGAGCGGCACCCTGCCGCCCTCGATGGCACTGTGGCCACTGCAAAGCGGTCGCTTCGAGCCCTGGCAGGTGGTCAGCTATGGATTTCTTCATGGCGGCTTCAATCACCTGTTTTTCAACATGTTCGCGCTGTGGATGTTCGGCGTATCCCTGGAGCGGGTCTGGGGCAGCAAACCCTTTGCGCTCTATTATTTCGTCTGCATCATCGGGGCAGGTGCAACACAATTGCTGGTACAACAGCTCAGCGGCACTTTTTACCCAACCATCGGTGCATCCGGCGCGGTGTTCGGCTTGTTGCTGGCCTATGGAGTCACCTGGCCGGAAAACAGGATCATGCTGCTCTTCTTGCCGGTGCCCATCAAGGCCAAGTGGTTTGTGCTCATTTACGGAGGCGTGGAGCTGCTGTTTGGGATCACCAACGCCATGCCTCAAATCGCTCACTTCGCACACCTGGGTGGCCTGTTCTTCGGCGCTATTGTGCTTTGGTCCTGGGGTTGGCGCCCCGGCATGACCTGGAAACGCCGATGACTCGGCCATCCGTGACCTTTAATAATGCTGACAAATCGACATGAACTCTTCTCAAAACTGCCGGAGGAACGATGCGCTGCTCGGTTTTTCGCTCTGAACGAAAGGAGTACACCTACCTTTATCTCGCCCAGAACAGGTCCTGGGACGACATACCCTCAGTGCTTCGGGAAATGTTTGAGCCCGCTGAGCGGGTCATGGAACTTGACCTCACCCGGCGTGAAAAGCTTGCCCAGGAGGATATCCATACCGTTTTGGAGAATCTGAATAAAAACGGATACCACCTGCAGCTGCCAGCAGACCAGGACCCGGAACAGCTGATAGCCCGACGCCTGGGTCACCAGGTCCGGAGTTTCAAGCCGCAGAAATAAATCGCCCCCTGGCCTCGCTCACACCACCCGATTGAAGGGCTGATCCCGCTCATAGGCCCGAATCATCCTTGCAATCTGTTCAACGAGGGCCTGGCGGGTGTCTCGCGTTGCCCAGGCATTGTGTGGAGTGAGAAGCAGGTTGGGAATATCCACGGCGAGCAGCGGATGCTCCGGCGGGGGCGGCTCCACGCTGAGAACGTCAATGCCCGCGCCCGCGATCTCACCCTGGCGCAGACAATCTGCCAAATCCTGTTCGTCGACAATGCCCCCTCGTGCCGTGTTGATGAGCAAGGCCGACCGCTTCATGCGCCGCATGACAGCAGCATCGAACAATCCCTCTGTTTCCTCGGTCAATGGGCAATGAATACTGATAACGTCTGCGTGGGCGACGACGTCATCAAAAGCATGACGCTCGGGGCGCAGATTTTGGCCCTGCCTTTCGGATATCAGCACATTCATGCCAAGGCAACGCGCCAGCTCTGCCACGCGCGCGCCCAGCACGCCATGGCCCACAATGCCGAGATTAAGCCCGGCTGCCTGCCTGATGGGGCGATCAAACAGGCAAAATTGCCGAGCGGATGACCACTCACCTGCGCGCACCCTGTCACGGTAAAAGGGCTGCCCGGTCAGCAGGTTCAGGATCAGCCCCAGGGTATGCTGCGCCACCGCTTCGGTCGCATAGTCGCGCGCATTGCACACCATGATTCCCAAATCCTGGCAGGCCGAGAGGTCCACGTTGTTGGTGCCGGTCGCTGCAACAGTAACCAATTTGAGTTGCCTGGCTGACGCCAGGACATCACGATCCAGCATCACTTTGTTGCTGACCACCACTTCAGCATCTGTCATCCGCTGATTGACTTGACGAGGCGCAGTCGAATCATGCCATGACCAGTGCGGCAGCACGCTGGATAGGGGTTCCAGATCAAGGTCGCCATTGTCCACCGACCCGAGATCCAGAAAAACGCCTCGATTCAACAGCATCCGGACCCCGCGGTCATTGACCACATCTTTGATTCTGAGACATTCATAGTGCCATCCTAATCAATCCCGCTTCGCCTGTCCTGAACAGCAAAAAGCCGCCCGTGGGCGGCTTGTTATTTCTGCCTGTCTGTGACCGGGTCAGAGAGACTGTGTCGCCACGCTTACGCCCACGACACCTACGGCATCGGCAGCATCGAGGACGGTGACCAGTGCATCAGTCTCTGCATCCGGATGTGCTGCCACGATGAGCGGCGATTCAGGCTTTTCCGCTTTCTCTCGCTCCAGGTTGGCCTGCACGGCCTTTCGTTCCAGCATTCTGCCCTTGAGGGTGATGTTGCTGTTGCCATCGATCTTGATCACGATCGGACCTTTCTTCTGCTCCACCTGTTGGGGCGGGGAGTTGGACGGCCGGGACACTTCCAGACCTTTCTCCTTGATGAAAGAGGTCGTCACGATGAAGAAGATGAGCATAATGAAGACAATATCCAACATCGGCGTGATGTTGATTTCCGCTTCGTCTTCGGCTTTGTGTTTTCTGCGCATAGTTCCTTGACTCTTTTTGCCGGCCACCGCGATTGGCCTGACCGGGCCGTCAGCTTACTCAAACACCGCAGGTTTCGCCAGTCCCAGGTTCAGAGGACATTCCATTGAGATGTCATTGCTAAATATATTCCAACCTCTCCAATCGTTTTGGAGACCGTTGAGGAGGGGTCAGTTTTTTAGTGGTAACAGTGATTTCATATCCCACCGTTAAATTTTTTAGTGGGTCTTTTATGTAGCGAAATCTATTCCACAGTCACTGATTTAGCGAGGTTCCGGGGCTGATCGACATCCGTACCGCGGGCAACCCCCACGTGATAGGCCAACAGCTGCAGCGGCAGAGTCAGCACCACCGGCGTCAATAATTCACCCCCCGTATCCAGCTCGACCAGCCGGCCATGGTCCATACCATGCTCACTGAACTTGAACAAGCAGGGGTTCACCGCCATGATGGGCACCGGCCCGGAATCGGCAGCCACCGGCAATAAGCAGCCGCCTTATGCAGAAAATCATTCGCCAAAAGCTGAGCCTCGAACCGAAAAACGGTTACCTGCACTACCATGCCCGTCGTTACGCCTCCTTGCTGGCGAGCCTGGAGCAGCGCTACGAACCCGGGCAACGGGTGCTGGAGATTGGGCGCAGCCCGTTCAGCGCCATGGCGGCCGAACATCTGGGCGCCCATGTGGATACGCTGGGTTTCGGCGAGGAACATGAGACCCGTCACGGCAGACACTGGTGCTTCGATCTGAACCACAGCACCTGCAAAAAGAAGTGGAGAGCCGATCTGCCCGTGTACCAACACATTCTCTTCGCGGAAGTGGTGGAGCACCTGCTCGCGCCACCGGCATCCGTGCTGCGATTCATACGCTCCCTCATGGATGATGCCGGCTGGCTTTACCTGCAAACCCCGAATGCAGCCGCGCTGCATAAGCGTCTGCAGTTACTCGTGGGAAAGAACCCTTACCAGGAACTTCCGACCGACCACTCAAACCCCGGACATTTTCGGGAATACACGCGCTCTGAAATGCTGCGATTTGCCGCCCAGGCGGACTTCGTAGTGCGGGATTATTCTTACACGAACTACTTCGACTATCGTTACAGCGGTCACGTAGAGGGCCGTCCACCCCGGCCATTGTTTGGGGCCATCAACGGTTTCTACCGGCTCTGCCCAGGCGACCTGAAACCGGGCATGATGTTCATACTGCAACCCGCGCGGTAACGACCCGCTGCCGAGCTGGCGTCACTCCACCGTTACTGATTTGGCGAGGTTCCGGGGCTGATCGACATCCGTACCGCGGGCAACCGCCACGTGATAGGCCAACAGCTGCAGCGGAATCGTGAGCACGATGGGGGCGATCAGGGTGCCGCCCGTTTTGACCTTGAGCAGGCGGCCGTGACGATCACTGAAGCGCGCTTGCGCGTCCGCGTCCGCGATGACGTAAAGCTGTCCACCGCGCGCTCGCACCTCTTCGATGTTGGACACCAGTTTTTCGAGCAGGCGATTATTGGGCGCCACCGCCACCACCGGCATCTCGTCATCCACCAGCGCAAGCGGGCCATGTTTCAGCTCGCCGGCGGCGTATGCTTCGGCGTGAATATATGAAATCTCCTTGAGCTTCAGCGCCCCCTCCATGGCAATGGGGTAATGGCTGCCCCGCCCCAGGAACAAGGCGTGTTGCTTATCAGCAAATTCTTCCGCGAGCGCAGCAATCTCGTGGTCGAGCTCGAGGGCATCACGCAGCACACCCGGCAAGCGCGCCAATTCACGCACGCTTGCTGCGTATGCATGGTCCGCCAGGCCCTTGAGCCGAGCCAGCTCGATCACGAGGAGGTCCAGCGCGACCAACTGGGTAGTGAAGGCCTTGGTCGAAGCGACTCCAATTTCAGGTCCGGCCCGGGTCATCAATACCAGGTCCGCCTCTCGGACTATTGAACTCTCCGGCACGTTGCACACCGCCAAGGTCGCAAGGTAACCCGCTTCTTTCGCGTGGCGCAGGGCCGCCAGGGTATCCGCGGTCTCCCCGGATTGGGAAACCGTCACGAACAGGGCATTGGGCGGCACAACGGGTTGCCGGTAACGGTACTCGCTGGCCACCTCCGCCGTACAAGGGATGCCGGCGAGCTGTTCCAGCTGGTAACGTGCCACGAGGCCCGCATGAAAGGCCGTGCCGCATGCCACCATGTGGACATGGTCCACTGCAGACAGGATCTCCTCTGCTCCGACGCCAAAGATGTTGGGCATCACTCGATCGGGACCAATGCGGCCCTCCAGCGTATCCTCGACAGCTTGCGGCTGCTCGTAAATCTCCTTGAGCATGTAATGCCTGTGGCTGCCGCGTTGAACGGAATCCGCGCTGAGCTCGGCCTCATGCGTCGGGCGATCGGCCTCGTGTCCATCGGCATCTCGAATCGTGTAGCCCTCTTGCTCCAGGGCCACGACATCGCCTTCCTCGAGATAGATGAACGAGTTGGTCAAGGGCAATAGCGGGTAAATGTCTGAGGCCAGGAAAAACTCATCACCGCCCAGGCCAAGAACCATGGGGCTGCCCTCACGTGCGCCAACAATCCGGCCCGGTTCATCCACGCAAATCGCAGCAATCGCATACGCCCCTTTCAGCTGTTTAACCGCGGCCTGCACCGCCCCGAAAAGGTCCAGGTCTTCAGACATCAGGCTATCCACGAGGTGAACGATGACCTCGGTGTCGGTGTCGGAATCAAACACGTAACCTTGGTCAGTCAGAGCCGTTCGCAAGGCTTCGTGATTCTCTATGATGCCGTTATGGACCAGGGCCACCCGACTTCCGGACACCATCGGGTGGGCATTTCGCGTACTGGGCGCGCCGTGGGTCGCCCAGCGCGTATGCGCAATGCCGCACATGCCACCCAGGGGGTCTGACTCGAGCAATCCGCGAAGGTCCGCGACCTTGCCCTTCGTTCGACGCCTGTTCAATTTCCCACTGGAGAACACTGACAAGCCGGCCGAGTCGTAACCGCGGTATTCCAGGGCCTGCAGCCCGGACATCAATATGTCCACCACATCCCGCTTTGCTGTTGCTGCGACAATCCCGCACATTGTCTTTAGTGCTCCCGGGACTCGTATAAGGCCCGCATCATTTCTTTTTACCCTTTTGCGGACGACGCCACCCGGGCACAGACACCTGCTTCGACCTGCTGAGCGTCAACTGGTCCTCGGGGGTATCCCGGGTGATGGTTGAACCGGCACCGATAACGGCATTCCTGCCGATCGAAACCGGAGCCACGAGCTGCGTATCAGAGCCAATGAAAACACCGTCAGCAATCACGGTCTGGTGTTTGTTGGCGCCATCGTAGTTGCAGGTAATGGTACCCGCACCAATATTGACGCCCGCGCCAATTTTGGCATCGCCAAGGTAACTCAGGTGACTGGCCTTGCTGCCTTCCCCAAGCCGGGTCTGTTTGATTTCGACAAAATTCCCGACTTTACATCCCGCATCCAGTTCAGTGCCCGGGCGCAGGCGAGCGAATGGCCCGATATCGCAATCACCCTGGGTACGAACGCCTTCAAGCACGCTGTAAGCGTGAATTCGCGTTCCTGCGCCGAGGTCACAGTCTTTCAACACACAGCCTGGCCCGACATGGACCCCTTCTCCCAAGCGATTGCGACCCTCGAGTATCGCACCGACATCAATAACCACTTCCGGCGAGGCTTCAATATCACCCCGAAGTTCCACGCGCTCTGGGTCCATGATCCGAACACCTTTCTGCATCAGGCGCTCGGCCGTCATGGCACGACAGGCTGTCTCGAGCTGCGCAAGCTGGGACTGATCATTGGCGCCCTGCAATTCTCTTCCCGAGGGCGCCCCGATGCTGCCGATCTCGCAAGCCTCGTCCGCAGCCATCGCGAAGACGTCTGTCAGATAGTATTCGCCCTGGCTGTTGCCTGTGCCCAGGCGTGACAGCCAGCCTTTAAGGGATCCCGCCCGGGCAAAGATGATGCCACTGTTCACTTCGGTGATTGAGCGCTGATCCGAATCTGCGTCACGCTCCTCCACGATACCCACCACTCTGCCTTTCACATCGCGCAGGATGCGCCCATAGCCTGCCGGCTCGGCAAGATCCATTGTCAATACCGTGAGCGCTTCCGGACGCTCGAGCATGGGTGCCAGGGTGGCGGGCTGAACCAGTGGAATGTCTCCATACAGCACGAGCACTTCCGCGTCCTCGGGAACGCCCGGCATGGCTTGTTGGACAGCATGGCCTGTGCCGAGGCGTTCATGCTGCGCTACCCACGTGATGCCAGGCGCATCAAGAGTTGTCCTGACCTCCGGCGTGCCAGGGTTATAAACGACGTGAATCGCCGCGGGCTCAAGGGCCCTCGCCGTTTCAAGCACGCGCGCGAGCATCGCCTTCCCACCGACGGGATGCAAGACCTTGGGAAGGCTGGATTTCATGCGGGTTCCATCGCCCGCAGCCAGTATTATGATATGCAGTGACATGTCCAAAATTTCACGGCAGGCTCCTGTGGCGCACAGTATAGCGGCAACAGTGGACGTGCTTCTATCAGCATCAGGGTCAATCAGGGCGAGAACATGGCGCAATGAAATTAGCACAGGCCGCAAAAAACACCTGCACAATCGCGTTGCTGGTCGGGCTCTCCGGCTGCTTTGAATTGCTCGGTGCGGCCTGGGGGTCTTCCCCTGCCCGGCAGGTATTCAACGAGGGGCAAATGATTCTCGAGGGCGCGCCGCCCATCCGCATGGAATTGGCTTCGGAGATTGCGCCCTTCCAGGCGATTCGTTCACATGCCTTCGGCGGTTGGTCCCCTGACAGCAAGCACATTTATCTGCGCCGGCGCGTCGGTGAGGTCAATCAATTGCATCAAATGGCCAGACCCGATTCCGACCCGGTTCAACTGACCTTTGCCGATGATCCGGTTGGAGAAGTTGCGCCTCAACCCGGAGGCTCACTGATCGCTTTAACACGATCCAGCGCCGGTGACGGATTTGACCAGGTTTACCTGCTCGACACGGTCTCCGGCGCCACACAACAACTTACAGACGCCGATTCCCTCAACAATCGGATTGCCTGGGACCGGGCTGGCCGTCGCCTGGCTTGGCGCTCGACGCGTCGAGACGGAAAGCATAACGACATCTGGATGATCGATATCGCCCAGCCGGATGCCGCGAGGATTGTGCTGAAAGTCGAGGACGGCGCGCTCTGGAAACCCGTTGCGTTCAGCCATGCGGGCGACAGGTTACTCGTGCAGCAGTACCTCAGCGTCATGGACTCCCGAGTCCATGTGCTTGACCTTGAGACCGGGGCCCTCAAACGACTTGCAGGCGATCCGGACAACCCATCGGGAAATATTGCCACGGATTTTGATGCCACCGACAGTGGCGTGCACTTTATCACTAACCAGAGAGGAGACGCCGCCGAGATCGGGTGGATTCCACTGGATACCGATGCGCCCATCGAGTTTATACCTCTGGGCATTCCCTGGGACGTGACGGAATTCAGAATGAGCTCCGATGGCCGCCGGGGTGCGTTTGTCACCAACGAGGGCGGGGTGAGCCGCGTTTACCTTTTTGATCCGACCCGGCGCAGCCATGCCCCGGTCAGGCGACTGCCGATAGGAGTCATGAACGGGCTCAGCTTCAGCCCGGACGGACGGCGACTCGGGCTCACCCTCAGCACTCCGCAGTCTCCCAGCGATGTACTCGTACTCGATTTATGGAAAAGGCCACTCAGCCACCGGCGCGTCAAGCAATGGACTTACAGCGAAGCAGATGGCTTGAACACACGGCCTATTGCAGAGCCCCGGCTCATAGGATTTCCCGCCCCGTGGCGAACGCGGGAGGGTGAGCTGAATATTCCCGCATTTTTGTATCTGCCGAAAAAGACCCGGTCACCCGCGCCCGTGATCATTTACATTCATGGCGGCCCCGAGGGGCAATTCCGGCCCTCCTTCAGCAAAGAGGTTCAACTCTGGGTCAATGCCCTGGGGGCAGCCGTGATCGCGCCCAATGTCAGGGGGTCACTGGGATACGGTGCAGGCTACGTCGCCATGGATGATGGGCGCTTGCGAGAGCATGCCGTGCACGACATCGGCGCCTTGCTCGACTGGATTGCCAAGCAGCGTGGGCTCGACGCTCAACGCATTGCTGTCGTGGGTGCCAGTTACGGCGGCTACATGGCGCTGGCCACCGCCGTTCACTACGGCGACCGGATACGCGCGGCCATCAATCGTGCGGGAATCAGTAATTTTGTGTCTTACCTTGAGTCTACGCCCAGTTACCGCAGGAACCTGCGCCGTATCGAATACGGCGACGAACGTGACCCCGAGATGCGCGCCTTCCTTGAAGGGATCTCACCATTAAACAACGTGGCTTCCATAAGCACGCCTCTGCTGATCGTGCAGGGACGAAACGATCCCGTCGTTCCCGCCAGCGAGTCGCTGCAAATGTTGGAAGCGCTGCGCCGGCAGGGGAGAAGCGTCTGGTATCTCGAGGCGCTCAACGAGGGCCATAGCTATGAGCGCAAGGAAAACCGAGACCTCTACGACCTGGTCAGTTACCAGTTCCTGAGGCACTACCTGGTTCAGGATTGAGCCATGGTTTCCATTGACTGCGGCGTGTCCACATCATGCGCCGCATGAGGCATGGGCACAGCATTCGCATGCCCAGCGGTGATCAGCTTTCTCGCACCCTCATCGCCCTCCAGCGACAACAGAGCGGAAAACTCGCTGCGGGGAAATATCGCCGGCGGGCCAAGCCGCCCGCTCCAGGAAGCACAGGTAATGGTTGCAGGGCTCGCAGCCCATGCCGCGCACAGGCGGGACAGGTCTGTGTCTTCGATCCGGTACTGGTCGCACAACAGGATGAGAACAGCCTTACAATCTTCATCCAACGCCTTGACGCCGGCACGAATTGATGAACCCATACCCCGGGACCATGCGGGGTGGTGCACCTCGCGAACTGCTGTACCCGCCAGGGCGCTCAGGGTTTCTTTCCGATATGCTCCGGTGACGATGAATGTCGGATATGTATAACTGCACAAGCACTGCGCGGCGCGTCGAACCAGTGCCTCCCCCCGGTATTTGAGAAGCTGCTTGGGTTGGCCGAGGCGACTCGAACCGCCTGCGGCCAGGAGGATGCCGGCCAGTGAATTCCCGGAATCAGCTGTCATCGCGGGAATCGGACCGCGCAAGAACCTGGAACATTTCCGCCATGATGGATAGCGCGATGGCCTCCGGCATTTCCGCGCCGATCGGCAAACCCGCCGGGCCATGAACATTCAATTGATCATTACCCAGCGACCTGAGCAGTTCCTCACGACGATGCCGTGGCCCGAGCAGGCCGATATAGGCAGGCGGATGCGTACTGAGTTGTCGCAGATAGCCGGCGTCATGTTCCAGGTTGTGGCTCATCACGACAGCGCCACTCAGGGAGTCGAGCGAAACATGCTCAGTGAGCTCTTCGGGGCGGGCAAGGATGACCCTGCATGGCCCTGGAATCCGTGCGGGATTGGCGTACGCGGGCCGATGGTCGACAACCACGCAATCCCAGCCCAGCGCGATGACCTGGTCCACCAGGGGCAAGGCATCCGGGCCGGCACCACAAATCAATACCCGCGGTTGGGGCTCAATAAAAACCAGCAAGGCTCGATCCTCACCGCCGTCGCGGCCCAGTCCCACATGCCGCCATCGCGATGGCGCGGTCCATGGTTTGAGCGCTTCCGGAAAGGCCTCAATAAGACGCTCATCTCCGGAAACGCACCGGGAACCATCCCACAGGGCATGGTCACCCAGGGACAATGTTTCTCCTTGCGTGACCAGCGCCAGGCAGCAGGTTCTGCGCTGCGCGAGTGCATCGATCAGTGCTGGGAGAAAAGAAAATCCGGTACGTTTTTCAATGCGCTGCAGCAGGAGGTCGACACTGCCCCCGCAGCCGAGACCCAGCCCGAACATTGACCCCTCTTCATCGGCGAGATCATAACGCAGTGTTTCCGGCACACCGGTGAGCATCACGCGCTCGGCATGAGTCACGAGATCTCCTTCCAGGCAACCGCCGGAGATCATCCCGGCGTACTCGCCGTTTGGAGCGATCAGCATCATGGCCCCTGGTTTTCGGTAGGTGGAGCCTTCCGTGCCTGACACAATCGCGAGCACCAACCCGGCCTCAGATTCATGTCGCGTAAGGAAGTCGAACAGCTCTGTTAATCCAAGGTGCACAAATGTTTCTCGCTCAGCACTAAATAATCAGACCAAACCGGTCAGCAACAGGGAAATAGCCGGGACATAGGTCACAATGATAAGCACACTCAACAGGATCATCAGCCACGGCAGCGCAGCGAGGATCACCTCCTCGATACTCATCTTGGCCACTCCGGCGGTCACAAACAGGTTGAGCCCGACCGGGGGCGTCACCATGCCAATCTCAAGGTTGACCACCATGATGATACCCAGGTGAACCGGATCGATTCCCATGCTCATGGCGATGGGAAACACGATAGGAGCGAGGATCAGGATGACCGAGGAGGGCTCCATGAAATTTCCGGCGACCAGCAGCAGGACATTGACCACCAACAGAAATGCCCAGGGCGGCAAACCCATGTCAATGATGGCCTGGGACGTCACCTGGGGAATTTGCTCCGTTGTCAACACGAACGCAAACAAGTAGGCATTGGCAATGATGAACATCAGCATCGCCGTGACCCGGGCGCTCTCCACGAAAGCTGCGGGAACGTCGCGCCAGCGAATGTCCCGATGCACGTACACCGCCACCATCAGTGCATAAACCGCCGATACGGCCGCCGCCTCGGTTGGCGTGAACGCGCCCGAGTAGATTCCCCCCATGATAATGACCACCAGCGCCATGCCCCAGGCCGCCCGGCGACCTGAGCTGAAGACGCGGCGCCAGCCGCGCCAGGGCTGGCGGGGTATGCCGCGATGGCGGGCTATGAGGAAGATCGCAATCACCATGATGGCCGTCAGAAGCACTCCGGGAAGAATACCTGCGATGAACAGCTTGCCAATGGAGGTCTCCGTTGCCGCGCCATAAACGACCAGTACGATGGACGGAGGTATCAGGATCCCGAGCGTACCGGCATTGCAGATGACCCCGGCAGCGAATTCACGCGAGTATCCCAAGTTGATCATTCCGGCTATGACGATGCTGCCGATGGCCACAACGGTCGCCGGTGACGAACCGGAAACCGCGGCAAATAGCATGCACGCAAGCACCGAGGCCATGGCCAGACCGCCATGCAGGTGACCCACCAGCGCATCGGCAAAATCGATCATGCGTCGCGCCACCCCGCCGCTGGTCATCAAGGTCCCGGCCAGTATGAAAAAGGGTATGGCCAGAAGCGGATAAACCTGCATGGTGTGAAAAAACCGCAGGGCGAGCGAGAGCAGGGTTTGATCCGCAAAAAACATCAGGGTCACAATGCTCGCAAAACCCAGAGAAATGGCAATGGGCACCCCCAGCAGCAGGCAGGCAAACAGGGTGGCCAGGAGAAACAGCCCGCTCATTCTGGCATTGCTGCCCGGTCCGAGGTCACTCCTGCCACGGGGCCATCGTGTCCGCCAAACTTCAAACGCTGCAGGCTGCCGTTGGAGAATTGCCATCCGAGCTGGAGGAAGCGCAATGCCAGCAACGCAAATCCGATCGGTATCATGCTGGTCAGGATCCATCGTTTAACGGGCAGGTCGCGCGCTTCGTTACCCAGTTCGACCAGGCGCCAGACAAGTACGCTGCCGCCATAAAGCATCAGGACCGCATAGGCGACGCAGATCAGGAGTGCCAGAAAAGTCGCAAAGCGCAAGGCGCTTCCATTCAGCCGGCTCATGACGAGGTCCACAGCAATGTGGCTCCGGGTTCGGACCCCGTAGGCCATGCCCAGCAGAACCAACCACGCAAATGTGTAGGTGGTGGCTTCAAGTGACCAGATGATGCCGCTGTTGAACGCATAGCGAAGCAACACCTGAACGGCCGTCAATATCGTCATCACGGCAAGGAACAGGGCCATGAGCCCCTCTTCAAGGTGATTGATCAGGCGCTGCAGATGATGCCGACTCATCGGTTCTCAGTGGATAGATCCGGCCGGTGTTTCCGCCATGATCTCGGTGCCAATCTCGTGCGCAAACTCATCCCACACTGGCCGCATCACTGCTCGCCAGGCCGACAGTTCCTCTTCCGTCGGTTGGAGAATTTGGGAGCGGCCCGACTCCAGAATCCGGGCCCGATCGCGCTGATTCACCCGCGTGGCGATTTGATTCACCTCGTTGGTGACCTCAGCGATGATCGCTTCGAGTTCAGCGCGAATGTCATCGGGGAGTTTTCGCCATTGACCCGGATTCACCAGCAGCAAGTAACCCAGGTATCCGTGATTGCTTTCCGTGAAATAGGGCTGAACCTCGAAAAATTTTTGCGAAAAATTATTTGACCAGGTGTTCTCTTGCGCATCAATTGCACCGGTTTGCAAGGCCTGGTAGACCTCGCTAAACGCCATTTTTTGCGGATTAGCGTCAAGGGCCAGTATTTGCGCCTCCAGCACATCGGACTCCATGATGCGGAATTTAAGCCCTTCGGCATCCTCAGGCATCCGCATCGGAACAGGCCCGCCAAATTGTTTCATGCCGTTGTGCCAATAGGCCAGGCCCAGGAAGCCCTTGTGGGTCAGTTCCGCCAGCAATGACTGTCCGACCTCACCGCGTTGAAATTGCTCCACAGATTGCAGGTCCGGGAACAGGAAGGGCAAATCGAATACCTGGAATTTTCGGGTCAATCGATCAAACTTCGACAGCGACGGCGCAATCATCTGCACCTCACCAAACGCAAGCATTTCGATTGCATCATCCTCATTCATCAATTGTGCCGAAGGGTAGACCTCCATGACCACGCGATCGCCGAGTCGCTCCTCGATCAGCGTGCGCAAACGCTCAGCACCCTGGCCCTTGGGCGTGCCGGGGGCCGTGATGTGCGGGAACTTGAGCACAATACGCTCATCACCCGGTTCCATGGCGCAGCCACACACACCAAGCAGAAGCAGCGACAGTAGCAAAAACCTGTTGGCGGTCATGCGAACATCGTCCTGGGAATGAAAAACTCCACTCGGCCAGTCACCAGGTCATACTCTGCCCCCACGATCAGCAAATCGCCGTCTGAAGAGGCGGAACCGAGAACCTTTGAATCCACTTTCAGTCGAGACACGGTCGCCTCGACATTGGCACGCACGGCATTTGAAACGTCAACGGCATCGGGTAGATTCGCGCTTGCCTCCCGGACCGAACGCATGACCTGCTCGATGATCACCTGCAGGTTGCTTGAACCTGGGGACGCGGCATGTTCCATCGCGGCAAGCGCCGAAGTGACCGCGCCACATTGGGTGTGTCCCAGTACTACGACCAATGGAGTGCCAAAGGTTTGCACCGCAAATTCGATACTCCCCACCTCGCTCGCGGTCGCGATATTACCGGCCACGCGAACCACGAACAGCGCCCCGATATCCTGGTCAAAAACAAGTTCAGGGGGCACCCTGGAATCTGAGCAACCCAAAATGACCGCGAAGGGCGATTGCCCATTTGCATGCGCTGCGCTGCGCTCCTGACCGGTTCCGACAACCTTTTTAGGCACACCCATGCAAAACCGCTCATTCCCGGAAATCAGGCGCTTCAGATTCTCCATGGCACCTTCCGCTTTCCCGGTCTTTACTTGTAATTGGGTATCTTTTTTGTTCAAATCAGGGCCTTGGGGTGGAAAACTGAATCGTATCACAGGCCCTGAGGCGCGAGAATTGCGCCGTAAGCGAAGGGACCATGCTGATAGAACTGACAGTTGTGTGACACCCTGGCTTTTTGCCACCCTGTGTCAGGAAGACACGTATTTAACTTGCGTTAAATAAAACAAAAACAGGAATTTTCGAGGGGGGTCCATCATGACAACTTTACGACGCTACACACCTCTACTGGCTTTGTTACTCTCTGTCGCAGCAGCTCATGCCGCCCCGCCTGAAGGCAAGGGCGGTGGCAACAAAGGGGGAGGCGGAGGTGAGACATCTCTCTCCACCCTGAGCGACCGAAACTGGGACGACACCGCGGTTCGGCGGGTGCTCCAGGCATTTGCCTATGGCGGGTTGGCGACTGACGAACAGGTTGCAGCCTGGGATGAAATGAGCCCCTCAGCCGCGATTGTCGAAATGCTGACCTTCGATGCGGTCAATGAAAAACTCTCACCCTCCGAAATGAGCGATGACAACGCACTTCATTGTCATTCGCTCGAGGCCATGCAGGCATTTTGGGGTGGCGATGACCCGGGCAACATCATGAAATATGCGGACCGGGACCTTTACCGCACCTTGAACAACAGCCAGAAACTCTCTGAGGGCAATTTGAGAAGAACCTGGACCAAGGTCATCAGCACCCGGGGCTGCAACCCCTTTCTTCACAAGGTCGGCCTGTTCCTCACCAACTACCTGGCATCAGTGAGCGTGAGCAAAACCAAGCCGGCGCTGATCAGGGATTATTACGATGAACTTCTGGCGGCTTTGATGGCCGGTGAGGATTTTGTCGGCGTCATGACCCGGGCTGCGACACACGCCGCAGTGGCCCGCGCCTATGGGCACCAGTACAACAAATTCTACAACGGTGGCAGAGGATTCGTTGGTAACGATGACTTCGCCCGAGAGCTCCACCAGTTGTTCTTCCGAAATTATGGAGAGACCGAGGACCCGGCATATCACGAAGACGTCACCATTGAAAACACGGCATGGCTGTTGACCGGAATGAATCTCGACAAGGAAGCCTACGCCTATGGCAGCATCAGCAGCGGTGACTGGTGGGTGGCACCGATCGACTTCACCGACCACTATGATCTCCACACCAACCCAAGGCGTATCCGCAATTCCACTTACCACTATGACAGCACCAGCAACTCGCAGAGCTGTCTTGAGGTGTTGGACAACGAGATTTGTGGGGCCAATGCTGGCGAAAAGCTCGCGAGCCTGGTGCCGGTTGCGGCCAGCCACCCGGAGAGCATGGCCAACCTGCCCGTTTATACCATTGATTTCTTCGCCGATGACAACCTCACCGATGAAAAAATATCGAAAATCCGTGCAGGCTGGGAGGAAGCAAACTTCGATTTGCTGGCCTTTCTCCAGGCCTATGCCATATCGACAACATTTCATGATCAAAACACTTACAAGTTCCGCACCGCGTTTGACCGAAACCTGTTGATGCAAAACCAGCATATCTTGACCAACGAAGAGAACTTTGGCCGCGACTCAGGAGACTCCCCCTACGGTCGCATGCAGCGCCAGGATGCAGAGGTGTTTGAACCGGTCCACGACGTCTTTGGTGGACAGACGGGCCTGCAGGCTGCAGGTAACCGCTACATTTTTAAAGACGCCATCTCGGAAAACATAGGGAATCCAACATACTTCGATGACTATAGCGATAGATACACCCTGGAGGCTGGTACAGAGACAGAGCCAGCCCCTTCATTCACCTGGACCAAGGATTGGGCGGCTGTCGTTCCGGTCAATGATCAGGGTGATTTCCGCGTGGGCGACGTGGCCACGTGGTTATGGAACCGGTTCATGGCCGATGGCGGCAAGAATTTTGACGATATCGCTCGTGCGCAGGTTCAGTCTTTCCTGGCCAGCGGACATGACTTTGGTTATGCCTTTAACCCTGATGATGCCGAGCGCAGCTTCGGATCACGGGATTTTTCGTCCAAGAAAGGTATCGCAAGACCGCTCAACGAAGCCCACGCCGACACCCTGATGAACGACCTGGACAGCAAAACATTCAACAAACGTATCGGCATGGCCATCAACTTCATCAGCATGCTGCCATATGCCTTTGTGACGGGGGGAATTTAAAATGAACACTAAAACAAGCAGAAGAGATTGGTTGCGCAACACGCTGTGCGCCTCGGTCGCAGGCTCCGTGATGAGCATGGCGCCCTCGCGGGTGTTGGCCGCCTGCACCTCAGTGCCGATGCCTCGAACCCTGGTTAACCTGATGATGTATGGCGGCATGGACACCCGATTCATTTTCATGCCCGCACCAAACCATCCTGATGCAAATTATCTCAGTAAAATATGGGCTGCCCGCGCGGCGCTGTACCCTGCAGGCTATCCGGATTACACCACGATGTTCGACAATGAATATCTCACAGTCAGTGATCCGGCAAGCGGCTTGCCATTCGGCATACATGCCAGTTGCGACTGGCTGAAAAATGCCTTTGAATCCGGTCAAGTTGCGGTGATTGCTAACAGTTTCTGTTCCCGAAACCGCCGTCATGATCAGTCGCAACTGAATGCGAACGTTGGCGAGCCGGGATTCACGCAATTACTTTATGGGCGTGACGGATGGGGTGGACGGCTGGCCGCTGCCTGCGGGCCAAACGCGAACACAGTTGAACTGAGTAACGAGACCTCGGTCTTCGGACATGGTGTGGATTCGGCTGACCGGATGAGCCAGATTGTGCACGCAAAAGACACGCGCAACATTGCGCTGCCCAACGTGCGCGCCGATCTGAACGCGACTCATCGGAGCAACATCCTGGCCCGCTCAATGCAATCCTACTATGCAGCGCGCGGTCGTGAAGTTGGCGGATCCGGCACGCCCTATGACCTGTTTTTCAATCATTACGACGCATTCACGGCACTCGGCGAGGCTGTGGAGAGCCGGCTCTCAGCCTGTGGGCCATTGCCCATGGCACTGCAACACCTGCACTTGAATGACCACCATTTTCCGCAACAGTGCAGGAATCTTTACGATGTCTGCCAGGCGCCGGATCTATTTGGTGTGCGGCTGATGTCGATGCGCTACAACCACTGGGACACCCATCACAACGAGCACAGCAGGATCACTTCCAACCTGTCCGATGTGTTCGGCGCACAGGGCGGCTTGGCGACCACCCTCGCGGAAATCAACAATTTGCCTGGTGGAAGTGACCATCCTGCAGGGAATGTCACCGTTTACGTGGCCTCGGATTTCGGACGTCAACTGGCCGCTAACGGCAGTGGCGGCACTGACCACGGTCGGGGCCTTTATTCACTGCTGATCGGCGAGCAAGTCAATGGCGGAGTGTACGGCGAAATGTTTCCTGAACGGGAATCCGTTGCCGACGCCAATGGCGTCGTGCCCATGGAAAAATCCGGTGCGGATATTGAAGGTCTGACCTCCACGGAGCGCGTTCTTTCGGAGGTCTGCGAATGGATGCAGCCGGGCAGCAGCACGAGTGTGTTCCCGGACGCCACACAATCCGCCATTGAGACCCCCGGAATGCTCGATGGGCTGATGCAAATCTGACGCAGGCGACTCAGCGGGCGGGCACACCGCCCGGCTGTGTCTCCCCGGTGTTTTAGCTCCGGGACGGTCGAGCCATAATCTCCATAACCGAGTTACAGCCATCGTCTAACACTCGCCTGATAGCTCAGGTATGCCTCTCCAAACGCGTCTTCCAGAAATTTTTCCTCCGCGAGAATGAATCGCCAGTGAATAATGAACATGAACAAGGGAACGGGCAGCAATGAGCTGAAGCTGCCAAGGAACCCGGATGTCCCAAGAAGCATCAGGGCCATTCCCAGGTACATTGGATTTCTGGAATATTGAAAGAACCCGTGCGTCACCAACACCTTCGCCTCATCGAAGGGCACAAGCCCCGTGCCCTCGCGGAGAAAAGACCTTGCGGAAACGACACCCAGGAAAGCGCCAAACAATAGCAGCGCGAGACCAAAGAAGTTCCAGGGGGCGTGAATATATTGGCCCATGGGCAGCCAAGCATGCAGACCAAGCATGAGAAATAGCATCAGCAGAAACCACAGCGGCGGCAGAATTCGTCGGGAAATCGCCGGGTTTCCTGCCATGGGCTCACGTGGGCGTCGGTCCGTCTTCATCACGAGATTCGATGAGATAGGAGATTTCAAAGTTGAGCGCTGGCCCAAAAACACCCATTGGGCTGCAGCAATGCTTCAGGATCCGGAATCGGGTCGCTAACTTTCGCTCAAACTCCCGATGATCGAACCCGAGATGATACAGATAGTAGTCGGAACCGCTCTCGAGGCGAACCCGGGGACGCCCGGAGACCGGGCGTGCGAGCACGGCCCGAGCGATGCGGCGCGCTTGCGCGTCGAACTCGCCGTAACGGCGCATCATCCTGAAAAGTCCCTTGACCAGGGCCGGCAATCCAGTCTCAATGGGCACGCTGATGACGGCTTGCCCCGTCGCTCCCAACAAACGCCCCATGTGACCGAAAGCTTCATCTGACTCCGGCTCAGGAAGGTGTTCGAATACTTCCAGGCAAAAGATGGTGTCAGCCCGTATGCCAGACAGCTGATCCGTGCTGTCCAGAAAACTCACCCCGGGAACACCGGCAAGATGCTCCCGCGCCTGGTTCATCCGACCCGCATCAGGCTCGTAACACATCAACTCGGCGCCGGGCCAAATCTCCACGGCCCGTGTGAGCAGTTCTCCGTTGCCGGCCCCGCCATCCAGGACGCGACGCGGTTCATGGGACGTCGTAATCAAACCCAGAGCATCCCGGAGACGGCGCCGATGGACAAAACGCTTGAGCGGATTCGGGTCCGCGAAGGTTTTCTCAGCGTAGCTGGAATCCATTCAGCCCGGCTCCACGGGTTTCCGGGCTCTCGTGTAAGCCTGTCGCAGCTCGCCTTGCTCACAGACCACGACCAGGGCTCGCCAGTTTTCCAGCATGTGATTGGCGTCATGTGTCCCGATCAGTCGCTCGATACGGGCGAACTCCCGCTTCAATTGTTCGTATTCGCTTCTTGATTTAACCCGATACCAGTCCGAAGCATCTTCGACACTGACCTCGTCAAATCCTGCTTTCTGAACCACTTTTCGAGTTTCTTCGAGGGTTGCAAGTGAGTAGGTAAGGCCCTCCATCTCGAAGAAATACATCATGTCAGGAGAATAATCACCCTCGGCCTTCAACCAGTCATAAACCGTCAGGTATCCACCGGGACGCAGAACACGGGCGCACTCGAGGAACATGCCCGACTTGTCATCGACCTGGGTAATCGCGCCCGAGGAAAACACGATATCAAATGACTGGTCTTCAAATGGCAAGGGGCCCGGCGACACCTGTTCGAAAATGACCGGGCGTTGCAGATTCAATTCCTGTGCGCGTTGCCTTGCCCGTGCCAGCAAGTGGGGCTCGATGTCGATTCCCGTAACTTCGGCCTGGTAGTCCCGGGACAGCAGAAAGGCCGGGCCGCCCAGGCCGCTACCTATGTCCAGGATTTCGCGGTCTCGCGTTTCGATGCCGCGCAGCATTTTCTCGATATTCCCGGCACCGCCGGGCGCCATGAAATCACGACCCCACAGCCACTCCAGTACGGCAACCATGGCATCATTGTATTCACTGTCGTGAGAATCCTGTGCCACTTTATCGATGCTCTCAGTCGATTTTCAGGCACTATGATACGCCAAGCGAGCGCCGGGTCACCGTTTCAGCGCGTTGTATTCCGGACGGTCCTCCGGACCACGGGGTCATGGCGATGGGCCTCGGGTTGTCCGAGTCACACGAGCCACTCGCCAGGAATTTCCGCCAAGTCAGCCCGGTCAGCGCTGCGCGAATTGCGGCGTTGGAAGGTCGGACTCTGGCAGACTCAGAGGCTGGTAGCGTAGTGTCTTTCCGCCCGTAGATGTTTCCAAGCCAAGCCAGAGGCCTGTCGACTCCTCGTACCAAAGGCTGATGGCTTCCTCAGCAAGGCGAAGTTCGTAACGGCGCGCATTATATGTCACACCGTTGACGGGATACTCGACCTGTTCCATAGGCTGCAGGCTCACCGACACATATTCGCCGGTCTGGGAATTGAGCAGGGATTGAGCCTGGAGCATAGTCGGATCCCAGTAGGCAAATGTGCGCACGCACTCAGCGTCGATCAGCGATACCCCGGCGTCAGTTTCCAGTTGGAATCCTGACGCACTGGTGGCTCCCTGCAATCGGTAGGCATTACGGCCAGCTTCGGTCGATGACTCAATATTTTCCAGGCAGTTGCCTTGCCAGCGCTCCGAACTGAGATGGCGGTAACGGTAGGCATTGAAAAACAGGATGCGCACATCGAAGGACGCTCGACTGACCAAGGTTTTATGACTCTCGAACGATTGCCATTCAAAAGTGTGGGTGCCAATGTCCCGCTCTTCCAGTTTGACCTGGAAGTGCCAGGTGCGCGTGTCCGCCTGCGTCGCCTCCTCGGCGAGGACCCCGATTGACGTCATCCAGCAGCACACAACGAGGGTGCAGTGTCGCGTTGTTTTTGAGATGTTTCTGATTTTATTCATGCATTTACTGCGTCGGCTGCAGCGATGTCATGTCGAGCCGTGTTTTGTACTCAGCCTCAGTGTAGGGCTTCTCGAACATGCTTGAATCGATTACAGTGTCCGAAAGCAGTGCCAGAAGCGGGAATATTACAGCCCACGCGGCTCCCACCGCGAGCGTGCTCCAGCCGCCGTATGTCAGCGTGAGAAGCCCCGTCAGGGACACCACCGAGGCGCTCAGAAGGCCGGCGCTGAATCCCAGACCCGCGCCAAGCGTCCAGTGCACCTTCATCCATCTGAACGCGCCATTGAGAGAAGAGCCGAACAAAGCCCACATGCTCAGTATCCAGACAGAGGGCGGGAAGTACGGTTGTTCAGCCAACGTGACAATACCGGTTTCCAGAGCTGAGATGACCCAGGCCAGCCCCACAACCACCGTGAGACCGGTGACCAGGAGTTCTTTTCGAACGTTTCGTGCGATCGCCATGTTAAAAGCCACCCCGAGCGATGCGGCCAGACCGATCAACATTGGCCAACGCAGGGCGGCGAATATAATGCCCATACAACAAACAGTTTTGAAAGCGGTGATGTTTAAGGCGTAGCGTGATTTCATCTTGCAAAACTCCCGAAGCAATTCGTGGATGATGGCCTTGCAGACGTGAAGACGCCGTTTCGTCCGGGTGAAAATCATGTGAAACCTGGAGCGTGTAAACACTTTCTTGGCCCCAGGGTCGCCAGGAGTGGTTTTAAACGCCGGCAAAATCCGATTCGGGGGGAATTTCCCTGCCCTTGGGAAACTCCAGGCTGACCCTCGTTCCGATGCCCAGTTCGCTTCGAATCGCCACGGGCCACCCGAAACGGTCTGTAAGACGTTTGACTATGGTCAGACCAACACCGAAACCACCCCGTTGACGCTGATTTCGGTAGTAGGGTTGAAAAATTTGCTCGACTTCATCAGGCGCCATGCCAGGACCCGTGTCTTCTATGATGATTGAACCCGGGCAGACGAATACGGTGACCTGACCTGCATCGGTATATGCCAGCGCATTTCGGATTAGGTTGCCGATAACGCTCTCGATGACCTTTTCCGGCGCGCTGACATACCAATCCGACTCCTGCACTATTTTTAATTCGATCGTCGAGTGTGGATTGATCAACTGGGCTCGCTCAGCCTCCCCGCGAACCACCTCGGCCAGGGAGACCCAGCTTTCAGCAAGGCCTTGATCGGAATCACGGGCGAGCAGCAAAAAGGCGGAGGTGAGCTCTTCCATGTCCTTGGTCGACTTCATAATGCGCGCAAGGGTCTCACGCTCCTGCTCATTCAGATTGGCCCGGTACAGTCGGTCCACGGCAATCCTGATGACCGTCAGGGGTGTTCGCAATTCATGGCTGGCGTCACGTGTGAAGCGGCGTTCTCTCTCCGAGAAACTGATCACGCGGGCTGTCAGATCTGAGAGCGCCTCATTCAGCAGAGTAATTTCGTCATCATCGATTTGGCTACCCATCGTGGGGAACAAGTCCGGGTCGGGATCGGCTGGGTCGAGCCGTTGTACCCGATCGGCAAGCTCAAAAACCGGCGAAACGGCTCGATGAGACACACGGTAGGCAATATACAGCGACACGTATATCACGATGAGCGCGAGAGCGAGGGGAATAATGCCGAACAGCATGACAAGTTCGTGCACCCGTTCAACTTCGAACACCAAAACGAGGCGATCCTGTCCCTTGCTGGTGACCAACGCCAGGATGTCTTCAGGCGTTTTCTGTCGATGGAAACCCTCCGGCAAGCCCGCATAGCGATCCGGGATGCCCGAACCAGCACCGGCTCGGTAGGCTGTAAGATTCAAGGTATCAGGCAGCGGCATCGATGGATCATCGACGACTTTCGTCCAGTAGTAATCCGCCTCCCCCTTGAGCGCTTGCTCTATGAGAACATTCTCAAGCATCAGGGCGACTGCGTACACACCGACAATCACGGCGAGGCTGATGTAGAGCGCCTGCTGGATCAGCTCCCGGCCAAGTTTTCCCGCCAGTCCACCATTAGCGGCCATCTGGTTTGTCCAATCGGTACCCCAGACCGGGAAGATTGTGCAGCATGGGATGGGCGAATGGCTTGTCGATGGCTTTTCTCAGGTTATAGAGGTGTGACCGCAACGCATCGCTGTCCGGTGATATCTCGCCCCACACTTCCCGTTCAAGCGCCCGGCGGCTGAGTACTTTGGGTGACGCTTTCATCAATGCGATCAGCAGCTTCAACCCAATGGGCGTTAAGGTGATGGCCTGGCCTTCGCGCGCGATTTCCAAAGTGCCCGTATTGACCTGTAGCGGTCCAACACTCAAAACTTCCGCGGCGACTTCACCGCCTGCGCGTCTCAACATGGCACGCAATCGCGCGTCCAGTTCCTCCATTGCAAACGGTTTCACGAGGTAATCATCGGCACCAGCATCGAGCCCTGCCACCTTGTCTTCAAGGGTATCGCGAGCTGTCAACATCAGGATCGGGGTGTTTTTACTGGCCTCAGTGCGTAATTTCTTGCACACTTCAATGCCGTCCAGACCCGGCAACATAAGGTCCAGGATGATGCCATCAAAGTGTTCCGTGACTGCGAGGTGCAGCCCGGTGACTCCATCGGCCGCAAAATCGACTTCAAACCCGGAGTGCTCAAGATGATCGCCGACCATCGCCGCGATGTCGTGGTTGTCTTCAATGAGCAATATGACTGGCACGTTAAACTCCCTCTACTGCGGGTAATGCTACGCCCAGATAGTGAAAATGATGTGAACCTCGTCCGTCACGATGAGATCACCGTTGTGACCGGGCGCACTGCGGCTGCCTGGGGATATTCCCGGGGAACGGGGATGGACAATGAATTTTTGGCGCTCACGTGCCTGCGCCTAAGCGCGGTCTCGATTGTTTGGGGCATCCTCGACCGGGTGCCGCCAGCTTGCGCTTCACACCAGGGGCTGGTTCAGCGTTTCATGCTTTTCCGCAGACGTTCCAGGGCCTGTAACTGGGCAATGGCTTCCGCCAGTTTGGCCTGGGCCTGGGCCACTTCCAACGCCTCGGTGCGATCCGCTAATGCGCGCTCTGCCTCGTCACGGGCCCGCTCCGCCGCCGTAGCGTCCAGATCTTCACCACGCATGGCTGTGTCCGCCAAAACGGTCACGACATGGGGTTGAACTTCGATGATGCCGCCACCGCAGAAAAAAAACTGTTCCTCTCCGGACTCGTCCACGACCCGGACTGGCCCTGGACGAAGCTGCGTGATCAACGGCGCATGACGTGGATACACGCCCAACTCCCCGGAAACACCGGTGGCAAATATCTGCGCGGCCTGCCCCGACCAGATTTCGGCCTCGGCTGAAACAATGTCGCATTGGATTGTTTTACTCATCGATCATTCCTCGACCACGCGCACCCGACCGGCGACCCACCAGCGACATCAAGCCGCTTTTGATTCCATGGCCTTGGCTTTCTCCACGGCTTCCTCGATGCCGCCGACCATGTAGAAGGCCTGCTCCGGAAGGTGGTCATACTCTCCCTCAACGATGCCCTTGAAAGCCCGGATCGTATCCTTGAGCGACACGTACTTGCCCGGTGCGCCAGTGAAGGTCTCAGCCACGAAGAAGGGTTGAGACAGGAAGCGCTGCACTTTACGGGCCCGCGCCACCGTGTCTTTATCTTCCTCGCTCAATTCATCCATGCCCAGGATGGCGATAATGTCTTTCAGTTCCTTGTACCGCTGCAGAACACCCTGCACGGCCCGGGCCACTTCATAGTGCTCCTGACCAATCAGGTTCGGGTCCAAGAGGCGTGAGGTTGAATCGAGGGGGTCAACGGCGGGGTAGATGCCCTGCTCAGCGATGCCGCGCGAGAGCACCAGGGTGGCATCAAGGTGCGCAAAGGTCGTCGCTGGTGAAGGGTCAGTCAAATCATCCGCTGGCACGTAAACCGCCTGGAACGAGGTGATGGAACCGGTCTTGGTAGTGGTAATGCGCTCCTGGAGCAAGCCCATTTCCAGCGCAAGCGTGGGCTGATAGCCTACCGCAGACGGCATGCGTCCAAGCAAAGCGGACACTTCCGTTCCAGCCAGCGTGTATCGGTAAATGTTGTCGATAAACATCAACACGTCGCGACCCTCATCACGGAACTCTTCCGCCATGGTAAGCCCGGTCAGGGCAACACGCAGACGGTTGCCAGGCGGCTCATTCATTTGTCCGTACACCAGGGCCACCTTGTCCAGCACCTCAGCCTCTTTCATTTCGTGATAGAAGTCGTTGCCTTCACGGGTACGTTCACCCACACCGGCGAATACGGAATAACCAGAGTGCTCGATGGCAATGTTACGGATCAACTCCATCAGGGTCACGGTCTTGCCCACTCCGGCTCCGCCGAATAAGCCCACCTTGCCACCTTTGGCGATGGGCATGATGAGATCAATGACCTTGATTCCCGTTTCGAGTATGTCGTTTCCGCCGGCCTGGTCTTCATATGAGGGTGGCTTGCGGTGGATCGGCATCAGTTTCTCGGCGCCAATCGGTCCGGCCTCATCTATCGGCCGGCCCAGCACATCCATCACGCGGCCAAGGGTTTTTTCACCCACGGGCACAGAAATGGCGGCTCCCGTTCCGGTGACCGCAATGCCACGTTTGAGGCCGTCTGTGGAGCCGAGAGCGATGGTACGGACCACGCCGTCTCCCAGTTGCTGTTGTACCTCCAGCGTAATGTCGGTGTTGTCCACCGTCAGGGCGTCGAAGACCTTCGGCATCGACTCTCGTGTGAACTCCACGTCGACGACGGCACCGATGACCTGAACTATTGATCCTGAACTCATATCCGTTTCCTGCTCGTTGCGTTTCGCGGCCGAGGCCGCGCTTTAAGACCTATAATTTAAACCGCCGCTGCACCGCCGACGATTTCTGAAATTTCCTGTGTGATGGCTGCCTGGCGGGCCTTGATGTAGGCCAGTCGAAGCTCGTCAATGAGATCCGAAGCGTTATCCGTTGCGTTCTTCATCGCGATCATGCGCGCGGCGTGTTCGGACGCCAGGTTTTCAAGAACCGCCTGGTACACCAGCGATTCGATATATCGCACCAGCACGCTGTTCAGCAGCGTTTCTGCGTCTGGCTCATAGATGTAATCCCAAATATCGCGGACCTGCTCATCTTCAGTTTCCGGAAGCGGCAGCAACTGCTCGACGGTCGGACGTTGCGACATGGTGTTGATGAAATCGTTGTAGCACAGGTAGACCTCATCGACCTCTTCATTTCGATAGGCGTCCAACAGCACCTTGATCGACCCAATCAGATCTTCGACCTGCGGGCGCTCGCCAAGGTCCTGCGCATGAGCCGCCACCTCGATCTTGATGCTCTTGAAAAAGCCCGAGGCCTTTTTGCCCAGTGTCACAACGGCACCCTCGATACCCTGTGCCTGCCGTTCCGACAGATGCGCCAGGACTTTTTTGAACAGGTTGGTGTTCAATCCGCCGCACAGTCCACGATCGGTGGACACAACGACGTATGCCACTTTCTTCACTTCTGAATCATGCGGCACGGTGAATGGATGGCGATACTCCGGGTTGGCCTTTCCAAGGTGGCTGATAATGCGCCGCATCAGGCGCGCATAGGGTCGCGTCGCATTCATCAGGTCTTGCGACTTCCTGATCTTGCTGGCCGAGACCATCTCAAGTGCCGAGGTCACCTTCTTGGTGTTTTCGACGCTCTTGATTTTGCCGGTAATTTCCTTGCCGCTCGCCATGCTTTCGCTCCGTTTGGACCGCTTACCAGGAACCGCTCGTCTTAAACTCAGCGACCGCCGCCTCGAGTTGACTCTCGAGTTCGTCGTTCCAGTCACCACCATCCAGAGTGGCCATCAGCTGGTCATGGCTGCTGCGCATGGCATCGATCAGAGCGCCTTCGAAAACGCCGATTTTCGCAAGCTCCACATCATCCATGTGGCCACGGTCCGCAGCAAACAGGGACACGGCCATTTCGCCAACTGACATCGGGCTGTATTGCGGCTGCTTCATCAGTTCGGTCACTCGTTGGCCTCGCTCCAGCTGCGCGCGTGTCGCGTCATCCAGGTCCGAGGCAAACTGGGCAAAAGCAGCCAATTCACGATACTGGGCCAGGGCAAGTCGAATACCGCCGCCAAGTTTCTTGATGACCTTGGTTTGCGCTGCACCACCCACTCGGGATACTGAAAGCCCGGCATGGACAGCGGGGCGAATGCCCCCGTTGAACATGTCGTTGTCAAAGAAAATTTGTCCGTCAGTGATCGAGATCACGTTGGTGGGAACAAAAGCGGAGAGGTCGCCGGCCTGGGTTTCGATCACGGGCAGTGCCGTGAGAGATCCGGTCTGCCCCTTCACCTTGCCGTCTGTGAACTTCTCAACATACTCCTCGGAAACCCGAGCCGCACGCTCAAGCAGGCGCGAGTGAAGGTAAAAAACATCACCAGGATACGCTTCTCGCCCGGGCGGACGACGCAGGAGCAATGACACCTGCCGATAGGCCCATGCCTGCTTGGTCAGGTCATCGTAAATGATCAGGGCATCTTCACCCCGGTCCCGGAAATATTCACCCATCGTGCAGCCGGAGTAAGGCGCAATGTATTGCATGGCTGCAGAATCTGAAGCCGAAGCATTGACGATGATCGTGTGCTCCATGGCGCCATGCTCTTCGAGCTTGGCCACCACGTTGGCCACGGTGGACTGTTTCTGGCCGATCGCGACATAAATGCATTTAATGCCCGACTTGGCCTGGTTGATGATCGTGTCGACGGCGATGGCTGTCTTGCCGATCTGGCGGTCTCCGATGATCAGTTCACGCTGACCCCGGCCGATCGGCACCATGGCGTCAATGGACTTCAAACCTGTCTGAACCGGCTGATCAACTGATTTACGCCAGATCACTCCCGGCGCAACTTTCTCGATGGGAGCAAAACCGTCGTTTTCGATTGGCCCCTGGCCATCCAGGGGGTTACCCAGCGCGTCTACGACGCGACCGAGCAGCCCCTTGCCGTGGGGCACCTCCAGAATACGACCCGTGCACTTGACCGTATCGCCCTCAGTGATATGTTCGTAATCACCAAGAATCACGGTGCCGACCGAATCGCGCTCCAGGTTGAGTGCCAACCCAAACGTGTTTCCGGGGAATTCAATCATTTCGCCCTGCATGGCGTCTTCCAGACCGTGAATCTGGGCAATACCGTCTGAGACGGAGACCACCGTTCCCTCGTTTCGGGTCTCGGCGGACACGTTGAGCTCTTCAACGCGTTGCCTGATCAGTTCGCTGATTTCAGATGGATTCAGTGTTACTTGCATCTTAATTTTCCTGTGACGTCGCCCTTGGACGACATGCATTTCAAATGGGTTCAGGCGAGTGTGCTTTCCAGCTTCGCCAGGCGGCCCCTCAGGCTCCCGTCAATCACTTCGTTCCCTGCATAGATCACCGCACCACCCAGAACCTGGGCATCCACGACGTTCTCCAGGTCGACCTCACATTCGAAGCGCTTGGCCAGTGCCGCGCTCATTCGTTCCACCTGGTCATCATCCAGAGGTATCGCAGACACGACCCGGACATTCAGCTGATTCTCAGCTTGCTCCTTGAGGCGCGAAAACAACTCTGCAACTTGTGGCAATAGTGACAGCCGATCGTTCTCGGCGAGCACTTCAAGAAAGCGCGTAAACGCCGCGTGTGCCCCTATGGTTTCCCCGATCAGTCCCGCGGCTCGGGCACGATCGAGCTGAGGGCTTTTCAGCAGTTCTGACATGCTGGCATCGCCGACTGCCGCCGCGCTCAGCGCCAGCGCTGAATGCCAGTCATTCAGCGAATTGCTGGACGCTGCGAGATCAAACGCCGCCTTGGCATAGGGCCGGGCCAATGTCGTCAGGCTGCTCATATTTCCGCGATCAGCTTGTCCAGCAGTTCACGGTGTGTCTGCTCGTCAATCTCTTTCTCAAGAATTCGCGACGCACCGGCAACGGCAAGCGACGCGACCGCCGCACGCAGTTCTTCCCGGGCCTGGTTGGCAGCCTGCGAAATTTCCGCCTCTGCCGCTGCCACCTGGCGCTGACGTTCGCCCGTGGCGTCTTCCTTTGCCTGATCAAGGATCTGGCTGTGACGCTGATTGGCTTGCTCGACGATGGTGCCTGCCTTATCCCGGGCCTCACCGATCGTCACCTCAGCCTGCTTGTTGGCCTCTTCCAATGCTTTTTCCGCACGGTCGGATGCCGCCAGGCCGTCTGCAATTTTTTCGCGTCGCTCGTCCAGGGCCTTGAGAATATGCGGCCATATGAATTGCATGCAGAACCAAACGAAGATCAGCATGGCGATCGAATTGAGAATCAGGGTGGCATTAATGTTCATGCCTGTACCTCTCGATAAACGTGAGCGCGCCGGCTAGCACCGACACGCCGGCGCGGCTTCAGCCGCCCATTGCTGCCTGCAGCTGTCCCACAAACGGGTTTGCAAACGTGAAAAACAGCGCGATACCCACGCCGATCATCGCAACCGCGTCAAGCAGGCCAATTGCCAGGAAGAATTTTCCTTGCAGCATCGGCGCCAGTTCCGGTTGGCGTGCAGAACCTTCAAGCAGGCGACCACCAAGGATACCCACACCAATACCCACGCCAAGCGCCCCAAGACCGATCAGCAGGGCAACAGCGATAGCGGTCATACCAATTACAGTTTCCATCTTTACACTCCAGTTAGAGTTTCTAGCCTATAAAAAAGTAAGTTTAGTGATGCTCCGTCGCCATACTCAGGTAGACGATCGTCAGCATCATGAAAATAAAAGCCTGCAGCGTAATCACCAGGAGGTGGAACGCCGCCCAGCCAAAGTGCATCAGTTGGCCACCGAGGAAGGCCAGGCCACCAAATATCAACATTTCTGAGAGCAACAACAGCAAAGTATTACGCACGCTGAGCTTGCCTTTGACCTGGAGCCACAGGGTTGCAAAAACTGATGCGGTCGCTGTGACCCAGAACCAGGCTGGAATATGGTCTCCGAAGGTCGAGCTCAATCCGACCGCTACGACACCCGATCCGGCGGTAAAGATGAGCGCAATCAGTATGAAGATCAGCTCTCCCGCGTACAGGTTGCCGAACAGACGCAGTCCAAGCGAAACCGGCTTGGCGAGCAGGGACACCAGTTCGAGGAGCAGGTTAAAGGCCATGACGAACGGCCAGAAAACTTTTGGCATGCCCAGCTCGCGCGGATTCAGGGGGTTGAAAATCAACTCCGACAGAAAGCCGCCGACGCCCTTGAACCGGACGGAATAGACAAGGATCAGCACAAACACGGTAATGGCCATGCCCATGGTCGCATTGACATCGGTGGTTGGGACCACTTTTTGGTAACCGATCCCCGCTTGCTCGGCCGCCCAGGGCAGCCAGTCGACCGGGATCAAATCCATAAAATTCATCAGGAAAATCCAGACGAACAGTGTGAGCGCCAGTGGCGCAATCAGGCGGCTGGTGCCATGAAATGAATCGCGAACCGATTCATCCACGAATTCCACAATATATTCAATAGCCGCCTGGAATCGGGTCGGAACGCCTGAGTTGGCCGCTTTTGCGACTTTCCTGAAGATCAACCCGAAGGTCACGCCAAGCAACAAAGCCCAAAACATGGTGTCCACGTGGAACGCCCCAAAACCCATGGCCTTCGCTTCGGCGGCGCCATGTGCAAACCCCCAGCTCCCATCAGGGTGTTTGCCGAACGTAAGGTTCTGCAAGTGATGCTGGA
>CAXQNK010000032.1:0-27981 GCA_964225175.1 Candidatus Nitrosopumilus sp. | reverse complement strand
GCTTTTTCATGTCATCCGTGTCCATGAGCTATCGGTAATGGCCGCGCTAAGTGCTAGTATAACGCGGGGTCACTGGTTTCGTTCGAAGCTGCCGTTTCCCGACGAAACGGCGTAACACCCCGATTTGTTCCGCACTCTTGGCTCTTGGTGGCCTCCAGTCGAAGCGAAGGCCCGTCAGCCTTTGATTTGCTCACTCAAAAGAGAGAAAATACGCCCCCCTGAGCGCGAGCCGAAAGCCGGGCCGGCGTATCGGTAACCGATTGACTCTAAGAAACTCAAAAGCCGCAGGAGCCAGTATGAACTTTCACGAATACCAGTCAAAGGATCTCTTCGCTGAGTATGGGATTCCGGTTCCGGGCGGACGCGTGGCCAGGGATCCGGATGAAGCAGTCCGGGTGGCTGAAGAGTTGGGGGGTGATCAATGGGTCATCAAGGCGCAGGTTCACGCGGGTGGGCGGGGCAAAGCCGGTGGTGTCAAACTGGTCGGTAATCTGGAAGGCGTTCGGGAAGAAACTGAGCGGATGCTGGGTATGGCAATCAGTACCTATCAGACCGGTGGCAGGGCCTTGCCCGTTGATTCCGTTCTCGTGGCAGAGGCCACCGACATTGCCAGCGAGCTATATCTCTCAGCACTCGTGGATCGTGGCAATCGCTGTGTCACATTCATGGGGTCAGCGGCCGGTGGCGTGGATATTGAGACCGTGGCCCAGACGGAACCGGAAAAAATCGTGACGATTCACGTGGACAACACGGTCGGGCTTCAGCCTTTCCAGGCACGCCAGATGGGCTATGGCATGGGCTTGACCCCGGGCCAGGTCAAACAGATCGGAAGCATTATGAGCGCTCTGTACCGGCTGTTCCTGGATAAAGACTTGAGTCTTGTTGAGGTGAATCCGTTGATTATCGATAGTGACGGGGACCTGGTGGCACTCGATGCAAAGATCAACGCGGATGAAAATGCCCTGTTCCGCCATCCGGACCTCGCCGCGATGCGGGACGAAGCGCAGGAGGACCCTGCTGAACTCGAAGCCAGTCGCCACGGACTGAACTACGTCACCCTGGATGGAAACATTGCTTGCATGGTCAATGGTGCGGGCCTGGCTATGGCCACCATGGACGTGATCAAGCTCAACGGAGGTGATCCCGCCAATTTTCTGGATGTCGGGGGTGGCACCAATGCCGAGCGAGTCCGAGAGGCGTTCAAGCTCATTCTTTCCAGTGATCGGGTCGATGCCATCCTGGTCAACATTTTTGGTGGCATCGTACGCTGCGATTTAATCGCGCAAGGCATCATAGAGGCGGTCAGTGAAGTGGGGGTCGATGTGCCGGTCGTGGTCAGGCTGGAAGGCACAAATGTCGATGAGGGACGAAAAATGCTCGCGGACAGCGGACTGGACCTCGAGGCGGCCAGTGACCTGAATGACGCAGCGCAGAAAGTGGTCGCCGCAGCCAACAGCAGGGAGACGTCACAATGAGCGTGCTGGTCAATGAAAATACGCGGGTAATTGTCCAGGGGTTCACGGGCAGCCAGGGTAGTTTTCACTCGCAGCAGGCGCTGGAATACGGTACGCAACTCGTCGGCGGCGTGACCCCGGGCAAGGGGGGGCAGCAGCATCTGGGGCTGCCCGTATTCAATACGGTTTCCGAGGCGGTTTCCGACACCGGGGCCGATGCGACGGTCATCTACGTGCCGCCTGCATTTGCCGCGGATGCCATCCTCGAGGCGGCCGATGCCGGGGTCGGTGTCATCGTGACCATTACCGAGGGCATTCCGGTTCAGGACATGATGCGGGTGAAAGCGGCACTTTCGAATCAACCCGGGATCCGGCTGATCGGTCCCAATTGCCCCGGCATCATCACGCCCGGAGCCTGCAAGATCGGGATTATGCCTGCTCGAATCCACAGTCCCGGCCGGGTGGGGGTCGTGTCCCGTTCCGGAACCCTGACCTACGAGGCGGTTTATCAAACCACGTTGGCGGGGCTCGGGCAGTCGACCTGTATCGGAATCGGGGGAGACCCGATCCACGGCATGAATTTCATTGATGTTTTGCGCTTGTTTCAAGACGATCCTGAAACTGAGGGGATCATCATGGTCGGCGAAATTGGAGGTACTGCGGAGGAAGAGGCAGCGGAATTTATCCAGTCCGAGGTCGACAAGCCGGTGGTGGCCTATATCGCCGGGGTGACGGCGCCACCCGGTAAGCGCATGGGGCATGCCGGTGCGATTATTGCCGGCGGGCAGGGCACGGCCGATGCCAAGTTCAAAGCGCTGGAAACGGCGGGTGTGCACACCGTGCGCTCGCCAGCGGATCTCGGTACTGCCATTCACGAACGACTGTCTTCCTGAGCTTTTGCTCTGAGGCCGACAGTCGGGGCGGGTGGACCCGTTATGATTCGAATAGCGCTCGCGCAAAAAGATTTTCCGGTAGGTGACCTGCGGGGCAATCTCGACAGGGCCCTCAATTCACTTGATGAGGCCCGAGACGAAGGTGTGCAGCTCCTGGTTTTTCCCGAGCTGGCATTAACCGGCTACCCCCCTGAGGACCTGCTGCTGCGAGCAGGATTCCTTCGCCAGGCTGCGGGCTGCCTGGACAAGTTGGTCGCGGCTGTTTCAGGGATTGACGTGGTCATTGGTCACCCCTGGCAAGAGCAGGGGCGTTTGTTCAATGCGTTGAGCTGGATTCGTTCCGGTCGCGTGATTGGCCGCTATCTCAAGCATCAACTTCCGAATTACGCCGTATTCGATGAGCAGCGATATTTCGTAGCGGGGAACGATTCGTTGGTCATGGCGCTGGGCGACTGTCGCATCGGTGTGCTGATTTGTGAGGATTCCTGGGTGCCGGGGCCGGTGGCGCAGGCGCGCGCGGCAGGAGCGGAATTACTGCTGATCGCCAATGCGTCGCCCTACCGTGATGATCAGCTGGATGCCCGGGCGGAAATGATGGCAGCGCGGTTCTCTGAATCCGGCATTCCGATGGTGTACTGCAACCTTGTGGGCGGGCAGGATGAACTGGTTTTCGATGGCCGCTCGATGCTGTACGACCACCGGGGACCTGCGTCCATGCTTGGACCGTTATGTGCTGATTCGCAATTGCTGGTTGAATTCGATGCTGGTTCGGCCTTGTTGACGCCAGGGACAGGTTGGGTGTCCGCGAAGATTTCCAAAATCGGAGAGATTTACCGAGTATTGGTACGCGGGCTCTCGGATTATGTCCATAAAAACGGATTCGGTCATGTTGTGCTGGGCCTGTCTGGCGGAGTCGACTCCGCCCTGACGCTCGCCTTGTGCGTCGATGCACTTGGAGCGGATCGTGTGCACGCCGTGATGATGCCCTCAAAGTTTACCTCCCGGCTGAGTTTGAACATGGCGCGAGAACAAGCGCGCGCGCTGGGTGTGGACTACCACATCATTGAGATTAACGCTGGACTTGAAACTCTGGAACGTGAATTGACCATGTCACTGGGTGGTCCGCCCGAGGGTCTCACTCATGAAAACCTGCAGGCGCGAATTCGCGGGCAGATGATCATGGCACTTTCCAATCAATTCGGTTGGCTGCCGATTGCCACGAGCAACAAGAGTGAAATGGCCGTGGGTTACAGCACGCTGTACGGGGATATGTGCGGAGGTTTCGCGCCGCTCAAGGATTGTTTGAAAACACGGGTTTATCAATTGGCCGAATATCGAAACCTGACACGGGAAGTCATTCCAAAAGCCGTCATTGAACGGCCGCCGTCAGCGGAGCTGCGTCCCGAGCAGACAGATCAGGACAGCCTGCCACCCTATGATGAACTCGATGCGATACTGCATCGTTATGTTGACCGGGATCGGTCTGTCGCGGAGATTGTAGGCGATGGTTTTGAAGAGGCCACGGTACGCCGGGTTGCGGCGATGGTCCTCAACAATGAGTACAAGAGACGCCAGGCTCCGCCCGGCGTTCGCGTGACTTCGCGTGGATTTGGGCGGGACCGCAGGTATCCGATTACCTCAGGTTGGCGAGAAAATCCGAACGACTGAAAACATTGCCGCACATGCCGGCTACTCAAATGGCCAAAGTTTGGCCCAGAAACCGTCACGCTTCGCGCCGCCGTTCAGGTATGGGTGGTCTGGGTAGTTCATTTCAAGGATGCGAAGGCTGTCATCTGCCAGTTCTGTAAGGCCCATGGCAGTGTAGGAAATATGCAGTATTTCCAGCGCGTTGCCAGCCTCAGGCGAATTCGGGTATGTCTCGAGGAGATATCTGGCCCGATTGGCTGAAGCCACATAGGCCTTGCGCTTCAGATAATATCGAGCCACGTCGATCTCGTAGTAGGACAGATTGTTGCGCAGAAATACCATCCTCTGTCGAGCATCCGGGGCATAACGGCTGTCCGGAAAACGGTTGCACAATTCTTCAAAATCGGCGAATGCTTCAAGTGCTGCGCTCTGGTCACGGTCCCTGATGCGGCTTGGCATCATCCGCTCCAAAAAGCCCACTTTCTGTTCGTAATTCGTGAGCCCTCGGATGTAGAACGCATAGTCGACATTGGGATGTGTCGGATACGTTCTGATGAACCGGTCGGTTGTGGACAGCGCTTGCTCGGTTTGACCCGCCTTGTAGTAGGCGTAAGCCATCTCCAGCTGCGCCTGCTCGGCGTACCTTCCAAAGGGATATCTGGTCTGCAGTAAGCGATATTGCCGAACTGCGCGATCATAGGCCCTGTTTTCCAGCATGCGCTTGGCCTCTTGATAAAGCTCTGCAGCCGATTTTCCATCGTCGAGTTCGCGGTCCTTCTTGCAACCACCCAGTCCCAGCAGGACCGCTGCCAGCAGCAGCAAGGACCATCGTGGAATTTGTCGTGAGAGAATGTGATTGAGATGTAGAGACATGAGCGATCCGGTTAAGCGCAGTGGCGAGATGATAGCCCAACGCAGTGGCTTTCACTAGTCCATGTGCAGGTGTACATTGGGCGCAATCAGCTGGGAAACGCCCAGAGCCCCGGAGTTTCGGAGTCGAATGACTGAACGCATTCACATTGAGCGGCGCGCTGAAGCAAGGCACACCGGTGTTCGTTTCGATCAGGTGGCTGTTGAACTTTTCCCCGATTTTACCCGGGCGCGCTTGCAGAAATGGATTCGTTCCGGTGAATTGCGGCTGGAGGGCCGGTCCGAAAGGCCGGCTTATCGCCTCGTGGGCAATGAGAACCTGGTCTTGAATGCCGTGCCCGAAGTTTCGACCGACATATCAGCCCAGGAGCTCCCATTGAACATTCTGTTCGAGGATGAACACCTGCTCGTGCTCGACAAGGCGGCAGGGATGGTTGTCCATCCAGCAGCGGGAAATCCCGATGGCACACTGCAGAATGCAATTCTCTTCTTCGATCCGGATCTCGCCCATTTGCCCCGTTCCGGAATCGTTCACCGTCTTGACAAGGACACAAGTGGTGTCATGGTGGTGGCCCGAAGTCTTAAAGCGCATGGTTCGCTTGTTGCACAATTGCAAGAGCGAAGCATGAGTCGTATCTACGAGACCGTGGTGCACGGAATTTGCCCGGGCAGCGGAGCGGTGGTGGCGCCAATTGGTCGCCACCCAAAGGCCCGTCTGAAAATGGCGGTGGTCCCGGGCGGAAAAGCGGCCGCGAGCCACTTCACAACGCTGCGGCATTTTGTGCACTTTTCTCACTTGAAGGTCGCGCTGGAGTCAGGCCGTACCCACCAGATCCGCGTGCACCTTGAGCATCTCGGCTTTCCCCTGGTTGGAGATCCTTTGTATGGGCGGCGTCTCGGGCGAAAGGCGTCGCTTGACACGAAAGTGCGCGAGTCTATAGAGGGGTTTCGACGACAGGCGCTTCACGCCCGGACGCTGACTTTGCTGCACCCCGGGCATGAACGCTCCATGAGCTTCGAAGCACCATTACCCCCGGACCTCCAGTCCCTGATCGATACTCTCGCGCACCATGACCATTGAATATATCTCTCCGGATTGGCCCGCCCCTCGGAATATTCGGGCCATGAGCACGACCCGAATGGGTGGGGTGAGCCATGGTCCCTGGTCCAGCCTGAACCTTGGGGATGCCTGCGGGGATGCCCCTATGGCGGTGGCGGCCAATCGAGCGAGGCTAAGGACTTTGTTGCCGTCGGATCCACTGTGGCTCAAACAGGTGCATGGCCGAGAGGTCTTCCCTGCCAATAACAGCCAGGTTTCACCGACGGCTGATGCGGCCTTCACCGATCAGACCAACGTCGTTCTGACCGTTCTCACGGCAGACTGCGTGCCGATCCTGTTTTGCGATGCGAAGGGTGAGCAAATTGCGGTTGCACATGCCGGCTGGCGAGGATTGTCTGCTGGAGTGATCGAGGCAACGGTATGTGCCATGCATTCTCCTGCCAGTGCCTTGATGGCATGGATAGGTCCCTGCATCGGCGATAGTGCTTACGAGGTGGGTGAGGAGGTCCGCGAGGCGTTCATGAACGACGAACGCGCTGCCCAGGAGGCCTTCAGGCCCCATGGGAGTCTTTGGTTGGCTGATCTTGTTGAGTTGACACGGCTTCGTTTGAGCAGTGCGGGCGTCACTCAAATCTACGGGGGTTCCTGGTGCACGCACAGCGACAGCCACAGGTTTTTCTCCTACCGCCGTGATTCGGTAACGGGCCGCATGGCCAGCTTGCTGTGGAAAACCTGAGCTCAATTTGCTTGTGAATTGCACGCCGCTGGACTACGCCATACAGGGTCGACACGCGACTGCTTCAGCACCACATCTTCCCTAATATTGACCGCGGTATCCAGGCGCGATGGTCGCGCCTGGTATGACGAAATATTGGGGGAAAAATGAGATCAAGTTTAATCTACTGTGTGGCCGCTTTGCTGAGTCTTCCGAGTGCTGGCCTCGCTCATATCGATTTCTCGACATGTACTGACTGTGATGAGCCAGACTCCGCCAGGGTGGCATCCGCCTCCATTGTGGGTTCGGCGGATTTGCAGTTAGGGAGTATAGGTTCAATCCGGGCAGTGACCTATCACCAACCCGATTCTGCGGGGGATGTTACCAAGCAATTTAACGATTCATCATTCAATCATATTCCTCGACAGGAAGACTGGGATTTCTTCGGGGAAGTCACCAGGATCCAGCAGGATATTCAGTATTACCTTGATTCATGTGGACCAGGCGGGACGGGTGACTGGCTGGTGCCGGATTTCAATTTTGAATTTGCCTGCGAGGTCCATGATCAATGCTATCTCCGGGGCGGAAGTGCTGAGGATCGAATGCAGTGTGATCGAGACTTCTATGAACAACTCATGGCGTTTGGGGCGCCCCCGAGCCTGGCTGCCGCATACTATCTCGCAGTGAGGTCTGCGGGCTGGCTGTATTTCAGATACCACGGGGATCTTGGTATGTCAGATTGGGATGCCATCTCGGGCTGTGCGTTCCTGGAGATCTGCATCTTTCCCATCGCTGAGGAATTTGGCACATAAACAATACGATCGTGTCCCAACGCATGGACGCATGGGACACAGTAAATCGCGATGGATTATTGAAAGACGTTTTCTGATTCTGGAGGATTGACAAGCATGACAGAACACGAGGGATTTGCTGCGTTTTTTCTTATGGTGATCGTGAGTGTTTTTTTGGCTTATGTCCTCGGCTGCATCCTGTTTCCAAGCAAATGCAAACGTGTGGCGAGGTTGCTGATGACGTCCGCATTGGCAACCGTTTTTGCCCACCTTTATCTGTGGTTGTTCGGCGGAGGGATGGACGCCCTGTTGCCGATTTCGATCCTGGCGATGTTTGTCTACGGGCTCACAGGGGCGGGCATCATCGAGTTCGCCCGGACCGTTCTCTCCCGTTGGCACCCGTGGATCTGGCGCTCAGATGATTGAGCATCGCGTGAGCGGATCAGTGGTCCGGGCGGGTGCGCATTGAGACCTGAGAAACAGTCAGTCCTCTGCCAGTTCGATACGGGTGACGCGTTGAAAACCGCGCGGAAGTTTTCTTCCACGCTTGGCGCGGTCACCCCGGTAGTGGTCAAGGTCCCGGTTATTCATGCGCAGGTAGCGCTGTCCGGCCCAAACCAGGATATCGCTCCGCGCGTCTTTGACGACCATGCCCACCATGTGTTCCAACCCTTCCTTCAGTCGTTTTGGCGGAACATTGATCAATTTATTGCCCTTGCCTTTCGCCAGCTCGGGAAGTTCAGAAAGCGGAAATGCCAGAAGGTAACCATCCGAAGAGGCGCATACGATGGTTTCATCGCCCTCGCCTGACAGATGGCTAGGAGTCACCGGAACAGAGCCGGCCGGAAGCGTCAACATGGCTTTGCCGGCTTTCATTCGGCTGTGCAGATGACCCATGGAAGTCACGAAACCATAGCCAAATGAGCTTGCAAGTACGATCTTCTGTTCGGACTCGCCAGTCAACGCGAAAAGGAATTGCGCGCCTTCGGGAAGGTTGAATTTACTGGTCAGAGGCTCGCCCAGTCCACGCGCTGACGGTAGCATGTGGGCGGGCATCGCATAAGCTCTGCCGGTGGAGTCCACGAACACCGCTTGCTGGTTACTTCGTCCCCGGGCGGCATGTTGGAATTCATCACCGGCCTTGTAATTGAGGTTGGCGGCATCGATGTCATGCCCCTTTGCAGAGCGCACCCATCCGGAACGCGACAGGACAATGGTGACCGGCTCCGATGGCACGAGGTCTTCTTCCCTGAGCGCCTGTGCGGCCTCGCGCTCGGCCAATTTTGACCGCCTGTCGTCACCAAACTTTTCCGCGTCGCGAACCAGCTCTTTCCGAATCAGCGTGTTCATGCGTTGCTTTGAACCCAGCGTCGTTTCGAGCTTCTGGCGTTCCTCATCGAGGTCTTCCTGCTCGCCACGGATCTTGATCTCTTCGAGCTTGGCCAGATGACGGAGCTTGAGTTCCAGGATTGCTTCTGCCTGGGTGCCCGTCAGATCGAACCTTTTCATCAGGGCCGCCTTGGGTGTGTCGTCATGTCGGATGATGTAGATGACTTCATCGATGTTCAGAAACGCGACCAGAAGGCCTTCGAGGATATGCAAGCGATCCACCACCTGGTCGAGTCGGTGTTCGAGTCGCCGGCGGACTGTTTCGGTCCTGAAGTTCAACCACTGACGAAGCAATTCTCGAAGATTGAGCACCTGTGGCTTGCCGTTTATGCCGATGATGTTCATATTCACCCTGAAGTTCTTCTCCAGGTCTGTGGTCGCAAACAGATGATTCATCAGTTGGTCGATGTCCACGCGGTTTGAGCGCGGCACAATGACGAGACGCGTTGGACTTTCGTGGTCGGATTCATCGCGGAGATCCTCGACCATCGGCAATTTCTTACTGCGCATCTGGGATGCGATCTGCTCCAGAATGCGTGCGGGGGAAACCTGGTGTGGAAGCGCAGTGACTATGATCTCACCCGACTCGCGTTCCCAGACAGCTCGCATTTTGACCGAGCCATGGCCGGTTTCATACATGCGTAGCAGGTCCTCCCGCGGGGTGATGATTTCCGCATCTGTCGGAAAATCAGGGCCTGGAACGTGTTCACACAGTTCTTCCACGGTGGATTTGGGTTTCTCCAGCAACCGGATACAAGCAGACACAACTTCATTGAGATTATGTGGCGGAATATCGGTGGCCATGCCCACCGCGATACCTGTGCTTCCATTCAGAAGCACGTTGGGTAACCGTGCGGGCAAACGTTCCGGTTCCTTCAGGCTCCCATCGAAATTCGGTTGCCAATCTACCGTGCCCATTCCGAGTTCGGAAAGCAGCGTGCGGGCATAGGGGGCCAGGCGCGATTCGGTGTAGCGCATGGCCGCAAAGGACTTGGGGTCATCCGGTGAACCAAAATTACCCTGCCCGTCAATTAGCGGGTAGCGGTACGAGAATGGCTGCGCCATCAGCACCATGGCTTCGTAGCAGGCAGAGTCGCCGTGCGGATGAAATTTGCCGAGCACATCGCCCACGGTGCGGGCTGATTTCTTGTGCTTTGATTGGGCGCTCAGACCCAGTTCACTCATGGCGTAAATAATACGCCGCTGAACCGGTTTCAAGCCGTCCCCAATGTGCGGCAAGGCGCGATCGAGCACCACGTACATGGAGTAATCCAGGTAGGCTCTTTCTGCGTAGTCCTTCAACGGAATGGTTTCAAATTCACTGAAACTTGTGGTGATTTCACTCATTTTTTCTCGAGTTTCCTTACCTTTTAGGCCCGGCAGCGCCGGGAATCAGGCCCGTGAGCCCATCATTGCAGTGTGGCCAGGTTTCCCTTGTCTTCCAGCCAGGCTTTTCGATCAGATGCCCGTTTCTTTCCAAGCAGCATATCCATGGTGCGAGTGGTTGCTTTCTGGCTTTCGACCGTCAATTGAACGAGCCGGCGCGTATCCGGATCGATAGTGCTCTCGCGCAATTGGAGGGGGTTCATTTCACCGAGACCCTTGAACCGGGTTTCCGTGACCTTGCCTTTTTTGTTCTCGGCGGTGATCAAGTCCATCACTGCCTGTCGTTCATCGGCGTCCAGCGCATAGTGAGTCTCCTTTCCGATATCGATTCGATACAGTGGCGGCATGGCAACGAAGACATGGCCAGTTTCCACCAGGGGGAGAAAATGCTTCATGAACAGGGCTGAAAGCAAGGTGGCGATATGCAGGCCATCGGAGTCCGCATCGGCGAGGATGATGATTTTGCCGTATCTCAGACCACTGATGGTATCCGATCCGGGGTCAACGCCAATGGCCACCGAGATGTCATGGACTTCCTGGCTGGACAATACCGCATCAGATTCGACTTCCCACGTGTTCAGGATCTTTCCGCGCAACGGCAAGATCGCCTGGTATTCACGGTTTCGGGCTTGCTTGGCCGAACCGCCCGCGGAGTCCCCCTCCACCAGGAATAATTCAGTCAGGCTGAGGTCCTGACTGGTGCAGTCGGCCAGTTTTCCAGGCAGTGCCGGGCCGGAGGTCACTTTCTTTCGAGCCACCTTACGGCTTTTTTTCATCCGCCTCTGGGCCTGCTCGATGGCCAGCCGCGCAATCTCCTCGCCATCGTTGACGTTCTGATTGAGCCACAGACTGAAAGAATCCTTGATGATTCCCGAGACGAAAGTAGCGGCAGCCCGCGAGGACAGGCGCTCCTTGGTTTGACCGCTGAATTGAGGGTCGCCGATGCGCAGAGAAAGAACGAAAGAAATGCGTTCCCAGACATCCTCCGGGGCGAGTCGAACACCGCGAGGCAGCAGGTTGTGAAGTTCGCAGAATTCACGGAGTGATTCGACCAGACCAGAACGCAGCCCGTTGACGTGCGTGCCCCCCTGGGTTGTGGGGATCAGGTTGACATAACTTTCCTGGGGCCCTGAACCCTCGGGTACCCAGCACAAAGCCCAGCTGACTTCGGAGTCCGAGCCCTTCATCTCACCGGTGAATGGCTCCGTTGGCAAACAGCTCTGTTCCTGGAGTTCTGAGGCCAGGTACTCAGAGACACCCGCCTCGAATTGCCAGGTATCTTTCTCTCCGGATTTACTGTGCTCGAGGCTGACCTTGAGACCGGGACACAACACGGCTTTTGCGCGCAGCAGGTGGCGCAGACTTTTGACGGAGACTTTTTTGCTGTCGAAATATTTCGGGTCCGGCCAGAATCGCACGCGCGTACCAGTATTTCGCCTGCCGACCTCGCCGATGGCCTCAAGCTCATCGGCCTTTTCTCCGCCATTGAAGGAGATGTAGTACTCCTTGCCTTCTCTTTTTACCCAAACCTCCAGTCGACTGGAGAGCGCGTTAACCACGGACACCCCGACCCCGTGCAGGCCGCCGGCATACTGATAGTTCTTGTCCGAGAATTTCCCTCCGGCATGAAGCCGAGTCAGGATGAGCTCTACTCCCGGAATGTCGTGCTCGGGATGAACGTCGACGGGCATCCCCCGGCCGTCATCGCTGACCTCGATTGAGTCATCGTCATGGAGCACCACCGCAATTGACCTGCAATGTCCACCGAGTGCTTCATCAACGCTATTGTCAACGACTTCCTGCACGAGATGATTGGGCCGGCTGGTATCGGTGTACATGCCGGGTCGCCGCTGAACGGGCTCCAGCCCGGTTAATACCTCGATATCAGAGGCTTGATACTTGGCTGAGCTCATGCCAGCAAATTACTCCAAACTTGCATTCTTGGGGACCTTGTTCGCAAATGATAGCGGAAATGCCGCTACGGAAAATAACATGGCGCTCAAGCCGGGTCTGCGCGTATTACTGGCTAAAATGACCGCTTTAAACCATATCGATTATCAGGCTTGGCAGCCCAAATTCAGCCTAAGTCAGGAAAAGTCTTCCAAAGGTTCTCGCGAGTGGGCTGATCCAGCCGTATAATATGCTTCCAGACCGACCAACGACAACATGACAGGTTCTGGAATGGCAGCACTCGTTTTCGTCACAGGCGGCGTGGTATCTTCTCTCGGGAAGGGCCTGTCCGCTGCCGCACTCGCGGCGATCCTTGAATCACGCGGACTCAAAGTCACGCTGGTCAAACTCGACCCTTACATCAATGTCGATCCCGGCACCATGAGCCCGTTCCAGCACGGAGAGGTGTTTGTTACTGAGGATGGCGCTGAGACGGATCTCGATCTCGGTCATTACGAGCGGTTCGTGCGAACACGCATGAGCCAATTGAACAATTACACGACTGGGCGAATCTATAACAACGTCATTGCCAAGGAGCGCAGAGGCGACTACCTGGGCGGGACAGTTCAGGTCATCCCCCACATTACCGACGAAATAAAGAGCAGCGTTCTAAACGCGGCGGAGGGTTTCGACGTCGCGATGATTGAAATTGGAGGCACGGTTGGCGATATCGAGTCGTTACCGTTTCTCGAAGCCATCCGTCAGCTCGGCGTGGAATATGGTCGAGACGCCATGTTCATCCACCTGACGCTCGTCCCATATATCAAGGCGGCTAATGAGACCAAAACCAAGCCCACGCAGCACTCGGTGAAAGAGCTGCGTTCCATTGGAATTCAACCTGATGTGTTGCTGTGTCGCTGCGAAAACGAAATCTCTGAGGACGAGCGGGCAAAAATCGCCCTGTTCACTAATGTGCCCAAGAAAGCCGTCATGTCGGCCCTCGACGCGCGACATGGCATTTACGAAATACCCATGCTCTTGCATGAGCAGGGTCTCGATGAAATCGTCATCGAGCGCTTGGGTCTTGAAGTTGATTCTGAAGCAGATCTGTCGGACTGGAAGGCGGTGGTCGACTGTATGGAGAACACCGAACACGAGGTCACGGTGGCCATGGTGGGAAAATATGTCAATCATGCCGATGCCTACAAGTCGCTCACCGAAGCGCTGCAGCATGGCGGCTTGAGGAGCCGCATTAAGGTGAATATTCTTGCGCTCGAGTCCGAGGACATCGAGAGAGAGGGTAACCAGTGCCTGGAGTCGGTGGATGCCATCCTGGTTCCCGGGGGCTTTGGCGAACGAGGTTTTGAGGGCAAGGTGGCGGCTATCCGTTTCGCGAGAGAACACCAAATTCCGTACCTGGGAATCTGTTTTGGAATGCAGGCAGCGGTGGTCGAGTTCGCGAGAAATTGTTGTGGCCTGGAGGGCGCCAACAGCACTGAGATCGAGCCTGGAAGTCCGCATCCCGTGATTGGGCTGATCACCGAATGGCTTGATGATTCCGGGGAGGTTGAAGTGCGCACTGAACAATCTGACATGGGCGGCACCATGCGCCTTGGGGCACAGGAGTGCCAGCTGGAGCCGGACAGTCTTGCACGCAAAATGTATGGAGAAGACGTTATCCGTGAGCGGCACCGGCATCGTTATGAATTCAATAACCGCTATGCAGAAATCATCCGGCAGCAGGGTATGCGCCTGTCCGGTCACTCTATGGATGGGAGCCTGGTGGAAATCGTAGAGCTTCCTGGACATCCGTGGTTCCTTGCGTGTCAATTTCATCCTGAATTCACGTCCACGCCACGCGAGGGTCACCCCCTTTTCACCGGGTTTGTCGAGGCGGCACTGGCGGTGCAGGAGCGCACATCAACGGCAGAGGTTGCCAACTTGTGAACCTGTGCGGATTTGAAGTCGGATTGGACCATCCCGTATTTCTGATTGCCGGGCCCTGTGTCATCGAGTCTGAGCAACTGGCGGTCGATACGGCTGGCAGCCTCAAGGAAATGACCTCCAGGCTGGGTATTCCATTTATCTTTAAATCTTCCTTCGATAAGGCCAATCGGTCATCGGCGGGCAGTTTCAGGGGGCCGGGTGCGACAGAAGGTCTGCGTATCCTGGCCGAAGTCAAACGGCAGGTCGGTGTGCCCGTCCTCACGGACGTCCACGAGGACACCGAAATGTCCGAGGTCGCCGAGGTTGCAGATGTGCTGCAAACGCCGGCATTTTTGTGCAGACAAACCAATTTTATTCAACGCGCCGCGAGGGCAGGGCGTCCGCTGAACCTCAAGAAAGGACAGTTCCTCTCGCCGTGGGAGATGAGGAACGTCGTCGAAAAGGCCCGGGCCGTTGGCAATGAACAGATACTGGTCTGCGAGCGAGGGACGTCCTTCGGCTATAACAACCTCGTGTCGGACATGCGCTCGCTGGCTGTGATGCGACAAACCAATTGTCCAGTGGTCTTTGATGCTACCCACTCGGTGCAGTTGCCCGGAGGGCAGGGCAATGTGTCTGGCGGTCAGCGGGAATTTGTTCCGGTTTTGGCCAGGGCGGCCGTGGCGGTCGGCGTTTCCGGGCTGTTCATGGAAACCCACCCCGACCCTGCGAAAGCCCTGAGTGATGGGCCAAATGCCTGGCCATTACCACTCATGGAAGAATTGCTTACTGTACTGCGTGACATTGATCACGCAGCCAAGAAAGGCCGCTGGCTAGAGCAGATCGACTAGTTCATTCTCATCAAATTTTTTCAAAGGATTTCTGATGACACAAATAAGATCCATGCGTGGGCGTGAGGTCCTGGATTCGCGAGGCAATCCCACCGTTGAGGTGGACATCACCCTGGAATCCGGAGCCTTTGGTCGGGCTGCCGTGCCCTCGGGCGCCTCAACAGGTGAGCACGAAGCGATTGAATTGCGTGACGGTAACGCCTCCAGATTCCTTGGGCGGGGTGTGCTCAAGGCAGTCGAGCACGTAAATGGCGAAATTGCAGCGGCGCTCGCGGGCGTGGATGTCTCTGACCAGGCGAATCTGGATCGACGGCTCATCGAGCTTGATGGAACGCCCAACAAAAGCCGATTGGGCGCCAATGCCCTGCTGGGCGTTTCCATGGCTGCCGCACACGCAATGGCCGCTGAAGAGGGCCGACCGCTGTGGTCGCGTCTTCAGAACGTGGAAAAGCTGACGTTACCCGTGCCCATGATGAACATCATCAATGGCGGTGCACATGCAGACAACAGCGTTGATATGCAGGAATTCATGATCTTGCCCTTGGGGTTCGACTCCTTTTCAGAATCGCTGCGATGTGGCACAGAGGTATTTCATGCGCTCAAGGCCGTCCTGCACAAGATGGGGCTCAGCACCGCGGTGGGTGACGAGGGTGGTTTTGCACCGGACTTGTCCTCGAACGAGTCTGCAGTCGAAGTCATACTTGAAGCCGTAGAAAAGGCTGGTTATGCCATTGGTCAGCAGGTTTTTCTTGGACTTGATGTGGCATCGTCAGAGTTCTATCGGGAGGGGAAGTATGTTTTTGACTCAGAAAATCGAAGTTTTGAGTCAGCGGAATTTGCCGAGTATCTCGAGGGCTGGATTCAGCAGTATCCGATCATTACCGTGGAAGACGGACTGGCGGAAAATGATTGGGCAGGTTGGGCTGTGCACACCGAGTTGTCCGGTGCACATTGTCAGCTCGTAGGAGACGATTTGTTCGTCACCAATACCGAAATTTTTCGAAGGGGAATCGATCAGGGCATCGCTAACGCGATATTGATCAAGCTAAACCAGATCGGGACCCTGTCCGAAACCCTGGAGGCAATCAATCTGGCGGCGGAGTCCGGATACGGTGCGGTGGTCTCTCATCGTTCCGGGGAAACCGAAGATACAACCATCGCTGATTTGGCGGTCGCGTGTTCGGCGACCCAGATCAAGACCGGGTCGCTTTCCCGCTCCGACCGGGTCGCCAAATACAACCAATTGCTGAGGATCGAGGAGGCGCTTGGCCATGACGCCTGCTTTGCCGGCACATCGGCATTCAAGCATGTTGCAGGGCTAAAGCTCTAGTCGCCCAATGCGCTGGCTGATCGCCATTCTTCTGCTGTTCTTTATCACTTTGCAGTCCATGCTGTGGTTTGGAGACGGTGGTTTCAATGAGGTCGGGCGGCTTGAAGAGCGCGTCAAAGAGCAACGGGAGCGGAACGAGGAACTCAACCGGCGAAATTTTGAACTCCAAGCCGAGGTAGAGGATCTCAGGGAACGATTGGAGGCGGTGGAGGAGCGCGCCCGGGCAGAGCTCGGCCTGATCAAGGAGGGCGAGGAGTTTTACCAGGTCGTGCCCGCGCCGCAGCCGGGAGAGAATTAAATGAGCGCTGATCCGGTCATTCACGCATTGATTCCTGCCGCAGGCCGAGGGCATCGATTTGGTGACGCCCTCCTGAAGCAATATGTGCCACTGGCGGGAAGGCCAGTCCTTGCGCACTCGATCGCGGCTGTCTGGGAATTGCCGCAGTTGTCGGGCGTAACCGTGGTGCTGTCGCCCGAAGATGAACAGTTCCAGGAGTTGATTGCCCCACTGTTTCCCGGTGTTCGAACGGCGATCGGTGGTGACACGCGCGCGCGCTCAGTTCTCAACGGATTGCTGGCCATCAAGGATTCGGACCCGGCGGCTGATTGGGTCCTGGTGCATGATGCAGCTCGCCCGTGCCTTCCGGCTGATTGCCTTCGACGTTTGGTCAAACAGGGGCTGGGCGGTGAAGATGGGGCATTGTTGGCAGTGCCGCTCAGGGATACGCTTAAGCGGGATGATGGTGCCGGAAACAGCAGTCGAACGCTCGAACGAAGCGGGTTGTGGGCGGCACAAACCCCCCAGCTTTTCCTAATCAGGCGGCTGATCGACGCGCTGAGACAATGTTTTTCAGAAAATTTTGAGCCAACCGACGAGGCCGCCGCGATGGAATTGGTGGGGGCTAGGCCAAAACTGGTCATGGGCTCCTCTGCCAATCTTAAAATCACCTACCCGGACGATGTGCATCCTGTTGAAAATTGGCTGCGCGAAAAACATCGGAAGCCCTCGGGATGAACATTCGGGTTGGCCAGGGCTTTGATGTGCACGCATTCGAAAGCGGCGATCATGTCACTCTGTGTGGTGTCAAGATTCCACACAATCGTGGATTGAAGGCGCATTCGGATGGGGATGTTGCGTTGCACGCACTGTGCGATGCGTTATTGGGTGCGGCGGCACTGGGTGACATTGGCCAACATTTTCCGCCCACCGAGCAGGAATGGAGAGACGCCGACAGCCGGGCGTTGCTGCGCAAGGTAGTGAAACTCCTGCGTGCCGCGCAGTGGGGCGTGGTCAACGTTGATGTGACCCTGGTGTGTGAACGGCCAAGAATTGGCCCACACAGGGTGGCGATGCTAGCTAACCTGGCCACTGACATGGGTGTGTCAAAAGACCGTATTTCGATCAAGGCAACGACAACGGAAGGGCTGGGTTATTGCGGTCGAGAAGAGGGCATTGCAGCGATGGCGATCGCATTGATTGAACGCCAATAAGCCAGGGAACGTGATTTGCACATGGGAATCTATCGCCTCAAAGGGACATCGGGAGCGGTTATCAATCGGGTGACCCTGCTTGAAGATCCTGTATACATTGGTCGGGACCCGAATGGCGGTGTTTACATCGACCAAACCGGAGCAACACACAGGCTTGCCGAAATCGCAGTCAACAATGATGACGGGGTCATACTGACGGTGCTTGACACCTCGGAGCAGGTATTGCGTAACGGCAAACCCGTCAGGGAAGCCCGACTGGCCCCAGGAGATGAAATCCGCGCAGGTGCCTGCCGCTGGCTGCTCCAGGCGCCCGGCTTGCGACCGGAACGCGTGCTGAGTGAGCAGCCCGCAGAATCGAGGGGTGCGAGGCGGGCGTGGATGCTCGCAGGGGGTCTGGTGGTTGCCGCCATCGCAGTGGCCTGGGCTCTCGGCTGGATTCCCCCCTTGCAGGGCTAAGAGCGCCGGGCTACTCGCGAATTTTCCAGGTAGGTTTCTCGGATGGGTTGATCAATGCGTGTGATTCGAGCCAATGCCGCGCGTCCTCGGCATCATCCTCGAACCATCGTGCAGCGCTGCCCAGCCGAAAGCTGTAACCCCATTGATCCATGTCTCGGAACATCCGATTGCGTCCCATGTCACCCAGTTCGTCCGCCAACAGGATCTGCAGGTAGCACACTGCGTTTTCCTCGTCGTAATCGCCCCCGGCGTCGGTATCCAGTGCCTGTCGCCGTTTGGGATCCATGCAGATGTAATGGCTGGCCTCATGCAGCACCGAATGCACGGGCGTGTCTGGCCTCGCCAGCAGACAGTGATCACGCAAGCCCGCTTCCTCATCGCCCCAGTAACTACCGGGAATTTCTTCTCCCGGCGTCACCAGCTTAAATTGCATATCGTAGCGCTGCAGCAGTTCATGGATTTCATCCAGATCCGCCTCGTTTAACCTGAGGACGTCGTGATTCATTCCCCTCGAGACTCCTCGGATTAACTGTCCGCCCCCATGACCATGGGGACATATAATATTTCTCAATACACGCTATTATCCCACGTTAATCGAGTGAACGAGGCTGACACTCCAGATGCATCCGCTGGGCTCAAATCAGAAACCGCTGAACCTGCTGCGAATTGCTGGATTGTTTACTTGGTTCTGCGCCGCGGTGCCCCTGATGCTGGTGGATTTACTTCGCGAGCAGCCGTTGCCGGGTGGCGTTATTCTGGAGTGGTCTATCCTCCATGGCTTGTTCGGAATCCTGTTCTGGAATATTTTGCGTTACCTGCCAGGCAAGGCGCCGCGCGTGCGTCGCATCGCTTACCTCATGGCGCTGACGGGTTGTGCGCTGGGAGTGAGTGCGGTCAGTGAATCTGCATTGGGGGGGATATTGTTACTGATTCTCTCGGGCCTCCTGCCGTGGATGTTGCCTTTGGTCTCCTCTACGGTCTGGCTGGTGGGGCAGAACCTTCTGCTTGCGCTTGTCGTCAGCCGAATTCCCGAAATGTCTTCCACGAATGCGGCACTCAGCGCCGGCCTGTTTCTGGGAATGTCGCTGTTCGCCTTCACCGGTTCAATGGCCACCGCACGCCTTCAGCAAGCACGTGACGAGCTTCGCGCTCGCAATGCGGAATTGAGAGCGACAAAGGCATTGCTGACAGAAAATAGCCGAATCGCGGAACGCGTGCGCATTGCGAGGGAACTCCACGACCTGGTGGGACATCATCTCACCGCGTTGACCCTCAATCTGCAGGTGGTCACACACCTGGTGGAGGGCAAGGCCCTGGAACATGTAGAGCAGGCGCACTCCCTTGCCAAGCTGCTGCTCTCGGACGTGCGGGAAGTCGTCAGTGACATGCGCCAAGGCGACCATGTTGACGTTGGCCGGGCGCTGACTGTGTTGGTCGAGGACATTCCACAGCCGAATATTCACCTTGATCTTCCGGCAGAGCAGGTCATGACGGATCCACACCGGGCGCGATTGCTGCTAAGGTGCGCACAGGAAATGATCACCAACAGCATGAGGCACGCGCAGGCGACCAACCTCTGGATCAGATTAAGTATCCGTGGCGATATCGTGGCAATGAGTGCGCGTGATGATGGTCAGGGCAGTGACCGAGTTATGATTGGTAACGGCCTGCGTGGCATGCAGGAGCGCTTGGAACAGATGGGCGGAAAACTTGAATTGGAGACGGCACCAGGCGATGGCTTTGCGCTGCACGCATGGGTCCCAAGGGGGGTAATTGGATGATCAGAGTCATGTTGGTCGATGATCAAAACCTGGTTCGCCAAGGGGTCCGCAGCCTCTTGGAGTTATCGGAAGAGATCGAGGTGGTTGCCGAAGCCGTTGACGGCGAAGACGCCATTGAGAAAGTCTCCGAAGCGGCGCCTGATGTCATGCTCCTGGATTTGCGTATGCCCGGTGTGTCCGGCGTGGACGTGTTGCGCAGGTTACAGCAGGCCGATACGTTGCCACCGACCATCATTCTGACAACCTTCGATGATGATGAATACGTCCTGGCCGGCATTCAGTATGGTGCAAAGGGATATCTCCTCAAAGACGTTTCTCTGGATGATCTTGTCGATGCGGTGAAAACCGTTTCCGCGGGGGGATCAGTGGTTAAGCCGGCTGTGACTGAACGACTTTTGAAAGGACTCGAGGGTCTGAGTACCGATTTTCACGCCCTGGATCGCCCCGATCCGCTGACTGAGCGAGAAACAGAGATTCTTCGATTGATGGCGGGCGGCTACAGCAATAAGGAGATTGCCAATTCACTGGGCGTTGCCGAGGGCACAGTTAAAAATCATGTTTCCAACATTCTGTCGAAGTTGGGCGTGCGAGACCGTACCCGGGCCGTGCTCAAGGCATTCGAACTGGGCATCGTCTGAACCCGCCATCGCTTTGTGTGTCGGTGGCCGGGCCAAAGGCGTCTATTCCAAGCCATCAAAAGCGCGCTTCAGGTCATCCTTCCGGTCCGTCATGATGCGCTCGAGCACTTCGATTCGCTCTCGCATTTCCCTTTCCAGCGCGTCCATTCGATCCATCATTTGATCGAGCCGTTCTTGATTGCCGGAAGAATTCCCGGCTTCGTGTCGGCTACGAAAAACCTGTCCTATGATGCCGGCCACGCAGATGATGGCGATTGCTGTCCAGAAGCTCATAATCGAAATCTCCTCGAGTGACTGCCCCCAAATTAGCGGCTGCGAATCTTTGGTTCCAGTGACAAAAGTCACGGCATGCTCAAGTTCGCGCTGCGCCATGGATGGGAACCTTTGGGGTCGTCGGTGGTCTGCGGTGTTGGAGCGAATTGCGCCGTCGAGGATATTCTTGAAATTCGATCAGAAAATCCGTAAAAAAGCCGCTGCCAGTTGGTAACATAAACAATGATGAAACACTTGTCGCTTCGCGACTCTGAAAAAAATGATTGAAGCTGATTCCTTGTCCAAGCACTACGGCAATATCACCGCCGTGGATGCTTTAAGCTTTACTGTCGAACCGGGGCAGGTGCTGGGCTTTCTGGGCCCGAACGGCGCTGGAAAATCAACGACCATGAAAATGCTTACTGGCTTCCTCGCCCCGAGTTCGGGAACCGCACGAATCCACGGCCATGATGTCACTAGTGATTCTCTCGCTGCCCGGCGTTGTATCGGTTACCTGCCAGAGGGCGCCCCGAGCTACGGTGAAATGACCGTGAGCCAGTTTCTGCGTTTCGTGGCCCGGGCGCGTGAGCTTGATTCGGCACGCGGAGAGCGGGCCGTGTCGGAAGTGATTGAGAGGCTTAATCTGAGTGGTGTTGTGCACCAGGCGATCGAGACCCTCTCGAAAGGATTCAGGCGACGTGTGGGACTCGCCCAGGCCATAATTCATGATCCGGATGTCCTGATCCTCGATGAGCCCACGGACGGCCTTGATCCTAATCAAAAGCATGAAGTGCGTCGCTTGATAGCGGACATGTCCAGCGACAAGATTATCGTGATCTCCACCCATATCCTTGAGGAAGTCGAGGCAGTGTGCAACAGGGCCATGATCATTGCGCAGGGCCGGTTGCTCGCAGACGATTCCCCCGCCGGACTGGTGGCCAGATCCCGCTACCACAATGCAATGACGCTCGTCGCGAATGACGTGCGCAAGATGGCCAGCGTCCTGAGTGAATTGTCCGAAGTGGCCAGCGCAGAAGTCAACGGCAATGAACTGACCGTGTTCCCAGCTAGCGACGGCCTTTTCGGGGCCGTGACCGATGTGATCAGGGCGCGAGCCTGGCAGGTGGCCGAGATGCGCTATGAGGCTGGCCGCCTCGACGAAGTGTTCCGCATGATCACGCGGGGAGAAACAGTCTGATGGGGGCGATTACCAATATCCTTCGGCGTGAACTGGCTGGCTATTTTTCGACTGCGGTTGCCTATGTATTCATCGTCATTTTCCTGGTGATGGCCGGTGTGTTCACGTTTTATCTGGGTGGGTTCTACGAACGCGGAACGGCCGACTTGGAGCCATTCTTCCGTTTCCACCCCTGGCTTTACCTGTTTTTGGTGCCCGCCATCTCCATGCGATTGTGGGCGGAAGAGCGACGATCGGGAACCATTGAGCTGCTGTTGACTTTGCCGATCTCCCCCTTACAAGCGGTTGTGGGTAAATTCCTTGCGGCCTGGCTTTTTCTGGGTTTCACGCTCAGCTTGACGTTTCCTGTCTGGATTACCGTCAATTACCTTGGGAATCCTGATAACGGCGTGATCCTGGCGGCGTACATTGGAAGCTGGCTCATGGCGGGTGGCATGCTTGCCATCGGTTCATGCATGTCCGCAGTGACCCGCAGCCAGGTCATCGCTTTCATCCTGGCGATTGCTGCGTGTTTTGTGTTTCTATTGAGTGGGTTGCCCATGGTGATGAACCTGTTCAGCGGGTGGGCACCACAAATCGTCCTGGATGCGGTGGCCAATATGAGTTTCCTCGCGCATTTCAGTGATATTTCGAGAGGCGTGATTGACATGCGTGATCTCCTGTATTTTCTACTGGTTACCGGGTTTTGGTTATTCAACAACGTCATCATCCTGGAACTGAGAAAAGCAGATTGAGCGGAGTAATCATGAATCCGGCAAATCGAAGTTTTTATTCTTTCGGCACCATCGCACTGGCGAGTTTGCTGTTTATCGCCCTACTCATTATTTCCAACGCGATGCTCCGCGGGTGGCGCGTCGACTTGACGGAGAATGGGCAATACACGCTGAGCGTTGGCACCCGGGAAATTCTCGAAAATCTCCAGGAGCCCGTGACGCTCTATCTTTTCTTTTCCGAGGAGAGCAGCCGGGAGTTACCCCAGTTGCGAAGTTATGCGGCGTGGGTGGAAGAGCTGCTCGAGGAGATGGCACAAGCCAGTGCCGGCGGTCTCTCGGTAAGGCGGATCAATCCGCTGCCGTTCTCTCCGGATGAGGATCGGGCCGCAGAGTTTGGTCTTCAGTCGGTCCCCGTGGGCGCAGGCGGAGACATGCTCTATTTCGGCCTGGCGGGAACCAATAGCCTCGACGACGTCCAGGTCATGCCGTTTATCCAGCCCTCCAAGGAACGCTTTCTTGAATACGACCTCGCCAAAATGGTAGCCACCCTGTCGCGCCCGGAGAGACGGAAGGTGGCGTTGTTCAGTTCGCTGGAGCTCGAGCCCGGTTTTGATCCCATGAGCCAGGGTCTGAGAGAGGGCTGGGTAATTTATGATCAGTTAACCCAGCTCTTCAACGTGGAAACGTTGGGACCCAATGCCGAGGTGATCGCCGAGGATGTCGACCTGCTGTTCATGGTGCACCCCCGGGAGCTCAGCGCCGAATTTCGATATGAGCTGGACCAGTTTGTGCTTCGAGGCGGGCGCCTTGTGGTGTTCCTGGATCCGATGGCGGAGATGGATACAGGGGGTGATCCCTCTGACCCCATGGCTCGTATGAACGCCCGCAGTGCATCAGACCTTGGTGAGCTGCTCACTGCGTGGGGTGTCGCTTACGATGCCGGTCGTGTCGTCGGGGACCTGTATTACGCGCTCCAGGTCAGTGCCGGTGCCGGAATGGCACCCGTTCGCCACCTCGGCATCCTGTCGGTCACAGGTGATGGGTTGAATTCAGACGACATTGTCAGCGCGGACCTCGAAGCGGTGAATTTTTCATCCGCTGGCTGGTTTGAACCGGTCGAGGACGCCACGACAGCATTCGAGCCCCTCGTGCTTAGCAGTGAAAATGCGGCACCCATCGATAGCGGGCGTCTGCGATTTCTGAACAATCCGAATGAGCTGCTGGACGGGTTTGAACCAACCGGTGACCGTTATGCCCTGGCAGCACGCGTGACAGGACCTGCCCAGTCCCTATACGAGCAGGCGCCAACACAAGAGCAAGCTGAAATCCATCGGAGCAGGGCCGTGGAAGGGGGCATCAACGTACTCCTGTTCGCTGACTCTGACGTGCTCAGTGATCGGCTGTGGGTGCAGAAACAGAATTTCCTGGGACAGACCCTGGTCAATTCCTTTGCCGATAATGGATCCCTGGTTGTGAATGGGGTAGACCACATGCTTGGCAGTCCCGAACTGATCAGCATTCGCACGCGTGCGACATCGGCTCGGCCGTTTACCCGGGTCGACCGCCTACGGCTGGAGGCTGAGGAGCAATTTCGGGCGACCGAGGAGCGCTTGCAGCAAGAACTGGAAGACACTGAGCGTAAGCTGACGGAGATACAGTCCTCGCGAGAGGATGGCGACCTGACCGTGCTGAGTTTGGCTCAGGAGACGGAAATTCAGCGCTTTGTCGATCAGCGATTGAAAATCAGGGCGGATTTGCGAGAGGTCCGGCATCAGCTTGATCGCGAAATCGATGGGCTCGGCACCTGGCTCAAAATCGTCAACATCGGCCTGGTCCCCATCCTGGTCATCGTGCTCTCCGTGTTCATTGGCCAGTTCCGCCAGCGGCGCAGGAAGGAAGAGCCGGCATGAGCAGAAAGCATTTTTCGACCTTACTTCTTGCAACGGTCATTGCAGTAATCGCTGTCGCATTATTGGTGCCCAGGCAGAGCAGCAAGGACGACGGGGCCATGGGTAATGACCCCCTTTTGCCTGGGCTTTCAGAACACATTAACGCAGTTGAGCGCGTGGTATTTGATCGCTCGAATGAGTCGGTCAGCGTCTATCGTACCGAGGATGCCTGGGCAATCGAGGAACTGGATGGCTATCCGGCGAGCTGGGAAAAACTGCGCCAATTGCTAGGCGATCTTGCTCAAGCGCGGATTCTCGAGCTCAAGACGGATAACCCTGACTACTACGAGCGCCTGGGAGTGAAGCATTCCGATTCCGAACCGGCGACCGGCATTCGCGTAACCCTGTATTGGGAGAACCAGTCCCGGTCGATCATCTTGGGCAAGTCGGCATCGGGACGGGAAGGTCAGTACGCTCGACTTGCAGATGCCGCGCGCAGCGTGCTCGTGGACAAGGAGATGGAGGCTTCCGTAAATGCAGTGGACTGGGCGGATCGGCAAATCATCGACCTGCCATCGGGCGAAGTTTCGGAGCTCGAAATCATTCACCCGGATGGAGACTGGATACGGGCTCGCAAAGGCAATGCTGCTGATACCGATTTCACCCTGGAGAGCCTGCCAGAGGGCCGGGAAATTTCCTCGGCCTGGTCCGTGAATTCGCTTGCCGGCGCACTGTCCGCGTTGCAAATGGATGCCGTTCGTCCTGCGATTGGAGATGCGCCTGATGATGCAGTTCGATTCCGGGCGCTGACGTTTGGCGGGCTCGAGTACATTGTTGATGCCTGGACCGAAGACGGGTCGCACTGGCTGATGTTGAGCGCAACAACACCGGCTGCCGTGACGCCCATCGGGGAAGCAGACGTGCAGATTCCAGAGATCGAAGTTTCGATGTCCGCTGAAGCCGAGCGATTCAACGAGGCCAGACAGGGCTGGCAGTTCAGGATTCCCGAATACAAATTTTCAAGCTTGGGCAAGCGCCAGGCCGACCTACTGAAGCCGCTCGAGAGCGACGCCGACACCGCGAATCCATGAGTTTCAATCGATTGATGACCGCTGCTGCGGCGCTTCTTGGCCTGAGCGGTGTCATTCTTGCAGCCGTTGGTGCCCACCTGCTCGGCGGTGACGACAACCCGGCAGCTCAGCGCAGTTGGGCGTCGGCCAGCCTGATCCACCTGGTCCATGCGCCCGCATTGCTCGCGCTGTCCGTGTTGTTGCGTCAGAGAACTTCAACCTGGTACCGGGCTGCGGGTCCATTGATGTTTGCGGGTGTCGTTCTGTTTAGTGGCGGGATATATTGGCAACAAACTGCGTCACCGGCTGCTGTTGCAAATATACCCCCGATGGGGGGCTTTGCGTTAATCCTGTCCTGGTTGTGTATCGCCTTGGGAGCCCTTCGTGAATCCGGTTACGAGCGGGATAATGAACGGCGATAAACGGACCGGCGAAGGCCAAAACCGATGCGAACGAGCTTGCTGAAGCGTGAGTCGACTACGCTATAACTGGACGAGCGCCCGGGCGCACCTCGAGTCCTCCTGCCCGCGCCTGTGTTCTTTCATCAGGGCTTTTGGATCAGAGCGCTTGCACTTGGCCCACGAGCCTGATCTGTTCGTGGCCTTGAGTCGTTCAATCGCCTATCAACAACTTTCAGGAAAGGCTGCCGCGACCATCTACGGTCGGTTTTGTGCATTGTGTCCTGACGAAATTCCCCGCCCCGAGCCTGTGTTGAAGATGAACATGAAGGCATTGCGGGCAGTGGGTCTGTCGGAGGCCAAGGCGCGCTCCATTCAGGACCTGGCGACAAAATGCATGGACGGAACAGTCCCGAGCAGGGCGCGTTTGGGCCGCCTGGATGATGAACAGGTGATTGAACGGTTGATCGCGGTCCGGGGCATCGGTCCCTGGACGGCGCAAATGGTACTGATCTTCAATCTTGGCCGTCCTGACGTGATGCCCGCGAGCGACCTTGGTGTGCAAAAAGGAGTCGCAAGGGTCTACGGACTCGCAGGCGTTCCCAGCCCGCGGGACGTGATCACGACGACGGCTCATCTCAGCCCTTTTCGTAGCGCGGCCAGTTGGTATTTCTGGAGAGCTGCCGACACCACCTGCTGAAGCGCGGACTCAGCCGGTCCAGGCCCAATGCCAAGGCTCGTAGGCGATGCCGTGGCGGTTATTTCGGGGATAGGACATCCTGAATCCAAATGAACCGGCATTGCTATTGAGCCACCTGAACGCAGCGGTGTCTGAAAAAGTCGTTTCAAGCGGCGGCAGACCCGGTTGGTTGAGATCGAGCGCTCTTCCACTGTGATGTTCACTGAACCCGGGCGCTGCAGACACCTTGAGCACGGCGTCGATGTTCTGTCCTGCGGACAACTTCCGGCGAATGATGTCGGCCTGGTAATTAAAAGATCGAAACGCTGACACAATTTCCAGGCCCACCCCGGCATGAGTGGCCGCTCGGGACATTTCGAACCAGGCGTGGGCCGCCGCGGGCATCAGGTGATGTTCCCGCCCATTTTCGGTTCTCTCGACGAGGCACAGAGACTGACATTCTGCCTGTAGTTCGAGGCGATGGAGCTGGCCGTAATCGCTGGGCACCCCAAGGTCCCGCAGCAGCGAATCGACATGGCGTGCGAGGCGGGTTCTGCGGCGCAGAAGACTGCGCGAGCGCCGAGCTGCTTGCGAATTCTTCCCGTGCGCAAGTGCCTCGTTTGAATCGGGCCGGACATAATGATGTGCTGAGAGAAAGGCCTCGCGTTCTGGACGTGCAAAAAGATGGATCCGCCTGATACCAAAACACACGGCGCGGCGCTCGATCGATTGCAACAAGCGTGCGGCAATCTGTGCCTGCTGCGGAGAGGCGCATATACGAAGTTGCAGCAATCGAGCCTGTCGTACATTGAGAACGGCAAGGCCTGAAAGTTTGCCGCCTGTCACGGCAATGTGAACAGATTCATCATCCATGGCCTCTTGCAATGGGTGCCGCGTATCAGCCAGGTCGATTGGATGCAGGATCCATTCCGCGTTCTGTTGGTCGGAAGTTCCGGTTTTACTCTGTCCCACGAAATCCATCACCGATGCCAGGTCGGACGGTCTCGCGCGGCGGATGATGGTTTTGGATTGCATTCAGTCCCAGGTCGGCAGGTGTGTCCTGAGAAGCTTAACACTTGCCGTAACTGCTTGAAATACGTGGCGATACGGCTGGCTAGATGCGCTACCATAAATTGTCACAATTTGCGATTATGATGACCTGATGAACAATTTCTCGCTGGTCGAAATAACGGGTCCAGGCAGGCGCGCGGCAC